>NZ_JAUBUY010000010.1:0-158550 GCF_036705565.1 Microcoleus sp. AT8-B5
GCTATGACGATTTTCAGCGGCTATCTGATGTATGTACTGGCTGTTGATATCAAAGCAGCTTGTATTTACTGTATTGCCTCTGCTTTGTTTGCAACTAGCTTGTTTGTCTTAGCATTAATCGGTCGCGAATGGGATGATATTGGGCAACTATTTTTTATAGGAATTCTGGTGTCTATGTTAGTGCTGATTTCCTCTCTGGCTCTTTATGCCGATGTCAATAATCTCGGTACAGCTAAGGAGACTAGCATGAAGACTATAACATCTTCCGGTACTTCCGAAATTGCTTTAGCGCAACATTTAAAAATAGTGGGAGCTAAAATGTACGGCTCTTTTACCTGCGATCATTGTCAAGCGCAGAAAGAAAGTTTTGGCAAAGAAGCGGCTGGCATTATCAATTATATCGAGTGCAATCCTCAAGGAAAAAATGCTCGGCGCGATCTTTGCGAAGCTGCGAAGATTCAAGCGACTCCCACTTGGGAAATTAACGGTAAGTTTTACCAAGGGCAAAAATCGTTGCAGGAGTTAGCTGATTTATCTGGCTATCAAGGAACTCGCGAATTTAAAAATCTCTCAAATCAGGAACGTTGACAAGAGTGATTTTTGGCGATCGACCTAATCATAGTCGATCGCACGCATCTCGGTTTAAGGTATGAAAAATACACAATTTTATATTTATGGTAATCGTGCGGTTGTAGCTAATGGGCGATCGATTATAGTTTGTTACTTTCTCAGGAACAGAAAGTGTTGATTGTTTCTGTTCCTGAGAGAAACTAAAGTCGGATGAGACGAATACGATTTTCGGGCATTCGTTGGAGATTGGCAGCAACTTTGGGGCTTCTATCGTCGCAAACTGTCGATGTTGGCACAAAAGACGGGGCGCAAGAAAGTGAACCAGAGTGCGGATGCTGTTGGAGGATGGGTTAAAAGAAGAGGTATAGGGCTAAGGATTCTCTTGATATTGTGCGATCGCTGTAATCCGAGAGTGGCGATCGCTTTTTCATGCTAGCGGGACTTAAACAACAAGTTTTAAAACTAAACATCGTCGCCCCAATCTAGGATACACCGACTTTGAAAACACGCCCTAGGGATTCAAGAGACAGCGGAGCGTGGTGTCCAGGGTGTTGGTTTCTCCTTTTTAGAGGTTCTCAAAAATTTCTTCGCAATCCCCCTTGACACTCCAGTGGACTGGATACTGCAAGATAGGATTAACCCCTCAAAGGAAAGGAAAAATACAACCATGACACTACAGCTAAAAGTCCCTAACATGGCGTGTTCAGCTTGTGGCGAAACCATTACCAAAGCCATCAAGACAGTAGATGCCGCCGCAACTGTTCAGGCAGATCCCAAGACCAAACTGGTCAATATCCAAACTCAAGCATCTGAAGCCGCCATTACAGAGGCAATTACAGCGGCAGGTTATCCCGTTACCTGTCACTAAAGATTTCTCAGACCCATTTTAAGGATGAAAATAAGGAGGTTTTGTATGGAAAACGCCACTATGAAACTGCGAGGCATGAGTTGTGCCTCTTGTGCAAGTAACATCGAAGAGGCAATCCGCTCAGTTCCGGGAGTTGAGACGTGCAATGTTAACTTTGGAGCTGAACAAGCCAGCGTTACATATAATCCCAGCCAAACTGATGTAGCAGCGATTCAGGATGCCGTGGATGCGGCTGGATATTCTGCTCTGCCGATGCAAGATGATGTACTTGCTCCTGAAGATGATGCAGAACGGCGGGCGCGGCAAAGTGAAAATCAGGACTTGACCCGCAAGGTTTGGGTTAGCGGTATTATCAGCGCCGTTATCGTGATTGGCTCGCTGCCTGCGATGACGGGATTGCCTATTCCCTTCATTCCCATGTGGCTGCACCATCCCTGGCTACAACTTGTACTCACTACTCCAGTATTGTTTTGGGCGGGTAGGTCTTTCTACATCAATGCCTGGAAAGCCTTGAAGCGTCATACCGCGACAATGGATACGCTAGTAGCGATCGGGACAGGGGCAGCTTACCTCTATTCTCTATTTCCCACCTTCTCTCCCCAGTGGTTTATCAGTCAGGGTCTTAAACCAGATGTGTACTTTGAAGCGGCATCTGTAATTGTTGCATTGCTCTTGCTAGGACGACTGTTGGAAAACCGCGCTAAGGGACAAACCTCAGAAGCAATTCGTTCTCTTATGGGTTTGCAGGCAAAAACGGCGCGGGTAATTCGTAATGGACGAGAGGTGGACATTCCCATCGCTGAGGTAGTGTTGGAAGATGTCATTCTAGTTCGTCCGGGTGAAAAGATTCCCGTGGATGGCGAGATTATTGATGGCTCCTCAACGATTGATGAGGCAATGGTGACGGGTGAAAGTGTACCCGTGAAAAAGCAGCCTGGTGATGAAGTGATTGGAGCGACTATTAACAAGACTGGAAGCTTCAAATTCCGAGCCACACGAGTGGGTAAAGATACGTTTTTGGCGCAAATCGTTAAACTGGTGCAGCAAGCGCAAGGCTCCAAGGCACCGATTCAGCGATTAGCCGATCGCGTTACGGGATTGTTTGTCCCTGTTGTGATTGCCATTGCGATCGCTACCTTCGTCATCTGGTACAACATCATGGGCAACGTCACAATGGCATTGATTACCACCGTGGGCGTGCTGATTATTGCTTGTCCCTGTGCGCTTGGCTTAGCCACGCCAACCTCGATCATGGTGGGTACAGGTAAAGGGGCAGAAAACGGAATTTTGATTAAAGGTGCAGATAGTTTAGAACTGGCGCACAAACTGCAAACTGTTGTTTTAGACAAAACAGGCACGATTACCCAAGGTAAACCCACTGTAACGGAGTTTATAACGATTAATGGTACCGCCAATGGTAACGAGCTAAAACTTCTGCGCCTCGCTGCATCCGTCGAACGGAATTCAGAACATCCTCTGGCAGAAGCGGTGGTGCAATATGCCCAATCTCAAGGAGTGGAGTTGACGGATTCACGGGAGTTCGAGGCTCACGCAGGCAGTGGTGTGCAAGGGTATGTATCCAATGAATGGGTGCAAATTGGAACTCATCGTTGGATGAATGAATTGGGAATTGATACCAGTAGTTTGCAGCAACCGTGGGATCGATTGGAATATCTCGGTAAGACGGTTATCTGGATTGCCGTGAATGGCAAAGTAGAAGGAATTATGGGCATTGCCGATGCCGTGAAACCATCTTCTGTTGTCGCAATTCGCACTTTACAAAAGATGGGATTAGAAGTGGTAATGCTAACAGGTGATAACCGTCGCACGGCGGAAGTCATAGCGCAGGAAGTTGGCATCAAACGAGTTATTGCAGAAGTTCGTCCCGATCAAAAAGTCGCTCAAATCGAAAATCTTCAGGCAGAGGGAAAAATTGTCGCAATGGTGGGGGATGGAATCAATGATGCACCGGCACTTGCTCAAGCTGACGTAGGCATGGCAATTGGCACAGGAACAGATGTCGCGATCGCAGCTAGCGATATCACTCTAATTTCTGGTGACTTACAAGGCATTGTTACTGCCATCCAACTGTCTCGCGCTACGATCCAAAACATCAAACAAAATCTGTTTTTTGCCTTTGTCTACAATGTGGCAGGCATTCCGATCGCCGCCGGAATTCTTTTCCCGATTTTTGGATGGCTCCTCAATCCAATTATTGCCGGGGCAGCAATGGCATTTAGTTCTGTTTCTGTAGTAACAAATGCGTTGCGTCTCCGTAACTTTCGACCCAAAAATGTTGGCTAATTTGATTCGTGCTTAAGAGGAAATAATGATGGACAAGCAACTTGCCTTTCTAGGAACATTAGCAGGATTTGGATTTCTGCTTGGAGTAATTTCCGGTTCAATTTTTGGAGTGTTAGCGTAGCCTATTTTTTCACTCTGATGAATGAAACATCGAACGATAGCGCGGGTTTAGTCAATCACGAAGGAAATTTACTAAATACCTTTGTTCAAAACCCGCTCTTACTGCCATAATCTTGTTTATTTTTTAGGAGGTTTTCAAATGAGCGGCAAAACAACAATTATCGGTACTATTGCTAGTCTCGGGGTTGTACTAGGAATGTTATCTGGTGAAGGAATAGCGCAAAATACCCATGAAACGCACCCAACTCAAACACAGCAAAGAAGTCAGTTTCATCGCATTGAACAACCCTTAAGTAACAAGATTTTAGTTACTTTGGCTGGACTCGGATTAATTAGTTTAGAACTTTGGTGGTTTCTCCTTAGCAAACCCAAATCTCAGAAAGCAGTTACAGCAGAAGTGCAAGCCGCTAACGTCTCTGACCCAGATGAAATGGCTGCTCAGGCCTTAAATAACTGACCGTCAACCAAGTGCGATCGCTCGAATGGTTTGTCCAGACGCCTACTGCTACCCAAAGTTGCGACATTCAGGCGATCGCCACTCTGTCATTCAAAAAAATGTCTAGCCCCTCTTGACTCTCCATCCCACTGGATAGTTTATCATAAGCTTAGAGTTGGATTCAGTAGAGGAAATGAGTATGTTAGTTCAAGAAAAGCAAAAACTCATTGGTTTAGTTGCGAAGGAAAGCGGCGTACCGATCAAAACCATTCGCTACTATGAGGAACTCGGTTTAATCAAGGCATCAGGCAGAACCGAAGGGAAATATAGATTATTTAATTCTGATATTTTGACTCGGCTAAGGTTTATTAAACGCGCCCAAACTTTGGGATTAAGTTTAGCCGAGATTCAAGAATTATTGACGGTTCACGATGGGGGAGAGTTGCCTTGTGAACACATCAAAGTCCAGTTACAAGATAAACTGCTCGCTATCGATCTACAAATTCAGCAACTACTTATCCTCAAACTAGAGTTGGAAGGATTACTTTCAGGTGCGCCCACCTTACTAGAAAAGGTTGATTCCATCATTTGTCCTCTGATTCAAAAAAAGTAAATTCTTCTATAACTTAATTGTTTCGATCGGTGTGTCAACGGAGGTTATAGAAGTTGACACACTGGTTTCTTATTAAAAAATAATATCTCTCAACACAACAGCCCCATACACTGATTAAGGCAAATTTAACAGTTATGGTCAAAGTGGGAAAATCATGGTTTATATATCTTCTTGCTGCCTAAATATTAGAGTTGCAACACATTAAAAAAGATGAATTAGCAGGGCAAATATTTGACCATGAGCTAGAGCTTGCCTACGCCGTAATTCAGGGAGTAGAAGTTAGATAGAGGAGAAAGAAAAAACTACCGTACCCAACGTGTTAAATTTAAATCCAATCACCACACTTAATGTTTCGTTACATAAAGATAGTTTTTCCCGCCTACCTACTTATATGTCGATTTATTCTGGAAAAATTTGTCAATATTTTTTCGCTACCCCCTTGACTCTCCAGTCGAATAGAGAATTTAAGCTGTTATTAGGTTGAGTAAGTTCACGATTGATTTACTAAACAAAGTTCACCCATCAATCACCATCGATTAGAAATTGAAAACTATGGTACTGCAACTAACTGTTCCTAAACTAGCTTGTTTTGCTTGCGTGAATGCTATCACCAAAGTTATTCAAACGCTTGATTCTACTGCCTCGGTTTAAGCCAATCCAAAAACCAAACTTGTCAGCATAGAAACTCAAGCCTCCGAAACAGCAATCAAAGAAGCAATAGCTGCGGCTGGCTATCCATCCGTGTAAACCTTTTAGTTTTTTTTCCTGCCAGCGGTTAGCTTTTGGCTAGCCGCCAATCCTAAATATTCATCTTAACTCTGGAGTTTATCAGTAGTTTAGAGGATTCATTTACAAGAATGCCCTTAACTAAACACTCCAAACGAGAACAGCAAAGTCTGAACCCCTGATAAATCGACAACCTCAAGTTTACTAACTGGAGAAAACAATGAAGCCATTTTTAACTGCAATTGCTATCACTTCAACTCTCATCCTAGCTCAAGGTTGCTTCTCACCCTCAAGCACGAAATCTGGCGAAACCTCAACTTCTTCTGCCTCACAATTAGCAAATACAAGTTCTCACGAGGGTCATGTAATGGATAATGTCCAGACATCAGGAGCTAATAAAAATCTTCATGAGGGTCATAATATGGAGGATTCCAAAACCCATGACGCTGGAGAACAACATCATCATGGTGGTTATTCAGGGCATTCCGATGCCGAGCCTGCAAATGCTATCGCTAAGCTGACAGTTCCCTCCAATATCGCGCCCAAAACTCCCGTACCTTTGGTAATTGAAGTCCAAAACAAAGAGGGAAAGTCTATTGCTGATTTTGATAAATTCCAAGAACAATTAATGCACCTGATTGTCGTTAGCGATGATCTCCAATATTTCAATCATATTCACCCCACCTATAAAGGAAATGGACGCTTTGAAGTTCAAACTGATTTTCCCGACTCAGGTGGTTACACGCTGTTCAGCGATTACAAACCAGCAAAAAATGCAGAACAAGTTTCTGTCTTAAAAATGCAAGTTCCGGGTCAAGCTTTAGCTCGGTCAAAAGTTGACATGGCTACCACAAAAACTTTGGGAAATACTAAGGCTAACCTCGCGTTTTCTCAACCTCAAATAAAAGCAGGACAAGGAGTTAACTTAATTTTCAAGTTGCAAGATGCTAGTAGCAACCAACCGCTGAAGGATTTACAGCCCTATTTAGGCGAAAGAGGACACTTAGTCATCCTCAAGCAGTCATCACCGTTGACAAAAGCCGACTATATTCATGCTCATGCCTTGAAAGATACTCCAGCAGGAGAGGTTCACTTTATGACCAGTTTCCCCCAACCAGGAAAATATAAGCTTTGGGGGCAGTTCAATCGTAATGGTCAAATTGTCACGGCTGATTTTTGGGTAAACGTTGAATAGTTATACTCGCATTTTTCGTTTCTGAAGCAGAGAAACAGATTTTTGTCTCGAAGGCTTGATGTCTAAACATTTTGCTATCAGCTAACTACTGGTGGCTGATAGCAAAACTCCTTGGCGATAAATCATGAGTAAACTATGGAATCATCTGAATTACAACCTTCTTCAAACACCAATCTTCAAATCCATTCAGAGTCCGCTTCTCCACGGCGATCGTCCCCTTGGTTATTGCTCGTGTTGCTCCTTGTGGGCGGTGGAGGGATTGGACTGGGGCGCGTTTTTGCTCCGAGTAATCAATCACCTCCAGCAACAGTTCAGCAACCGCCGCCAACGCCTGTAAAAACATTGTCGGTGCGAACCAGCCCAATTACAGAAAGCTCCGAATTCATAGCTAGCCTGCAATCGCGTCGCTCTGTCATCCTGCGACCAAGAATTCAGGGTCAGGTTTCTGAAATATTTGTCCGAGCAGGAGATCGAGTTGAAACAGGTACCCCTGTGTTGAAGGTTGATGCAAACCAGCAGCAAGCTTCGGTTGAAAGTCGAATTGCAGGGGTTGAATCGTCTCAAGCCGATTTGGAAACTGCTAGAGCAGAAGCAGCAAGCGCCCAAGCTGACGCCAAAAATGTCAGAGCGGTACTCAAAGCATTACAGACTCGTCGAGTTTCTGAACTGTCTGACCTAAAACTCAATCAGCGAGAGTACGAACGGTTCAGCTACCTATAGAGCTCATTTGACATCTAAGAGACCAACCTCTTAATCATCAGCCTAATAAAACAAAGATTAACTTTGGCAGTTGCATTATCCAAAGTTCTCTCGAAGTCAAGAGTGAGGATTTTGCACCAATAATCCAAGCATTCGATCGTTCGATTCTCCATCTCGCTTTTACTGGAACAAATCCTGATTTACCTTGGGCTTCTTTTTGTTGTTTCGATGGTTTTTCCGAGAGTTCAAACTTAATTTTGGTCAGAATCTGTGGGTAAATCTTCTTTAACTCAGTAATCAAATGTTCGGGATGATACCCGTTGGTAGATTTGTAAAAACAATATCCTTTCGATGCAATACTGGCATTACAAGTATTTTTTACTGCTTGTGAGTCGATCATCATCAATGTAGTCCACTTCGGTTTTTTTTAACTTGCAATCTGACTTGAGAATGTCAGACCCTCATCAACTCTTCAAGCACACCTTGAGAGCGCCACTGTTTGTAATGCCAATATACGGTTGAGTAGGGAGGTAAATCTAATGGTCGCGTCTGCCCACTTGCCACCATTCTTGAGTTGATAGAAGATGCCATTTAAAATTTCTCTTTGAGGCCAGTTAGGGGGTCGAGTTTTCTTTTTAAGCGGCAATATTTGAGAGAGTAAGGGTGACAAAACTTCCCATTCAGCATCTGTGAAATTAGTAGAGTACGGCATCGCCCGAGAGAGTGTTTTGATGGTAATTTTACATCAACGAGCGTCAGCGGGGACAACCAATTTGAAAACTTTTCCAGGCTAAGCTTTAAACCCCAAAACCTTAACAAACAGCTCACAGCAGGCAATCGACTGCTATGAGCCTCACGCCCGCTATGAGTCGATCGTCAAAAGATGTCAAATGGGTTCTATAAGGGCGTGAGCATAATCCCCTTCTTAAAAACACGATCGCCCAAGAGGTTATGTGTCATTAATTCAACAAGTAGTAAGAACCCAAAGCGCTTCTCTAAACTGTGTAAGACTCAATGGCTGTACTTGAGAGCGATGCCTACGCCCCCTTCCGACGCATCTATCTAATCCGTTGACATCTGGGTTTTGGCTCACATCATCTTCCATCCCGATTGCCGAGCGTATTCAACTCAACATTACGCTCGCACTTTGGGTTTCATCTCGCACAAATCTTACAGCACAACCGTGACGTTGGGAATGGGAAACGCAAAATATTCCGTCAGTATGCCAATGCGGTAATTAAAAACTTTGTAGCGATATTTGAAGTATAGTTCGACATCTCCCTAGTCTTCCCAAATTAGTAAACAGCGGGTGAACGCCTAAAACTTCTAAGTGTTGCACGATAAGTTCGCCATTTTAGTAGCTCGCGCCCTCTTCCATAAATTATCCATCCAGTTTGGTGTTGGGGCTTTCTTAAAAATCCGGTTAAGTGCTGAGTGCTGCTGGTATTGTGATCCGTTAGCACTTGTGCTATATTCTGAAGTTTTTATCCTTCTAAAATGCTTAATTTTCGTGCAAGTACCGGGTGTGACAGTAATAGCCAGCACAACCCTTGCTGGTCATAGGATGTAGCAATGACATCCTACTGATAGGACTATGCAAGTAGCATACTCGAATCGGCTTGTAAGGTGTATCAGACTTTGATTAGGGATAAATTATCAGATTATCATAAGTTTCCTATCGGGTCCACCTTATTAATTGGGACACTTGCATAAGTCCTGGCTAAGTAAGTTATTCTATCAAACAGTTAACTAATCAAGATGGAATGTTTGAATCCAATAATTTAGTAATGCAAAGGTTTAATAAAGTAGTAAAAGTACAATATAATTAATTGTATAGATTTTACCGGAAGCAACAACTTTAAAATTAACAGGTGCGGACATCGGCTACACTTGTCTACGTTCGTTGGTTGGAAGAAGTGAGGTATGTGTGCAGACTAGGTGTTTAGAGTCAGAGGTGGTATTTGCTTCGAGCGAGGAGCTAGTTCAGATTAAGGTGCTTGCCGATGTGCATCGGCAAGAGATAGGCTTTGTGAATCGAACAGTCCTGGCAGAAGCGATCGCAAGCCGTGAAGTTCTTTACCACCCCTTCGGCTTTCTCCATTTTCATCACCGTCGAGACAAAATCTCTACTCTTTACCATCTTTGCGTTTCCCCCGACCACCGCAGGCTAGGCATGGGTCGTCAGCTTATTTGTGCATGGGAAAAACACAGTAGGAAGTGCGGTATTACAAAACTGCGCCTAAAATGCCCCCTGGACATAGAAGCTAACGGGTTTTACAACAAGATGGGATTCGATCGAGTACAAATTGAGCCTGGTAAACGTCGCTCTTTAGTTGTTTGGGAAAAGATATTATGCAATAATGCTCTCACAACTCCCCAGTTTGTGGCGGCTGTAAGTGCTGGCGGCCCTGAAATTGAACGCAGTAGACAGTTGTGGATTTCTGGCGGCGATCAGCGTAATCCTTTTGATCGCGTTCTTTACTCACCGATAACGTGCCCAGCTTCTACTACAGAATACTTTCATCAACAAAAAGATGTGGGCAACATTTCGGAAGTTTGGCTAGATTGCGGGGCATATCAGGTGCAACAGGGGAAATTTACTTACGATCGACTGCTGGAATTTTTAGATAATTTTTATCGCAATAATACTTGGGCAGATGGGTATGTATTGCCGGATATTGTACCCATCTCAACTGATTCAGATAAAATAGTGGAGTACAAAGTTCGCGAAACGCTTTACCATTGCGAAAAATTTTTCAGTAAAATGCCAATTTATGTACAAGAACGTGCGATCGCTCCTGTACATGGACGCAACATTAACCAAATCAATCGCTGCATTGAGACCTATGCAAAAATGGGTATTACCCGTATCGGTTTCGGTTCTTGGGGAACGTCAGGGCCTAACGGCAGCGTTAATATGATTTCTGAATCTAGTTTGGCATTGTTTAAGATTGTTTGCAGTATCGCCAGTGAAAAAAACATGAAAGTTCACTGCTTTGGCATTGGCGGCCCAAACAGCTTTTATCGCCTCCGCAATAACTCTCTTGTCCCTCATAGTTTGGATAGCTCAACTTGGTCGAAAGCTGGAGCTTTCGGTAGCATCTTTTTTCCGGGTACTTCTCAAATTCAAATAACCGTTAGACGCAGCTTTGAAACTACTAAAACAGGTTTAGAGGCCCTTAAAGAGTCTACACAGCATTCATGTTATTTTTGTCAAAATATTGATAAATTGAGAACCAGCAGAGAATATCGGATTATGCACAATTTAACAGCTTGGTTAGATACCTTACAACGCGCTTTATGAGCAACAAATTAACTTTACACATTCAGCAAAACACCACACTAGAAAGAGTAGCTGCAATTCTTGATTTCTTAAAAAACCAAGAAACAAATTTTGAAGAATTGGCAGCTACTTGTAATTTAGGAGTTTCCGTTATCCAAAAGGTAGTATTCCCATTTTTGCGAAACATTTCAATTATTTCAAAAAAAAATCCACCCTCACTGACACCTCTTGGTGGAATTGCAGCTATAATTCAACAGTCTAACCCCGAATTGTTAGGAGATTTTTTACATTTACTAATTTATAATTTGCACCACAAAGAATCTGAAAAAAGGTTTTCTTGGACTTATGCTACAGTTGTACAACAACTCTGGCTGCGAAAAGAAGTTGTTTTATCGCCTCCCGAAAAAAAATCTCTAGTGGGAGAAGTAATTGAAAAGGCTGCTGTCAAGTTTGAACTACCTACCAGTGAAATAGCATTTAGTGATACGAGTGTGGCTGGTGCCCTCAATTGGTTGCGATCACTATCACCCAGTGTTATAGAACCAGAAGGCAAATACGAACACTTCAGCCGTCGCTACTTCAGCGCCGCTCCTATTTTACTTCAGGCAGTAGACACAATCTACAAACAGCAACAACGAACCTATGGAGTCAAGATTTTCTTGCGAGAAGAAGTTCAAGAGGCTATTTGTCAAATGTTGTTGCTAGATCCGAGCGGATTAGATGGTAGCATAGATAATGCTAAATGCACCTATGATTATGATCGAGGTGGCTTCTTTGACTGTGGCTATGAAGGGGGATACGGACAATGGGTAATGCTGACTCAATCCCCTGAGTGGACTCAATTGCTTTAGCTAAGTATTGGCATTCTCCGAGACACACTTTATATTTACAATCCATGAAAAGATTATTAGAACAACTAGACTCAATCCAAGCAATTGTTGATACAGTCAATCCCTCCCAGATAGAAAATGAGCCTCAAGAAGTAGCCAGAGTTTATAATCTATATGCAAGCAGCTATAACCCAATTGAACCCGTAAAAACTCTAAAAGACCATTTGATTGAGGAAATTGGTAAGGGTAAACCTGTTACTGGCTACCTTAGTGCCGACTATGGGTATGGTAAGACAGCAACACTAATTTATTTATGGCAGCAGTGTCAGGATCATAAGATAATGGCGGTGCCACCTTTCAAGTTTAAAGAGCTGGGAGATTTGATGGTTGCCACTTATGGCTGGATAAAAACGTGCCTCAAACCAGAATTTCTTCCTCAGATTGAGGTACTGTATCGCAAATATGGCTTGAAGTCTCAGCAAAATATAGCAGCAGAAATAGCGCTCAAGTACAAGTTATCTGAAGAGAAAGCTTTAAAAATTATTCAACAATTAAATACTGACACCACAAATACTGATAATGTTTTGAATTTTTGGCAGGAGACAGTTTCTCTCCTTCGACAAGCAGGTTTTGCAGGTTTAGCAATATTTGCGGATGAAAGCCAAGAATTTTTGCGAACAGAAGAAGGTGCTAGCGTTCGTATCCAGATTTTGAGCGATTTAGTTAAAGGAATGCGAGCTTTGGGTTCTACGCCTGTTGCATTAATTCTAAGTATGCCGACTACTCCGACTGAATCAGCTATTGAAGAACAAGCTGGTGATATTATTCACCGTATGAAGGAACAGAAAGTATCTCTTAGATTAGCTGGTGCGTACAGCTCTGAGTTCCCAGGAAAACTGTGGAATTATTTGTGTACTAATTTTCTGGAAGACAAGGCGCAGCAGAATCACTTGGCACATCCAGCAACAATTGAAAGTTTAGGGCAATTATGCGATCGACAAAACTTCAGCAATGGCCCTCGCACCGTCATTGAAGTATTTAAACGCATAGTCCATTTTGCCCAAAATAATCAGCATCCCTATACTCCTTTAGATTTGATTCAGGATTATCTAGAAGGACAAGTACAGTTATATGGTACGGAACAACACAAAATTAGCAATACTATCAAAACCTTAGAGCCGTTGATCTCCTTTCCAAAACACCCAAAAGGACGAGAGGTAATCAGGCTACTCGCTGGTTTCCCTTCAGGCCTTTCTGAAAGTGTAGCTAAACAATTTCAGCTCTTAAAGGAGTTGAAAAAACTAGCAGAAGATGACAATTTTTACGGTCTGCACATTATACAGCCGACTGAGCGCACTTTTGCTTTAGTAGCCCTTCTTCAGACAAGCATTCCCACAGTTGTAGATAAAATTCTAAATCGATTTCGTCAGCAATGGTTTGGAGAGTGGAACGATACTCAAAAAGAAGAGATGGCTACAACGATTTTCAAGTCAGAAATTATTTCTTTACTCTTCCCACTTTCTAGAACGGGCCAGAAAGCCAATTGGTTTTGGCGTTATAAAGGGGACTGGAAGCAGGATAGATTTGGAGTTTTTAATTTATTAGATGGGGCTCCAGAAAAATATAATGCGGATTTTCCTAAGCGTTCTCTTGTTATCAGTGTCGGGAGTAAAGAATCTGGTTTAATGAGGTTTCAATCCCCAGAAGAAACTCACTTAGATTGGCGGTTTTACTTAAGCTATGAGCGAAAAGGAACCGTCGTTCCACAAGTTTTAACTGCGATTGCCGGAACTAATCAAGTAGACTTCCATCTTCAGTTAGGTCGAAGTTTTGAAGGCGAATATCCCACATCCTTCGGCTTACTCCGCAAAGTCATGGCTTCCGAACAATGTTCTGTTTGTACGCTGCTGAGTTTGTCTCATTATATTCAAGACTGGCTCTCAAAAAATCCTGAAGTCAGTAAAGCCGATCGCTCTAGATTAGAACACCATCGCCAAGAGTGTCACCAGTATGCCATGCGATTGCTGTTTCCGGCGATTTCGCCTCAAACTTGGGAAATTGTGGGCCTCAAGGGGGTAAATGGCTCAGACAGTAAACTTATCGAATCAGTGTTCTATCAAAAATGTAAAGCCTTATTTACCGATTATAAGTCTTTCTATAATAGTATGAACCCGACGTTACGTAAATATAAGTTGCTCTTGGAAAAGATACCTTTATCTGTTCGCAAAGGTCGTCAGTTATATCAAGTTTCCAAAGAAGAATTTGAAAAATTGTTTGAAATGGGGAGTTCTAGCCTACCCAGTGTTTTAGCAGTTTTCAAACAACATGGCTTGATGAGTGGGGAGAAAATTGCAAAACGGAAAGAAGGAAATTCCCAAGTTAAATTTACAGAACATCCTTTGGAATCGTTTATTAAAGAGAAACTGCAATCACAAGGCAGAACACAGACAGTTGAGACGACGTGGGGACACCAAGATGTTAAAGCATTAGAGTATTCAAAGTTATGGAAAGCAGTAAAACTGCTTGGCTATCTTGAAGACGAGTTTCAAGAAGCTCTTGAATGGTTGCAGCGACGACGCTACATAGAGTGGGCGCGTTCAACGGATGTTATCCGCGAAGCCAGTTTGGAATTAGAGCCAGATGAGTTAAATGCTCAATTAAAAGAACTCCGCGTTCGGGTTTCTTCGTTACTTGAAACTTTTGATGAGACGATTTTACATGAAATCAATGAAAAGATAAATGAGGAGGAAAAAATTATTGATGCTAACCATGAGTCTGAGGTAGCTCTCGATCAAGTTCATAGAAATATCCAAGCCGAACGGGAGCTTCTAGAAAATTTTTGCATTGAGAGGCGCTCAACCCTGCAAAAAGAACTGCGTGGAATTAAACTCAGGCTAGAAAAATTTACCCTAGACTTGAATGCTTCTAAAATTAGTCAAATTATTGAGAGTGATAGTGGCCTAGAATCTTGTCTCAATGACTACCGGATAATTTTGGAAAGGCAAGTAAATCAGCTAGATAAAGATTGCCAAAGCCTAGCTAGTTCGCTTAAAGTAAATGAAATTGATATACTTGCATTGCATCATCAGCTAAAGCATTGTCAGCAGTTTTTGCTAACTTACGAAACCACTAAATTAAGGCTTGAGGAGTTGGTAGATGGTTTAGAGAAGTGGCGGATTATTCTAAATCGAGCACAGATGTTACGAGAGAATTTGAATAAAGACCCAGTTCGCTTGATGCGTTATGATGATGACTTTGTTGACCGGGTTGTTAAGCATTTTAGCAACAATCAGCTTGAGAGTTTTAGACAGTACGATTTACTGCAACAACCTTTGGTTGAACTTGAAGAGGAAATTAATGGTGAACAGCGCTCGCGTCGAGAGGCTTTCGAGCAAATGCTTAGTCGTTACGAAGTCTTACTGGATCTAATTTCAATTAATGAATCTCCTTTGAAAAATAGATGCAAATTTGATGATGAAGACCGGGATGGATCTTACCAGATTATGAAAGGAGTTTTGTGGGAAATTTTGCAAAAATTCTGCGAAGGTTTGGTTTCAGAATGGGAGCAATTGGAGCGTGATTTTTCCTTTATTTCCCAAGAACGCGACCACGATATGACAGAGTTTTTGAGTCAACTCACTGATTTAAAAACACAGCTATCATTACAAAGAGAACAGTTGCGATCTGCGATCGACAACTTAACCAACCTTGAAGAACGAATAACCCAACTCAAATCTATTTTTGAATACGGTCAGGTTCTTCAGGATAAATTGAAAGAAATTCATTTTAAAAGAGATGAAAGCCTTCAGGAGGAAGAAAGACAGCTTTTAAATGCCATTAGCTCTGACAACAGTGCGATCGCCATTAGCCAACTTCGTCAAAATTTGCCACATAATCAGGAGGTATGGGAACTCTTAAAGACTTTGTACAAAAAGGGACATCTAGAGATTATCCTTCGCCGCCGCGATTAATTTTTAAATAGTATATACTTCGACTTCTAAACTACTTTTATTTACAGTCTGTTAGGCTCATATCTTAACTTCTGTGAGGATGTAGAGCCACAAGTTTATATTTCAGTTTTCCCTCTGGGATAGTAGGTGATATTTCCTTAACTTCCCGAATAGTTGAAAAGTAAATCTCACTTAGAGTTGCTGTTTTAACTCTAGGTATAGCTTCATCAATAATACGCCCTAAGTATTTCTTGTTAGTTTCATTAGCCAAAATTTCATAACTTTTAGTCCTGATATTCAATCCAATTAGTTTGCCAATAATTTCATACTCTCTTACTGTTTCATCTTCAGTTCTACTAATAACTTTTAAAGCTTTTTTTATAGATGAAAGGGGTAATTCAACAGAACCTCCTCGTTCATGATTAGGGGAACCCCAGTTAAAACGAAGATTAGTTTCAGATTTAGATAAATTCAATAGAAAATCTCTATATCCCGAAGCTACTCTACTTTTCAATGTCCAGAGTTTCTGACGTAAAATATCTGCGTTATCTTCAGGATTACCACTCATTTTAACCAATTCCAAAAATTCGTTAAGAGCAATTTCCACTAAATAATTAGCGTTGTCTTTTTCTATTCCTTCAGGTAAGGTTGCTAGTTCTATGCCAAAAGAACCCGGGAAAGTTCCTAGTACAGTTAACTGTGTTTTTTCAGTAATTGAACGAGGTATCATTCCTGTTGGAGTCGGTGTACCATCTATTGCTTGACCAAGAGCATTAAAGACACTTTGTACAGATTCTAAAATTCTTCCCAAAAATGCTACAGGGGCTTCAGTTGGATTCGGGGTAGGAAATTGAAAGGTCAGGTTAAGAGTTTCTCGTTGAATTTGTATTGCAGTGCGAGGTGCATCTTTTACTTCCCAAATGAGAGGTAATTCGTTGCCTACCTCAATAAATTCATTGGGCATAGGTAACCAATCGTCAATTAGATTTTCACACCAGATAATTTCAACTTTATCAGGGCTATCATCTGAGTTGATGATTACTTCATAAACAAAGCCATCTTCTGAATTTAAAAAAGCATTTCGTATATCAATCAAGCCAGCCCGGATATTTTCAAATCTACGTTTAGACATAGAGACATAAAGCCATTTTTCCAATTTTTTTGTTTGAGAGTACAAAATAGCAATGAATAGATGTCCTGATATATTCCGACACGAAAAAAGGCAGGGCGTATCGTAATATTCATACACCTCGATCAATTCCAATTTCCCTAAATGAGTCGATTGTGGAAGAAGTCTCATAAATATGCCTCATTCAGTATTGGGGCAAGTGATAGTAACAATTTGAAACTCTTTCCAGGCTTCAGTATTCTCAGGGAACCACCAAGTATGGTGATTTTTGCCTGTTCCTTTTGCAGGGGTATTCTGTATTAGTCCTAAATCTAAATCGGGGCTTAGATGTCCCAAGGCAACTTTCTTCTCGCGAAGGAAAGGTTTTCTGCGAAGAGCAGTGCAGACACCTTCTTCTGTAGTAAACACAGAAAGACCACAAGTTTGACATTCCGTTAAACCTTTAGGGCAAGGCTCACTTGGGTTCATTTCGCGCCACGAAAGAAAATCCTCTAGCTGTGGGGGATCTTTATCAACAAAGCGATACACCGAACCTGCGACTGGGTGAGCATTTTCAGGTGGGCATCCATCAGGGAGGTTTTCAGACCAAGGCATCAAGTGCTAATTCTATTTTAATTATTTACGCCAACATTTAAAAGCAGAGTAATCATCTTACCGAATCCTTGGTATTTTTCAACAACATTAGGCACAATCTCCCGGTCGCCGGAGAACCATAAATGGGTTGGCAGCCTCCACCTCATAACCAGAATACTGCGTATGTGCGCTCGCCACCGCTGCAATCCACTCTGGATGGTCATCATTCCATAAAGGATGTCGAATCATTTTGATTGTCCGCCGTCGAGCATTCTGGTGAACGTAGCCAGTGAGAGTCCCAAACGGCACCGACGCACCATAACCCAAGCGTTGAAGTGTAGCAGGAATTGGGCCTTGGACTAGGTTAAGCCAAGGATTCTGGAAATGGTCCCAAGAAGAGTTGAGATCGATCGCCGACGCAGGATTAGACACCAATCGTGCCATATCTAAAGCCAGTCGCCAATCCAATAACCCGTGATAAGCAAGGTTTTGATAGTCCCGCAAACACAAATTGCATGAAGTATCACATTTACTTCCGTGTTCTTCGTGAGGATTCGTCCATTTCCAGGCAATGCTGTTTGAAATTGTTGGATCTGCCCGATCGATTAGTTGTTGAAACTCATCTGGTTGGGCTAGAAACCGACAATAACCCGCCCCATTCTCCAATTGATCGCAAAGAAAAGCTTGACCTATAATCGCTCCATTCTGCTCTAATGAACGAAAACCAGCCTGCAACTCAAGTGCATCCACATCAAGCAGAGAAGCAGCCGCTACCCGCAGCCAGAACGCAAAAGAATACCAAGCAGCACGACCTTCAACTGTAGTTGGAGTGGCAAATATGCCATTAGGCCATTGCACGAGATTAACTAGCAGAATGTCCGTTTTTCGACGAGACAATAACGCTACTCGGTAGGCAAGTCCAGACGTACCAACCAGGCTATTCGGGTTAGAAGACACAGTATAAGCTCCGGGTTTCTGCCGTCCAAAAACAGTTGCCTGCTGAAAGTCGAATCCCCCCTCGCCACCATTATCATTAGCCGAAATGATAGTGTCATTGAATGCAGATACAGAAGCATTAAGGACAAATGCAGGCGTGCCATTATTTGCACGCCTGCCATCATCATTCGGAGGGATACTCAAAGAAGGTCGTGTTGATCGCGGTTGCCACTCAAATTGCCCATCAAAGTCCTCTGGTTGCAAGTCTGTAAAAAATGCCTTGGGTTCCCTGGCATCAATGCAACGCATCGCATCATTTACACCGCAAACTGGACATTGAGTTGTTGGCGGTGTTTGACCGCCCGGTAGTGGTTGATTTAAGATTATGTGCGGGTACATTACCGCTTGACAGTTACTACAAAGTCCGAGAGATTGGTTGCCATTTGGTAGTGCAGGGGCAAACCCTGAATCTGAAGCAATTGTGTTGCCTTGAGGATATAATTCAACTACACCACAGGCAGTGTGAACCGCCTTATCTTTGACAGTCTCAGAGCCGGGTGCAAATTGGCTGATAGCCACATCAAGGTTGCGATCGACTATTCCCGTCTCTGGTGGCCATTGAGCGCCAGGTGACGGCCAGCGCGTGTAAAGTAAACGCACCCGCGTCGGGAAGCCAAACATCGGCAATAACCCCGCGTTTGCCAAACGTTCGCTCAGTGCATTCTGAGTGTATGTAGAGTCATTGACTTCAGTTTGAATGTCGGAGATCAGTTGATCGCGGAGATAATTCAACATTTGAGAATTACTAGCATTCGGTAATGTTGTTTGCACCCGCAAAATATCTAAAACTGACAAAATCTTCGGTTCATTGGCTGGATTGTTTAACCAACCTGCGATCGCTACTTCATAATTAGGCCAATTAGCAACATCACCAAACTCACCGTGTACGTTGTCAGTCCCACCTAAAGACGCAGTGATTCCCGTGTCTGTGAAAGCTTGCCTTAACACCTCTTTTCTGAGGACGCGCTGAAAAATTTCTTGACTCTTCATATCAACATAAGGCGGTGGGGGTGCGTCCCCTGTAATACTTTCAGGACGCTGAAAGTAAAAGTCATCGTGGCTTCTGCCTCGACAGAAGGTAACAGCTAATGAAACTCCCGCAGAACGTCTGCCAGCACGACCTACCCGCTGTTGATAATTAAATCGGCGTGGTGGCATATTTGCCATCATTACTGCTAGGAGTGCACCAATATCAACCCCTGCTTCCATTGTCGTTGTTACGCTCAGTAAATTGATTCCCTGAACCCGTCCGTTCTCGTCATTAATAAAAATGTCTTGAAACCAGCGCTGACGCTTAGTTCGCTCTTTCTTGTCAGTTTGACCCGTTAATTCCTCGGCATTCATGCGGAAAGGTTGACCTGATTGCTCTGAAAGATAGGTATAGTAATCAAAGTCGCTTGTTGTCTCTCCGGGTATCAGTTGAATGGTGGAAAAATTGGGATTGTTAGAACGGCGATCGCTGTTACATTCGGGGCAAACTCCAGCCGCAGGTTGAAGAAAGAAAGCATTGCATTGGGGACAACGGAATCCCGGACGCAAACCATCAGGATTGGCTGCTGGTGGTAGAACGAGATAGAGGCGATCGGGATCGAGTGCAAGTCCTCCACCGCTAGGTATGCCAACGTGTGACTGGATTAATTGTTGCTGGATATCGGCTGGTGCTAAACTCGTTTTTGTAATATAACGTTGAGCAAAATTTGATAAATTTGAGTCAGTCCCCAGGCGGAAATAAGGGAAATAGCGGTGCAATTTCCGAGTCCCTAATTGTCGAATAACTGCCTCAGTTGCTTGAATCAGATTAGGTGTTGGGTTCCCTTGAGGTTGATAGCTAACCCAACCCTGTCCGAGTCCTTCAATTGTCCGAGCTATGTGTGGGAAAATAGCGTACATCAACTCAGCGGTTAGCAAATCCTCTAACCGATTAATGTGATTGCTCTGTTGCGGTGTGGGAGAGACAATTGGTATGACTGAATTGCTTCCCCAGTGATAACAATCAAACCAAGGTTGCCAATTTTGACCGTTTCCTTGTCCAAGTGAATATTTTAAAGCCTTAAAATCCGTTCCCCCCGGACAAATCCCGTATTCTAGTAGCTTATCTCTAACTGTTCGTCGCAAATCTAAAAGAAGAATTCGCTGTGGGTAGCGCTGGAGTAAATCAAGCCATTGGTTGCGAGCTTGCGGGTTGAATGGGGGTGAATCCATCACCCAGGAAACAGCTTCATTTACCTGGGTAGAATAGGCATTACCAAATCGGTTGCGCCTTTCCATATCGTCTAGGCAACTGGATGATGTTACCGCAGCATGAAGATTGGGATTTAAAGCCTGTAATCTAGCCAGTGCTGCTTGGTTATTCGTACAAGTGATGCGGAGAAAGGCTACAAGATCATTCCAGTAATCTTGGAAAGACTGAATCAACAACATCCGCGCCATATCGCGATAATGATCTCGCTCCATTCCCGCTGCCAACTTCGCCGCATCCTGGCGGCTATCGGAGAAGATAACTAACTTGCGAGATGAAGATCCTGTAGGGCTTTGTTGTGATGGCATTTCTCTCAGGAGTCCACTAGCAAGTACCTGACAAGCTTTTTGAAATCCGGTGCGGTGGAAACGCAGGGGAGTAGGAAATTTGTCTCGTTTTCCATAGTCAGCATCACAGCGAGGACATTTACTTGGCAATGCTCGTTCTTCTGGATGATTGCCAACCACTTGATACAGCCACCCCGGTATTTCCTCTGCTTGTGGTTGAGCGTTATTCTGTGCGATCGCGCCTGTACTCCGGTTCAGCTTGGCGCGAACCCATTTTCGTTTTATCTTGTCAAGCGTCCATTCTGGGTCTTGTGGCTGCGTATCCCAAACAGGTGTCTCTCCAGGCAAAGGCCAAAAAACTCTATAATTTCCGTAGCGTTGATTAAGAGTAATACGGTCAGGGATTCCCTCTAAATCGGGTTGATCTGGTGTAAGAATTTCTATATTCGTGTTGCCTATCCGTCGAGTAGCTCTGTAACCGCCAACAAAAACTTCTCCACAAACTTCACAAATAATTAAATCCAAAACACGAGAACCACAGGAGCAGCTAAGGCAATGAGTGGCATGAATTGCACCAACAGTCGGAGGATTCGGATCGTTATTCCTGATAGTGCGATCGACTGCTGAATCGTCGGTACAGTCAGGGTTACAGCAAGCCCATAAGTTTTGCAGGTTGTGAAAGAATAGATGACCGCGTACAGGTTGGGGCGATCGCCCTGTACTTACTCGTTGAGACATTCCCAGTGCTAGAAGCAGTCCGCGCATCGCATCAGATACCAAACCATTAGTCGCCGCACCAGAGAAAATTTGACGGTCTAAATCTGTGGGATTATTTGAGTTATCTGGGTCTCTAACTTTCGCAGCTCGAACTGTAGGATTAGGATTATTTGGGTTAAGCAGACGATCGATTTCTCGGCAAGCATCCCTCAGTGCAGCGGCAGCACCTACAGTAGCCAGAGCTTCGCCAAGATGTTGTTCGGCACTTAGTCCTGAGGCCACTGGCTGTCCCAGTTGCACCGCCAAATTAGACATAGCATCCCGCACCTGATTTGATGCTGAATCGGGCGGTTGCATTTCCTGCAATGGATCAGCTTGTACTGACTGAGCAAACTGGGCAAAAGCACTTTGATACTGATACGAAGAAAGATTGAATCGCTCCCCAGAAGTAGGTGTTGTTTGTTGCCCCGTGATGAAGGCAAAATTATCGCGTCCAAAAAATTCGCGCAGGAAATCTTTGCCCTGTTGATTTTCTTCAAGGCTAGCTGTCGTCGTCAATATCCGCAGTTGCGGCGAGTCGGGTGTCAATCCCAAACGCGAATACAACAATCGCAGAATATAGGCAACCTCTGTTCCCGGCGTACCCCGATAAGCATGAAGTTCGTCAATAATTAGGAAAAATTGGTTATTTGGGTTGCTTGCCAACCAATTACAAGTTTCATCAAAAATATTGTTTTCGATACTCCGCATCATCATAATGTTGAGCATCGAATAATTAGTAATTAAAATATCCGGCGGACTATCTTGCATATCCCAGCGAGACCACATCTCGCCGCCATCAAGTCGCGGGAAGTAGTAAGGCAAATCGGGCATATCATGAAGTAGAGACGGATTGTTTTGGATAGCCGTTTCTATCTTTTGCCGCTCCTGTTCAATCTCCCTTAATTCGTTCCTCAGTCGTTTGATGCTCTCGTCTTTTTGTATCCCTGAAACTGGCGTTTGTCCCGTATAACGACCGAAAGTAATTCGGTTTCTGCCTCTATTTTGATCTAACCACTGATGTACTGAGGGTGCTTCCAGTGCTTTTCTCAGCCGGCGCAATTGGTCTTCAACTAAGGCATTGAGGGGATAAAGAATTAGGGCGCGGAGGGCTTTTGGTCGCTGGGTGTGCGCCAATTGAGATACTCGGTTTCCATTGCCATTCCACCAGCCATAATTATTTAGCGTTGGAGGATTAGCTGACCAAGTGCTCGATTCCCTCGCTAACTGTGCTAGTAGTGGTAACAGGAAACATTCGGTTTTACCGGAACCCGTACCAGTAGTCACAACTAAATCTTTTTGGTTGACTAGCACTTCCCGCAGGCTTTCCCATTGGTGTCGGTAAAGCTGGACTCCCGGATCGAAAATCATTTGCCCAAGTTCTGCCAAGTTGTGGTATTCGGAGGGCAGTTGATTGGCTGCGGCTGACAAATTCATCCCTGATGATGGATAAATAGGGACAGGCTCAACTAAAGGAGGCTGACTCAAGGTGCCTGGTTTCTGGAGGATGCGATCGCGTTCATCAGCCAAAGCGCGGTAACGCAGGGGAAAAGCACTTTTGATATATAGCTGATAGATGCGATCGAGTCTTTGATACGCCCCAACTAAGTCATGCACTGGCAGGTACCTCTGAGCACTTTACATTAAGTTTATCAGTTAGCAGAGAGATTACTTCCATCGGCACGTTCTCGTACAGGAGCCAGGAGTCTTGATAAGTCGGGAGTTGTCCAGATGCTAGCACTAGCGCACGTTCGTAAATTTCAGGCCAACGCTGGGAGACAGGTATTGCTAAACGCTCGCTAGCGCGATCGTAACGTGCAATACATTCAAAGCCACTGTGCTGCAACGCTAAAAATCGTAGACCATACCAGTCGCCCTGTCGCCAACTAGCGCTTTCTTGGTCATAAAAGAGTGTATAGCCTGGACGATCGCTCTCCTCTATCCTCCACATCTGGTACATACCTGTTTGATTGGGAGAGATACAGCTAACAAAATCATTACCATCAAAGCGCTTCCACTCGTATATGCTCGGCACAATTCCCTGCAAGCTTCTGAGATTCTGCTTCCAAATGTCAAGATTTGGTATAATTTCAGCAAGTCGGCTCGATACTTCCCCAGCGTAAAGGATAGAAAACTGGCTTGTAATTATATTAAAGTCACTCAAATTGAGACGAATGCAAGGCGGTGCGTCTCTTCTTGATTGATGACTGGAAATTATATCTGTATATTTTTCCAACTCCTTCAGCAACTTGATGCTGCGTTGACCGCAAAGAAGAAATTCTGGAGAGTGTGATTTAATCTTAACGAGGGCTGTAGGAGCCATAGACCATCGTGTACCGTCTGAAGAACACTCAATATGCCCAAGCAACCTAAGCCTCCGTAAAATGCGTTTTGGTTCCTCAAGTCTCAGAGCATCGCAGGCTTTTTTGAAGGATTCCCACGTTCCGCTACCAAGGGTAGATAGCCAGTAGAGAAGGTGTTCGTAACGCTGGGAAAGTGTCTCAATATCTGGTGACGATTGATTGATAGGCGATGAGGCGCTCCCCTCAAATGGGTTATCACAGGTAACTTTCTCTACAGGCTGATAAGGAATGGGGTTCGTGTAATCGTAAACTTCATGGGCTGCCCCAACCATAGATTTTATTTGTTCATAGGTGAAGCTCTTATTGCCGGGAACAGCAGAAAGTTTAAAACAGGGAAATTTGAGCAAATTTGAGTTGACAATTTCTTGAGGTATTTCTCCTAGTGTACTACTTTCAATTGCCAGAAAAAAATAAAAGCTTTTTCTAGAATTGGCTCCTTTTTCCAGTCGCAGAAGTGGCACATATTGACTGATATTTTGGTGTTGTATGTGTTTGGAAACTTCCTCGATAAGTTGTTTTGGGTTCCCTTTGTATGAAAATCCTCTGTACCAACGTTGAATTTTGGTCATTTTACTTCTGCATTTATTTAAGTTTATTGAGCCAATGACTGAAGGACGCTGCCACAAATATTATGACTTGAACCTATCGGCATCACTTCACAACTTGATGGTTCTTCTATTGACAGGCTACTCCAATCAACAATTCTGACAAAGCGCTCGCTAGATTCACCTCCACAAGTAGCTTTTACGAGATAGTCACCTACACTAGGAAAGTTAACTACAATGGGAATATTTGTACTTTGCTGTAACTTTTCCCAAATTTTGGAATCATCCGATAATCGAGTTACTTGTAACTCAACTGTGGGATGGAAACCAAAGATAGTTACTTGAGGGCTATGTCCCTGTAGCCATGCACCCAATTGGGGTACGCGCAAACCACCTGAAAAGCTAATAGATAAACGGACACTGGGTTGCAAAGCATCTTTAAGTTCTTGACTTTTGATAAAGACTGCATCCCAAGCTTGGGAAACAACCATACACGTGTGAATTTCAAACCAGGTAGAATTTTTAAATACTGGTTGTGCTCCACCCTGCCATTTCAATAACTGCTCATCTTGCAACCGTTGAATATCTGAGAGCAGTTCTTTTTTGTAGAGTAGGATAAATGGCGTACCGAGGGATGGCGTTCCCCAAGAAGCATAGGCTCCTGAATCTGGGTTATCGGGATCGGGAATTAATATCCAAAAGTTACGCTCGGGCAAAATTAGGGAATCCAGGTCTGTAGAACAACTAATTTGGTATCTTGCACCGCGATCCAATTCATTCATATTTATTGGATCTTTTAGAGGGAAATACCATCCAGCGCGTTCGCCCCGAAGCTGGTGAACGTTATCTCTGTACTGAACTTGTACCGATTCTACTGGTCGCCCTTTTAGCTGTTTCGGGTAGAGATAGTAATCAATCTGACCCAAGAAGGGATCTTCAGTGCGATATAAACCTGCAAAAAGGTAGCGGCTCCAGGTGCGTACTCCTTGTTTTAGTGTTACTGGTTTCCCCTCATTTTGCCATTGTTCGTAAACTTCGTGAATTGCTTCGGCAACGGCTTCATACCGCTGTCTGTTGCTCGTCAGTAACTCTTTTAAGTGTTGGCAAAGCCTTGATGTCTCGCGGCGGACATGAGTAAATAAAGTTTGGGCATCCCATTGGGCTGTCCATTGCTTTTCGTTAAATAGATCTAGAAGTCGGTTTTTATCAGCGTGGCGCAGAAGAGATTGCGAAATTGGATAATTTATATAGGTAGTTGGACCACCGCGACCTCGAACTGCTGAAGGTAAGAATCCCTGTTTCCTTAGCCAAAGATTCCATTCTTTCCATAGCGGTTCTTCAGCTCCGTAACCAAATTCCATGCCCGGTGGACGACAAGCGCCGGACAGACCTAAAATTTTCTGCAATCGCCGGAAGTAGTTTAGTTCTGATATTTTTTCTTCCTCAGCCATCTGATAGGCGGCTAGAACTGTGGCACTGAGAAAGGCAATACTTTTGGGTAAACCGTCAGAATCACACCCTCGCAAGTTGCTCAAATTAACTTGTTGGTCAATGACGACTTTTTTCCTTACGGCAATCAAAAAGTCATCGCGACCGTTGTTGACGCCCGTATCCTTTCCGAATTCTAGACCAATACGCTCGAGTACATCGTCGTCAACGCTTACGTAGAGTTTAGTACCGCGCGGTACGCCACTGGTAAAGTAAGACACTAATGCTTGGTTCCATTCTCTGTAGCTTGCCATTGCTGTTTTCGCTTCTTTGGCTTACCATCTAAGCCGTTTGTTTAAATTATCCCAGGTTTGTGTGACGATTGGTAGCTAATGAGATTCAGCTTGGCGTTGCTAAATACAGGTATGAATTCAAGATTTCGGAAGGGCTATAAGCCAAGTAGGGTGAGTTTTGTAACTTCAAGCCAAAAGTTGATTCATACCGTGAATCAGCAACGCCTCAAACGATCTTTTTCACGAGCTTTAAAACTTGAAGCATACCAAACTAGCAGTAAAATGGTAATTACAGGAAGAAATACTATACACGTCAGCAGCAAGATGAACGAAATAATCATCAGTAGAACTTGGAAAAGTTAGCTAACTTCTGGGTAAAGTCACACCAGTGTTCAATCCTTAAATTTACGATACTCTGGCGATTCTACCCAAATTGTACAGAATCCCGAAATAGCTGGCCTTCCCGCCACTTCCAAAGTCACCCCCAAACGCTTGACATCTTTTTTACATTCTAAATTAGTCAGACTATCCGAATTCCACTTCATCAAATTCCGAGCAAACTTCCCCTCACCGCTAGTCGCCCACCGCAAAGCCTCCGCCTGCTCCTGAGTTAAAGAAACTGCTTCCCCCGGTGCAAATCCCCTCTGCGACCAAAGTAAACCCATCCACCCTATCAAAGCACCGACACCCAACGCTACCAACAGGATACCCGCAGCCGGTATCAAAGCAAGAGCGGATGTCCTCCACCGAGTCAATTCCGTCTGACGCACCAGAGAATTGACTGCTTCAGCAATTTTCCCCTCTTGCTTCTCAACCGCCACCCGTTCGTAACTCGCCAAAGTCTTGTTAATCCGCCCCACCCACCGATCGAACGCTAACTCAAAATCCTCTGGTTTTGGACTCTCTTGAATCAGCACTTCCAATCGGCCAGCAGCCAACAAAATCAGAAAAATCGGGTCAGTTGGCTCAATTTTCCCCTTAAAAGCCAATTCCAAAACTTTGCGCCTGTACTCCTCAGATTGCCCCTCTAAAGCAATATCAAGCAAAGATTTAGTATCAACAGCACCATAACTCACGGCAACATCCCCGTAGTTTCAAACGCCTCATAAGCTGACAACATAAACGACTTAATGCGCTGCCGGCCCAACACACCGAGTTCCTGACTATTCCTTGCCAAATCAAAAGTTATCCCCCGAGCATCGATCGCATTCCTTTCCCGCGAATAAAACTTAGGAAAATCAATCACCTTGACCTCATACTTTTTTATCGCATTCTGCACCTCCTCCATCTCTTCCACAGAACTCCAATCATCCTCCAATCCTAAATTGCGGACGAGAACGTGAGCAATCTTATTGTCAAAATGCTTAACTGACTTCAAAAAAAGCTGCACGCTATCGTAGCCCCCCGTGCAAATAAACCACTTGCAAAAACTAATGCGAGACTGCTTCCCCAACTCAATTAAATTGTTTCTTCCCATCCACTTAGTTACCAAAGGATAAACCTGAGCCGGTAAATTGACAATTACGCTCTTTTCAAACGCCAATTCAAAAATCCGATCCGCTTCGTAAAACTTCTTCTCGTCCTCGCTAAACAGAGCTTCACGGCATACGCTCTCATAGATTCGAGATACATCAGGATTAGAGCGATCGGTATCTACGGCAAAAAATGGGAAATTATTGTCCAAGAAATACTGAATCAAAACCCTAGCAAATAAGCTCTTGCCAACCCCGCCTTTCTCTCCATCAATCAGATGAATTTTAGTAGCCGGTTTTTCAACCTTCTCTAACCCGCACTCTTTGAAACCATTCGAGTTTTCTATCGCTGTATCCATACCGGAATCTCCTCCTTCATCTACCTGTTTAACCACAGAATCGGTTAGTTGCACTTGATATTTCGAGTTTCTACTTCTACTTGCCATGTCGAACTGTCCTATTTCAGGTTGATTTCCTAACAAAAATACACTTATTTCTGCTTTGTATGGATAGCTAATAACTGCCCAACCAGCAAGAAAATGTGCCTAATCTTTAACTAAATTCGCAAATACAACACAATGACTATCATCCCTGTATTTGCAAAGGTAATTAGAGTCAAATTCCGCTCAATAATTGAAGCTCATTCATGCGAATCCTGAATCATCGAAATCCTCGCCACCCTCTAATTCAAAGAAGTCATCCGCCGTCAATCCGCTACGGGTGGAATGGTTAGGAGGCGTCAAGCTTTCCACACCGTAAAGCAGAGAACGGTCTGCCTCCTCAATGCCAGCAGGTACTTCTCGCGAAAATGGTATTTTGGAAATAGGCATTCCCCCTATATTAGTAGGAGGATATTCAATCCCGCCTCGCTCGCGCAAATAGAGAGCGTGCTTTTCCAGAGCATAGACGGCATTTCTAAATAACCGCCCTAAAATAACTGGATCGATATTCTCTTTTTCCAGATATGCTAGCGGCAGCCAGTAAGGTCGCAGAGATTGGAGAATCATTTCTCTCGAAGGCAGCAATAAATTGCCTTTAATATAGGACATCAAAACTCCATCATGAGTAGATTTTAAAGGCTGATAGCGCCACAAAAAATCAACCCTTTCTTTTTCCTTAGCCACGACCAACTATCTCCTGTAAAACGGAACCTTTTGACCCACAAACAGCGGATTCTGTGACCTGAGAATTGAACTGCTTTTTCAAATTTGCCTTGAAATACGAAAACATCCCATAGACATCATTGAGCCGATTTTCAAACCCTTTCTTTTCCAAAATAGGTGGCATAGCAATTTCGGCATTCCAAATAATCGGAAAGCGATCGTAATGTTCGTTTAACTCCTTACCGAGATAATCAGCCGTCCCACCGCAGAACACCAACTCATCACAATCCGGCGGCAAATTCTCATCCAACCAACTGGTGAGACTCCGCGCATATTCAGGCCGTGCCTCTTTGATTGCTGCTATCATCTGCTGCACTTCTTCAGCCCGCCCTTGCTTAGTCGTGCTGCGAGCCAACCGCATTAAAGGAGCTGCCTTGAACTCAGATCCCGCTGCTGCGATCGCCGGAGTCAATCGCTCCGCAGTCTGCCCTGAAGTCCTAGCTACCACCCTCTCCACCATGCGGATGAAGCCCAAATCGCTCGTTTTTCCCGGTCTAACATCCCCCCGTTGCACCACCAGGAGGCTAGCATTACGGTAGCCAATCATGGCGATCGCGCACACCCGCTCTTTCAAAACAGAGCCGACTTTCTTGTTGTGCATCAGGTAAATGCCACCCCCCTCTGGCTTGCAGTTAAACGCCAACAATTCCACGCTCATCTGACCTGTAGGAGTTTGGTAATCTGCTAAAGCTTCCCGCAGCACCCGCTCGAACCTCCCCCGGTCTTCATATTCCCCCGGTGGCAACAACACGGCGATCGCCGCCGTAAATTTCGCAGGCAAATTCAGCTTTTCCTTAATCGCCCACATCCCAGCCAGAGTTTTGTGCAGCGCCCTCTCGTACTTAAGCTCCGAAAGGCCAGCATTGGCGTGAAACCTCTCTTTCGCCAAATACCCTACTGCCCTGTAATCGTTCCTAAAGGCAACCCAAGCCGTATTCTCAGGCTCGGCTGACCCCAATTGGTCTGTGCCATAAGCCAAAATTGATTCGTGCGGTACAGATACAACCTCTGGTTCCATGCACAGCAGTCGAATTTGATTCTTTGGTCCTGCGTAAAGAATTTTGGTAGCTGACCCCCCGTAATCGCAGGCCGCGATCGCTTGAGGCCAGATGGTGTCGATAGTAGTTTCGCTCATATCGCAGGTCTTCCTAATTGAAGTTTCAAGAGTGGTAAACAAACAGCCCTGTACGGAAAGGACGTGCAGAAATAACCCTTACGCTAAGCCAAGCGTGCCACCTCAAAAGAAGGCTGTAAAACAACAGCTATTCAAGGATTAAAACGCACTTACTACTTATTAACCCCTCCTAAAACCTCCCCTCCCTCAGCCAGTTGTCTGAATCCCAGCATCTACAAAAATCGGACTCACGGCTTAGGCTGGGACAGAGCTTTTGGTAGCAAGCTGTGTCAGAGGTGCGTGCAAACTGCTTTCTCTAACGGGATAGCACCCCTATGAGGAGAGCGCTGCTGCCAGCCTGTCGCTGTTCAATGGAAAATTTTCCATTAGCTATTAGACGGGAAGCCCCGCGCTGTATTGCTTGCAATCAGCATCGGGTACTTCACACAGACATCTCGAAAAAAGATGTAGAGACAAGGGCGATCGCGTATGCAAGCAAAAGTGGAAGAGCACGCATCATTGATTTTCCCAGATGTCTATTGGAAATTCCCACGCCTGTTAAGTTCAGCCAAATCTGGCTCTGGGCCACAGTGACAATGGAAAATTTTCCATTGGAAATTCCCACGCCTGTTGAATTCAGCCAAACCTGAGTCTAAGCCCTAGTGGCAAGGGAAAATTTTCCATTGGAAAGACTGACATCGAGTTGCCATGCCTTAAAGCCCCTCCAGGCAACAAGCGAGTGGCAAGTGGCTGAGGCGCGATTGCCCTCCGCGCACGCTACCCGATCGCAGCCGAAGGATAAAGTTCGTTACCCAACACCAAATAGCGAGCAAACTAGCCATGTCGAGATCCAAACGAATCAAAAGAATAACCGTATACCTAACGCCAGAAGAACTTCAACTTGCTGAGACAATGGCTAAAAATCTCCAGGTGAGCATCAGCAGTCTGTTCCGATACCACACTTTTAAACAACAACATCAACCAGCTTTGTGCCAAAAATTAGCCGAACTTAACCTCCGCCTCAAACCGATTGCCCTTGCTACAGAACAAGCATTATGGATGGGGGAAAAAATTACACAGCCAGCCAACTTTGAGGATCTGATTGAGCAAACTTTGGCACTGCTCAAGCAAGTACAGCAACAGCAAATGAACGTACCACTTCTAATGAATTTAAGCGATATTGAGGAAAATTTAGAAGCTCCTAGCGAAAACTTTTAATAAAAACATCCACAAATCATCACTTTTTTACTACACAAGTTTTAAGTTTAGTAAATAATGATTGGCAAGCAGAAAATCGGTAAAACTTTTACCCCATTGCTCAATTACCTCTTCTCCAAAGAAGGAGCTTCACTGATTGGAGGAAATATGGTAGGAGAAAATGTCCAGGAATTAGCTGCTGAGTTTCTGTTCTCCAAACAACTCAACCCTAGAGTTGAAAAACCAGTTTACCATGCGACCTTAAGCGTGCCGGATGGCGAGTATATCCCTGATGCCAAATGGCGGGCGATCGCTCTTGATTATCTAGAAGGAATGGGACTGGATAAAAACCTATTTGCTATCATCCGCCATACCGACCGCGACCACGACCACATTCACATTGCAGCCAGCCGTATCAAATTGGATGAGCAAGGAACTTGCGTATCAGATAGCTGGAACTATCTACGCAGCGAAAAATTGATTCAAGAATTGGAAGAAAAGTATGACTTGACACCAGCTTCCCGCAGTTTTGATAAAGAACGCCGTTCTCCCACGACTGGCGAACACCGACGGTTAGCAAGAACGGGGGAAATCAGCACGCGGGAACAACTGCAAACAGCACTAGATAGAGCAACCACTGACAGTCCCGCGCTCGCTCTTTTGATTGACCGACTCGTTGAACAAGGCATTAGTGTAAAAATAGAACCTACCCCCGCAGGCGAATTAGGGATTAGCTACAAATTAGGCAATATTGCTTTTAGCGGCACTCATTTAGGCAAAGCTTACACCTTCAAGGGGCTGCAAAAATACAGAGGAGTCACTTACTCTGCTAATACTGACATAAATGTGGAAGCCATTCCCCCATTGCAAGAGCGAGAATTGAACGAAATTTTGGAAACAGAAAACTCTAAACCAAATAGCGACGCGAACAATGATAGTGATGCTGATGACTGCGGCGAAATGAGGAACAGCAGCATCGAGAGCAATTCTTCACCAATATACTGGCAGACCTACTCTAATATTGACAGACCAGAGCGAGAAGGAAGCAGCACAGGGACTTCCTCAGAAACCGACAAAGATTCTCTAATCTCTGAGTCAGAAGATGTAGGCAAACCCGACTCGCCCAACGAGCGCGAAACATCGGGGTTCGACTCACTTAACTGGGAGTCTGTACGAAGCAATTTAATAGAAAATGCTTGTCTGCCAGTCGAATTAATCGACCTCCTACACGACAGGGGATGGATAGACGCAGACAGCCTGAACCGCCCTGTATTCCAACTCCGCACTCTTGCAGGAGAGTACAGAGGAACCTGCACCTTAGACGCCAATGGAAAATTTTCCATTGACAGTCATGAGGAAGGCTCACATCAAGGAGGCGACAACAGTGAGAAGGGAGTTTTCTGGATAGCGGTTCAAAACAATATTGAAAGAGCCATTATTGCCAGCAACCCGGTAGAACTCCTGTCGGTAATTGCCTTAGATCCAGATTTCAATAAGAGGCCGACTTTATACTTAAGCATTGATGCGGTTTCTTCGCTGCCAACCGGCTTTCTTAAGGAAGTAGAAACTATAGTAGTCGGCTTCAAAGGAGATCGAGACGGCGATCGACTGTCAAAAGAAATTATTGAAACATTCCCTCAATCAAAGCGAATCAATCCAGGCTTTGCCGGCTGGAACGCAATCTTAGCATCTCAAGAGCAAGAAAACGAAAATGCTTTTAACGATCGTGATGAAGCAATCGATCGCAATTTTGGCATAATTTTGGATTAATCAAAGCTCACTATTAGTATTTTACGCAGCTTTCATGGGGCCAGGAAACGATGACTAAAGTTGGGCGATAAACAAATTGCTTATTTTTACGACGCCCTTTTCGACTTGTTTGAGCAGTAAAACCGTCGCTGCAACCCACCTAAAAACCAAACAATATGCTATTTGGAAAAGAGCTTTTTCCAAACCGGCTTGTCCAAGCCGTGACTCAGACTCTATTATCAGTAGTGTGAAAGAGTGGAAGCGCCACCTTAAAATTATGAATCTACGTCACTTACTTCTGTCGACTGCGCCCTAAATCTTCGTGCAACCAGCGAGAATGGAACTCTGCTTTGTTAGAAGTAATGGAAGGACTAAAAGCAGTGTATCTCCCAACTAAATTCAGCGATTTGCCATTGGTGAAGTGGCTGCTAGCGCAGCATTATGAATGGCTTGCTAACAAAAATTTGAATTTGAGAAATTCCCAACTATCATCATGAAACTGCATTCACCCATTTGCGATCTGCCAGGGTTAAGCCGAAGCAATTACAAAATGCTAGAAAGGCTGGGCCTTGCAACTGTACGAGACTTACTGCTCTACTTTCCCCGTGATTACATCAAGTATCGGCGAGTAAAAATTTATCAGTTGAAAGTAGGCGATTCAGTCACGGTTGTAGGTAAGATTGAACATCAGGAAGTAGTCAGTCCGCCTAAAAATTCTAGGCTAACAATTCAGACTATTATTGTCAAGGACAAAACCGGTAAAATAGCCTGCAAGCGTTTCTTCAACCACCCGTACTACCAATCAAAAAAGTGGAGGAACGAGCAAGCTGCCACCTATGTTGCTGGAGGCATTGTTGCTATATGTGGGATAGTCAAAGCCGATCGCTATTGCGGAATGACATTAACTTCCCCTGAAATCCGATTAATCGGTCTAGACGAAGCCAAGGATACGAAAAATTCAATTATCCCAATTTATCCTTTGACAAAGGGAGTTAGCAACGAAATTGTCCAAGATGCAGTAACCTCAGCTTTGGAATCTGCCAAGCTGCTAAATGACCCCCTGCCGCAGGAGTTCAGACGACAATATAGTTTGATGGAATTACAGAAGGCGATCGCAAACATCCACCAGCCCCCAGACGAAACAAAACTGGAAGCTGCCCGCCGTCGCCTGGTATTTGATGAGTTTTTCTATCTTCAGCTATCGTTTCTCGTGCGTCGCCACCGACTTTTGGCGCGATCGGCTCTTACAAAAATAACTCCTGCTGGTCCTCTAATCCAACAATTTTACTCTCAACTTCCCTTCTCGCTTACCTTCGCTCAACGTAGGGTCATTAACGACATTCTCAATGACATGACTTCCAAAACGCCCATGAACCGACTGGTACAGGGGGATGTCGGTTCTGGTAAAACAGTTGTTGCTGTCGTTGCTATCCTCGCTGCCATCCAGTCTGGCTACCAAGCGGCACTTATGGCACCTACAGAAGTGCTAGCCCAACAGCATCACAGGAAGATTGTGACGTGGTTTGAACGCCTTGGCGTTTCTGTTCAATTGCTGACGGGTTCTACCAAAACCGCCAAGCGCAGAGAAATCCACGCCCAATTAGAGACGGGTGAACTTTCACTATTGGTAGGAACTCACGCGCTTCTGCAAGAGAAGGTCAACTTCAACAAACTCGGTCTGGTAGTCATCGACGAACAGCACAGGTTCGGGGTGCAACAGCGGCAGGATTTACTGAACAAGGGAAATAGACCTCATGTACTGACGATGACCGCGACTCCTATTCCGCGTACTTTAGCACTGACCTTGCACGGGGATTTGGATGTCAGTCAGATTGACGAGTTACCGCCCGGTCGTCAGAAAATTCACACGAAAGTGCTTAATAAAAGCGCTTCAGCATACGATTTAATCCGCCTTGAGGTACTTCGAGGTCGTCAAGCGTACATCATCCTTCCCCTGATCGAAGAATCGGAAAAGCTAGATTTAAGAGCAGCGGTAGCAGAATACGATCGACTCTCAACAGAAATCTTCCCCGAATTTAGCGTAGGATTGCTGCACGGTCGGATGACATCAGCCGAGAAAGATGAAGCGCTCAAATCATTCCGCGACAACAAAACCCAGATACTCGTTTCCACCACTGTGGTTGAAGTGGGCGTGGATGTTCCAAATGCTACAGTTATTTTAATCGACCATGCCGATCGCTTTGGCTTGGCTCAACTGCACCAGTTAAGAGGTCGCGTCGGTCGGGGTTCCCACCGTTCCTATTGTCTTCTGTTAAATACCAGTAAAGCAACAGAAGCTAAGGCACGTCTTGAGGTATTGGAAAAATCTAGCAACGGGTTCTTTATTTCCGAAATGGATTTGCGACTGCGTGGGCCAGGTGTTGTGCTGGGCTATCGCCAGTCGGGAATTTCCGAATTTGCTCTGGCAAATATACTGGATGATGAGGGTTTGCTGAATTTAGCTCGTGAGATGGCAGTAGCGATCGTCAAAAGTAACCCGAATTTAGAGGGACATCCTTTGATGGTTGCAGAACTCAAAAGACGAGGGCTGACAAGTTGGGATTGCACTCTTAATTAATAGGTTTGCTTAGAGGATATTAAAAAATTATGGTGAACAGAGTGCCAGCCCGATCGAGTATGTCAATATATTGGCTCACATCGCAGGGTTTTGCTTCCCTCCTTTCATCAGCAGTTAAATATAGCTTTCTTTAGCTTTTGAAATATCCTCTTAGCTTTTTATGAGAATATTTTTTTACTTAACCTCAAACAATCTATTAACAGATTTTTTATTTCATAGGATATACTTTTAATTATATAATTGTATTTTATAATTACTATTGAGGTCGTATTTTGAACGGTTATCTTATCTACCATCCATCTCGTACTAAATCAGTATTCGATAGCATCGTAGTTTATCACGATTCTATTGTTGGCAATCAAGATCCATACATTTGGAATTGTAAATTCCTGCATTCCTATTGTCACATTACACAAATGTCTTCCATAGTAAATAATATCAATTTTTGGGTCAGTGGCGATACTTTTCCAAATTTTAATAACCTTTATTGTGATTTGGTATTTATTATAAAGGAAAAAACTTACTGGAAAAATGCTAATACTATAGATCGTACCGATGCTACTATTGATACTGATGAAGCATATCTGGATCACTATCGTTGGGCTTGGCAACATCCTTTTAAGCGTCGTCGCAGATTCACCCTTAAAGCTGATCCAGATAACAGCTTTCAGCCACAGAACGCTTTTCAAGAATTAATTGATATTCTTCCTTTTCTGCTCGAACAAGGACTGACCCTACCTGAAATTCGTCGAGGTATGAGAGCGGGCTTTAATTCTAAACCGTTTAGCCTTAATGCTTCTTTGGCAGCTAATCTTTACTCTTGGTTGGATCGAACCGCAGCTATTAAACTTGAGGGAGCTAAGTTACAAAAAATTCGTGAAAACAACCCGCATTTAGCAAGCCTATAAATTTATTGAAAATTTTAGTATAATTCCTTAATTAACAAAAATTATTTCTTATGTAAGAGTTACGAAATTTAGCCTTAGCCATATAAACAGCTTCCTTAACTTTCCATTGTTTTTGGGGCAGTAACTCTTTAACATTTTGTAACTGAACTAATCCTCTATAATCACCTGTAATTTGAGAAACAACTCTAGCGATCGCCTTACAACAACCATCAGGATATTTAACAACTTGCAACTCAGAAAACCGAATCACCACCCAATTTCTTTCTAAGAAAAACTGATTGCGCTGATTATCTTTATTCCTATCCACACAATGATGAGGCTTTCCCGTTCTCCCATCATAAGGTTCATCAATCTCGATATCTATAGCTAAACCAGTCGGTTTATGAACCAAAATAAAGTCAGCGGTGTAACGAAAAGATGTACCGGGTATAGGAAACTCACCACCCATACAGAAGTCATAAAAACCAGAGAAATAACGACATAAGTAAATAAAAAATTGCTTTTCACTTACCCCTTGCTGTACTCCTCCCTTACTCTGACTTGCTGGCTGCTGAATAATTTCTCTTAAAGAAATATTAAGCAGCTTAGATCGCTCCTGCAACAGAGAATTATATTGCTCAGTTTCCTTGCGATTTGGCTGCAAGCGACACAATTGATAACTTTCGTATTTGGATAATTGTTGTTGGTAGTCAGCCAGTCGTTGCTTGTAGCGATCGCGCACTTGAAAATCAACAAACCGCAGATAGGAAAAAGTCGCCACTACACTCACTGACGAACACGTCAGCGATGACCAGAAAGCCATAACACTCATGCCAAACAGCCAGTTAACCAACATTACTACCGCAACACTAGCTATCCAAAGTTGAATTACCAGAGAATAACGAGAATTATTGGAAACTGGCGGTCGCGGCGGAAAAGGCATTTTTTTTGTAGAAGAAGCACTTTCTTCCAAAATAGGTATCGGGTTATCCGCGCAGAACTGACGAATTGAATCAGGGATAAGAATAACTGGATAAAAGCCTCTTATTTGGCTCATAATTATGCTTTTTGTAGGCGATGTACAAGCTAAAATTATGTATATTTTCAGCCTTTAACTTACTAAATATGCGCGTCGTATCCCATCAGTCCAAGGAATTATACACACCTCTACCTAATTTCCGATGTCATCGACTTATAAATGGGCTAACGCCCACCTTTTTGGGTGAAAATAATAATTTGCTACGCCACTACTTATGCCTACAACTCAGCCCAATAATACACAAAAAATTGCCACAGACCGTCTCAAATCCACGCGGGAAAAACTGACTAGAAAAATCAAATTGGCATTGAAGACTGCAACACCAGAAGAAACTCTGGAAGTGTGGATGCTAATGAAACGGCAGGAACTCAAAAGAACGACTCCTGGGTTATCGGAACAGCAGATGGAAAGCGTCGTGCGATCGCTAATCTTAGAACTCGGCTATGACATCATCGCTACCTCAACTGCCTCACCTGCTGCTGCATGGCAAGAGCCAGAACTCCAGACAAACGAAAGCGAAGTGGACGACGCGGATGAAGATAACGATGCTGATTTCACTAACGACGATCTTGAAGGCGACGAAGATAACTTTTCAGAAGAATTATCAGATGTATCTGAAGAAAAACTTCCTTCTCGCAAGCAGCGGGTTCCTGCTTTGAAAAAAGTAGAAAGCTTAAGGGCTTCTACGCGAAATGGAAAGCACTATTAAGCATTGTTGAATTTGAAATCATAGACGAGGTTTTAGACAACCGTGTCCCTACAACAATGTGAAGATGACGACACAAGAAATACACTCATTTCCTACACTAATACTTCTTTGCTGGGAAGAGTGGATTTCAAATCCGACTCCCTAGAACTTATCCCAGAGACGGAAATTTTGGAAGTAGGCGATGAAAGCATTGACTCTCATAGTTTGGAAGACGAACTTACGCCAGGAACGCTAGACATACTCGCTCACATTGAAACTTTTGATGAGTATTTTCATTGTTGCGGAAGGTGGTAACTAATGTATTTAGCCAAAGATTTGTTAGCCAGATATTCGATACAAGCAGTCGAACTCTGGAATCAATTGGAAACTGCTGAAACTCCCGAAGAAGAGGAGGCTATTCTCAAAGAAATCTGGGAAAACCAGACAAACCAGGAAATTGCTGCTGACACGCAAGCCGAACTAGCAGATCAACTAGATGCTGAAATTTGTGCCGTCAAAGCACGCTTAAAACATTTAGTAGAACTGCATACTGAGGCAATTGAACGACTGGAACGTTGGCGCAGCAGTCTGGATAAAACCCTGCTACAATTTCATTCAATGGGAGTAATTCCCACAGAGATTGTGGGGATCTCGCGTCACATCCGACTCAAGGAAAATCCGCCAAGTTGCGAAGTATTAATCAATCCTTGTGAATTGCCAACAGAGTACCGCACGGAAAAGCTAGTTGTTACACCCAACAAACGCAAAATCGTAGCTGATTGGAAACAAGGCATTCCCGTTGATGGCACTCGAATTGAGCGTAAACTCAGAGTTGAATACGGAATAGTACCATCAAATCTGACCTCTGCAACTGAGGTAATTTCTAATCGTGCTGCTGCACCAAATACTCAGGAGAATCATTCAACTATAACACAAAATAGTAGGCGAAAAGAAAAGGCGATCGCTAAAAGCGTTGATGGTTCTAACAAGAAGATGAAAGCACGAGTCGGCTAGGGTAAATCTTCAGACAAGCGTGGGAGGTTTAACTAACAGCAGATAGTTGTTATATCGCTATCTGCTAAACCCTTTTTTTGAAGTAATTTAGGACAGCTTAATCCATGAATAAAAAAAACAACCATTCCTTTGACATTTCAACATTTGACACAATTACCTACCGGATTCATCGAGGGAAACTTGCCATCTTAATTGAGGATGGAGACAACCGCCTCGATATATCGTTTCCCATAAAAGATGGGCGATTATTCGTCCTCCTTGGTTCTATAAGAGCCGCTGTAGCTGAAGCAATGACCGATTACTTGGAAGTAGAAGCCTACGGAGATGAGCCGCTACTATTATTAAGTGGATCTTTGAATAAGTTTAATTAATACCAATAAGGGGGCTAACGCCCATAAGTAGTATGACAAGCTATTAAATAGCATAGCCAAAATGAAATGGTTGACACCAGAAGAGGCCGTCGCGGCTGCTAATTTATCGGTAACGAGCGAAGAGTTAATTGAGTATACAATTCAACCCGAAGATGAAGAAACAATAGAGGAAAGATTCCAAAAGATTGGACTGCTATTTGACCGCGACCGCTGGCAAGCCAAAAAACATTATCTAGGTCTACTCTCGCCAGCTAAAGTTAAAAAACCAGTCGCTACTGAATCATCAACCTCTGCAAGCGATTCAGAATCAATAGATGATGATAACTGGGCAGAGGAAGATGAAGAAAATGCTGTCTCTGAAACTGAAGAATCCCACAATTTACAATCAGAACATCAAGAAGAACCTTATATCTTAGAGAAATGTACTGTCGAAGTGCACCTGACATTTAAACCAGATGACGGCCATCCAGACGGACGAATTGTAATTATTTCCGCAAGTAGTCACAGAGACTTTCCAGTTAGCGAAAAGATAAGAGAGTCATCATTGGGAGAATTACCGCCACCTCTCAAAGAACTGCTGAAGGAACTTGTAGCAGATTTTCCTAATTGCCAAGTGCGGCGACAGATTGCTAATGCTCGCAACCAAAAGAAAAGAAGCGCTAACCAAAAGAAATCTGGAAGCGAAGCAAGTAGCACCACTACGTCTACAACTTCTACAGAGTCTAAAACTACGGGAACACAACTGACCTTATTTGGGATTTGAACAACATACCTACTTTTGGGATAAAAAAATGACTTCAAAAAAGAAAGTTCTAATTTCCTTCGAGGGACAACAGCATCCTGTTGATGAGGAAATAGCAAATGATGATAACGAACTCCGCAAATTGCTCACAACTTATTACCCAGATTGCGCTAACGCCGACATCATTAGAAAACCTGGAGAATTGATTACAGTAGCCAAACGCAACGGCTCTAAAGGAGTAAAATAACCATGAAAATGACTCCTTTAGAATTCCTCATCAATGCACCAGAAGAAGTCAATCCCGCACTATCTATGTGCCGGAAACTACAACGGTTAGAGCTTTCTGGCGAACTCGATAGCACGACTATGAAAGAAATGGTAAAAGCTATTGAGTTAGCTATTTCAAAAGGGACAGACGACGTGAGAGCAGTTGAGCAAACCAAGGAACGACTGTTAAATAGTCGCTCTGTAGCTGGTGCAGTTCCAATGGGGTTTTAATATGGCTGCAATTTGGAATGCTAAATCCGCTCTGCAAATATTACAGCAGTGCCAACCAATCATCAATTTTAAATCAGCAACCGATTATTTGTTAGATAAACTGAACACCTATCAGCTACTCAGTCTTTATCAACAATTGTTTCCTTTGGAATGGGAAAAAAGCCAAGCGGAACTCTATTCGGAAGATGAAAATCACAGTCCGAAGGAATTGGAGTTTATTTCGCTAGTTAACGAACATTTATTTCCGATTGACGACATAATTTTAGAGGGCGCTTATGAAGAGCGCCTCTATCAAATTCCTGTCTCACCCAAAGGAGTAGACTGGCAAGACCATGAAGAAGGAATTGACGCATTGCGAAGCGGATGGCAGATATTACTGCCGCTTTCGCAGTCAGGTCGGTGGTGGTTGGAATCCGTAGCAGGCGATGAAGGAAGATCGTGGTACGAATGTACGTTTGGATACAGCTTGAAAGACATTGCACATCCCGAAAAAACTAACTTCAAACTTCTCAAGAGATTAGCCCGTCGCGTTGCACCTCCTATCAGCGATTTGCCTACAGCCTTAGCACTCCTTGACTTAGAAACAGGAAATATTTGGCTAGACCAAAGTGTTTGCTGTGAAAGTTACTGGAATCATAATTTTGAATCAAGACCCTGGACAATTGAAGACATTAAATTCCTAGCAAGTGAATGGAAAAAAGCTAGTCAGCTACTAGATAAAGCCGGCGAATTGATTGACTGGATTGAATCTGAGCCTAACACCAATTTCTCACACCTCTTAGCATTATGGAATCTGACATTGCATCTGAAATAATTCGAGAGGTACTGGAGGTAGCCCCCCGAAAATTGTCCACTATTCAAGCCGAACTTCTCTTTATTGAGGGCGGTACTTACATTTTTCACTATCAATCGGGGGACAGTTCCAAGTACAAATGCCTGTCTCCAGCAACTCTGCGAGCAGCTTTTGCCAATACACCCATTGATTCGGGTTGGATAAACCCTGATTCGGGGATAGTACGTTGGGGAACTGGCAGCGCCGGGGAATGGACAATCAAATTCGTGCTACCTCAGAAACACGAAATAAATTTGTTGGAATCTAAGCACTTGGTTTGTTTACCAGCATTGGTGTTCTTGGGGTTGAAATCTGATTACTGGGTTTGGGCAATTAAAGGCTCTAAATTTGACCCGGAAGCAGATGCTTTTCACGTTCCGCTGCCCAACGTCTATTTGCATTCCTATCAACCCTGTGGACGCATCTGCTGGGGAGATAATAAACCGCCTGTAGCTTCGCCCAATACTATTAAAAAAGCTTGGGAATTGTTCATCTCTAGTCCCTTCAACGGACATTTGAGTGATGGCAAATCTAGGGCGCAACCCAGTGACGTGCGCTTGCAGCTCGAAAAAGCAGGTAAACGTTCATCTTACCCAGTTAAAGATTTAGTCAGCACGAACCAAACGATTGCCAAATTAGTTTCAGCAATAACTGATGATTGAACCACGTAAACAGAATCACTACAACTTAGAATTTGTCGATTATAAGATTGTCAAACTCGGAGACAATCTGCCGTTTCACTCTAGCAGTATGTTCGAGTATTTAATTGGCAGCAATGGCATCTTTGTTAGAGCGGTTAGACAGGGGTTAGAAGTGATAATTCCGGTGGAAATTTTTACCGCGTCAATCAGAGGATTAGAACCGATTGAGCCTTTAGTCCGATTAACTCCCGGACGAATCCCTCAGCAGATACTCATCCAAATGTGGAAAGAAAGTTGTATCGCCGCGCTTGCAGAACCACCGTTAGAAATCACTTTCCACATTCATCAGGAACAAGGACAATGGCGACTCGTAATTCCAGAGCAAACGCAAAGTTCTGCTAAATGTAGAGCAATTGAATACGGTTTAGATTCTTCGTACATTAACGCCACTGTAGAGGTACATTCGCACAATCGGATGGCAGCTTTCTTCTCAGGTGCAGATGATGCAGATGAAGGGGGTTTCCGCATTTTCGTAGTTTTAGGGAAAGTGACTGAATCGAGCGCTGAAATTATTTGCCGCGTGGGAGTTTATCGACAGTTCTGGCACGTTCCGGCTGACTGGATATTTGAATTACCGAGTTTCATTGTAGATGTCACAGTTGGTGGAAAAAAAGACGATTTGATTGAGAAATTCTACTCCTGTTCTGTTGCGCCATCTTTGTTAGATGACCCAATCGAATTGTAAACAAGATTTGGAGATTTACCCCATGTTTAATTATGATTATTTGGAAGCTTCGCCTCTGATTGTCAGACAAGCTGATTCGATAGATTTTTGGCTTATTGGGGCGGGAGGAACTGGTTCCTGGCTGTCGTATCACATTGCGCGACTGGCACGGAGTTTGGGTAAGTCGGGGAAAAAGGTGCAATTTGCGATCGCAGATCCCGATCGAGTTGAATTCGCCAACATCAGCAGGCAAGCTTTCTGCGATAAGGAAATCGGACTGCCCAAGGCGCAGGCTCTAGCGTTGAGATACTCTATCGCTTGGGGAGTTGACACGACGGCTTTCGTGCAGGAATTTGACCCCAAGCTAATCCGCTACGCCTACGACAAACTGACCATCCTGGTGGGGTGCGTGGATACAGCAGCCGGGAGAGCGGCAATTAATCAGGCTCTGGAGTTAAACCAATTTTACAGCCGTTCTGAAATTCCCCGCGTGTGGTATCTCGATTGCGGAAATCATGCAGCAGCGGGACAAATTTTGCTGGGCAGTTCTTTGGAAACTGACCCGGACTTCTATAATTTTGGGGTACTGGGATGTGCTAGGCTGCCATCTCCGGTGCTCCTGGCTCCTGACCTTTTGAAACCGAAACCTGAAGAGTTGACAAATAACCTATCTTGTGCTGAGATGGCAGTGCTGAATGTGCAGAGCGAGAGCGTGAATGTTCGAGTGGCGGCTGAGGCGGCGGATTATTTGTACCGGATGGCTGCGGGCAATCTCAAGCGGTTTGCGACCTATTTTGATTTGGAGAGTGGGACGGCGCGATCGCTTTACATTACCCAGCATTCGGTCTGTGTGGCACTAAAATCTAATGCTTGAGTTCAGCATCCGTCATCGACCTCACCCCAACCAATGATCCAATGGAAAATTTTCGATTAGGGGGTGCGACATCTTACCTCGTTTGAGGTTAGTAGGAACTTTTTAGCCAAATCCACGATTGGAACTACCCGAAATCCTAGAATTACCGCTTGCTGTGATCTTTACAATGTGTACCGCCTGCGCCATAACTCGACCCTCCTTCTTAATTTGACAGGTCATGCGGTGAGTACCTTTAAAGGCAGTGCTTGTCCAAATTGTGGTTCCGCTATCACTGCTTTCCCAGTAAAGCTGCTTCGCCTCACCTGCCTCGTCTCCTTCGTTATCAACAATCCATTGCACGCTGTAGAGGGGGAGGGGTGGGACATTTGTTGATATGACTGAAAATTTGAGTGCAACGCCTTTAGGTAAAACAGAGCTTCCACTCAAGTACTGTTCATAAATTGGGCCATTCTCACGCTTGGCAAGATCGCAGCGAACTGTAACACTGTATCCTGTTACAGCACTTAACTCAGCCTTGATTGTACCTTTAGTGCTTTCTTTTTTCGCCCAGAATTCATGATTAAAAATCCAGTCCCAAGCAAAACGCGCCTTCTCTCTCGTACACTTTGACTCGTCAAATAACACGCTAAGTTTACTGATTGCAGTATCGAGTCGATCCCGAAGTCGAGTGACTTGGTTTAATACTTCAGTTTTGCCTGTCAGTTCCTGTGAAGTATCGACTGGATTGTATACGTGGCAAGAGGCTTTTAGTCGATTACGTAATGCCACCATAGTGTTGTACAAGGCAAGGTCATCGCGCTCGCTGTTCGCTGTGTAAATACCAGACTCGGCTACTAGTGCTGACACGATCATGCCACCGGGTAGACTCCAAGAAGTTCGTGAGCGACAGAACCGTTTTAGAAATCGCACAATGCGGCGCATTTGCCCATCTTCAACTTTAGGATAGTAACCGAGAGTTTGACTGGCCTTCGGGCTTAGTGTCGCAACACATTTACTAAACCAGTCGTTAACCTCCATTGGATCTCGCCGTTTCCACTCGGTGCTGGCATGCTCAATACGCTTTATACCGAGGTTGTCTATATAGGTGCGGTAGATTGCAAAGTCGATATGGTAGCCTTCTGCATACCAAATCGTAACTGCATTAGTACGTGATTCTGGTTCCTTTGTGAAATTAGTGCAGCGTTTGCATAACGCATCACGTACACGCTGCCGTGCTTTAAGCGGGTCTTCAGGTATCTCATCTTTATGGAAAATTAGTGAAACGTCAATATCGTAGTCATTGTCACCCTTCGGATCTTGGTTGAGAGTATGCATTGCATACCCACCTTGGTTCTTCCAGTCATAAGGATGTGAGTGCGGACGACCAGTTTCTTTAGCAAGATCGTTTAAACCATTTTTTAGTCGGGTGATATTTAAGTCTCGATAAGTTGCAAGTTGCTGTCGTCGTATTGTTCCAAGACGAACATGGGTGTCATAAAAAATTTGTAAGTCGTCAGAGATGTCGTACATGAATATGTGAAATTACTCTTAGGTATCATGGATGAGCAACTTAGTCGAAATGACCCTAGATTCAGGTGAATCAGCACTATTAATCTTAACACCCCAGGCATACCGTGGACTTGTATGAGATGTGTAGTTGTAGACGATAACCTGGTGATGGATCGTTCGGCTGATTCGGCGTCCGAGACTGAAGCCAAGGCTAACTGGTCCAGAATAAAAGATATGCACAATAAGTGACTTGTCAACGCGGGTATGCAAATCATCAAGGACTTGCCGGAAAGCGTTACAGACTTCCTTTACCTGACTGTAATGGGTGATCGCGTCAATACGTCGCTTACCTATCTTAATCTGTATATCTTCATAGGGCTGAGGCACTACATCGTCCACATCATTTTTGGTAATGTCAAACGAAATGGCGATTCTAATGGCAACGGCAACAGCATTTGCTGGACGTGAGATATTGCTAACGCTTAGGTCAAGTTTTGGACTATCATCACCAGCCAACTCATACCAACAATTTACATCGCGATCCAATTCAAATAACGCAATCCTAGGCCAGGTTGAGACAGCATAACCAGCACAGAACTGAAGTGGAATGTGAACAATGCCATAGTAACCAATTACTGCTTCTGGATTGGCTTGAAATACCACTAAAAAATCGTTTATGAGATTGTTATTCTGTTGTACAGCACTAATGGGGTCGCAAACGCCGTTTGTGAAGAAAGATGATAGGTAAAACTCGATATGTTGAATTTTGTAATGCCGAAAATGAGCAGGTAAGGACTCCTCCGAAATACGAACTGTTAATAGTTCAAATGACTGATGACGGATTGCAAAGAAAGTTCCTACTGGATGCTGAACATCAGTCTTACCAGAGCCATATCCGGCAGGTACAACACGGGCTAAGCGTTCAATCCCTTCAATTGCTTTTGAATTAGTTGGTGAAACAGCTAGTACGCGAATCCATAGTTGTTTTGCAAGTTGGAAGTTTTGCTGAACTTCAGCCAGAAGAGCATCGTTTTCCAGTGTCACGATGTCAGTAAGATTAGCTTTGCGAGGCAACAAAATGAGGTGGTACTTAGTTGGTGGTTCGACTACACCATAAGGAGTTTGCTGAACCTTTCTGTATTGTTGGGTCAGGCTAGGAACCCTTTGCCTTAGACGTTGATAGAGCCGTTCAACGGTCGCACAGTTGCTTTCTCCTTCAATTTTTAGTCCCTCCAACAGGGCATAGGTGAATGATCCATGTTGTAGTTCATTAATCTCATAGGAAGATTCCCCTGGGCTACAGGAGAACAAGCTAATGACACCTTGCTGCTTTTCTTGCCCAAAGCCCACACCATCTCTTTGCCCGTTTCCGCTTCGACAAGCATCAATTAGCATAACAACGTTATCGGCACCACTGCGTCGCAGGCGTTCACTAACGTACTGCAATGAAATGCCACTACTCTCAACATCACCAGGATCAACATCTATCGGCATCAGATAGTCCCGATCTTTATGACGTTTTCCATGCCCTGCAAAGAAGAACCACAAGTTATCGCCTGACTTCAAAAATGACTCTTCAAACCGCACTCGAAAGAAACGATTTAAAGTTGTGTAAGTAGGATGAGAGTCCAGATCGGAACCGTAGTCTTGCTTTATAGGCAAGGAATCATCAGCAAAGTGATAAACAGTCTGGATATTGAGTTCTTGCCGGAAAAATACTTGCATTGCCTCGGCATCAAATTTGGCGTAGTTGAGTGATTGCAAGTTGCGATAACCATTGATACCGATCGTAATTGCCCAGTTTTGTCCCATTTCAACTGTTTGTAGTAGTTCGCTTGAACTTAAGCTTAATTGCCCCTTTGTTCCCCAATTTTCCGCTATTGCCTAGGATGCTTACCTGCCCTTCACCATTGATTTCAACGGATAGTTCGACTTCATCTAGTTGTAGTCCATTTTGTTGGTTAGCCTCAGTTGAAATATCACCTAAGACCTTCAGCAGTCCATTCATTTGAACTTTTAGAGCCGCTGCATCCAATGGAACTCGCTGCTGGACGGTCGTCTTTATTTGTTCTTTCACTCGCTGACCAAAACCACCCCCAGTATCATCGCTACTCCGCTGTCCTTGGAGAATTTCAACACTTTCAGTGGTCTCTACTTCAGTCACAATCCAAATTTGAGATGAATCGTCTGACATGCTTTTAATTCCAAAATTTTTCTTCTATTCTATCTTCGCTGAAATTAAGACACTGTACTTTAAACTAAGAAATAAAAGTAAGGCCTTATGTGATTGGCACTAATACACCAGTAGCAAACAATTGAGCAATTGAAGACAGATTGCTTAAATCAAACCCATAAATAAACCCTTTCTATGTAACTAGGGTCAGCCTGAATTCGCTCATCAAAGTTCATATTCTCCCATTCTACAATAACCTTCCCCGGCCTATCCATCAAATCTGGTGGATCGCTAGGAGGGTGCAAGGACGGGTAACAGTCGTCAACATTCCCACCCCAACCGCTCGCCCAATGGAAAATTTTCCATTGGGCATAGCCAAACCAAGAGGCCATATCAGGGCGGCTACCGCCGCCCCATCGGACCAAACACCCCATGCCTCTGCTATGTGTCCCCCTACGCCTAGACCCTATCGATATATGTAGGGTCAGCCTGAATTCGCTCGTCGAAGTCCATATTCTCCCATTCTTCAATAACCCTCCCCGGTCTGTCCATCAAATCCGCAGGAGCACTGCTGGGACGCACGAATGGGTATTTATCCTCATCTTCAGGAGCGATCGTCAATTCCACCAGCTCAGTATCTTCATCTTCAAACAGAGCCGGATTAACAATTGTATCAACCTTTAGTTCCATTTCAATCACCTCAAAAACACTTCCAACGGTCAACACTTGACCGAGTTTCAACCTGTTAAGGCTTAGATAGACTTTTCTTACCTGCCTTACCAACTGTTTCAACAATTCCTATTATAACACCTCGTTTCTAGGGAGAAATCAACTCATGGTCGCCACAGTTGTTACCGAACAAGGACTCAAGATTCCCGTTTTTGATGCCGCTTACACTGATGCCAAAGGTCGAAATGTAGGAAAATTTTTCAACAACCCAGAAATCCTGCGGCACTCGATTTTGCAAGCAATGTTTCAACCAGAGGAACTGAAGACATTAATGATTGTCAAACTTGACAAATCCAATCCAGATCCTAGCCAATTACGCGCCAGCATCCATGACCCAGAAGACGGCATCAAGCGACGCATGATATTTCAATCTGGAAACAGCTATTATTTTGGCGACGAAACCCTAGCCAAAAAGATAGGAGACTTATTCGTAACCGAAAAAGACACCGCCTGTCGCTACGGTTCCCTCCTAGTCAGCACTTGTATGTCCGGCGTATCAGAATGCGACAACCTGCGAGTAAAAATTGTTGATTTCACCGACCCCCAATATGCTAAATATCGAACCGGAGACTGTCACGGTGCAATCAGTTCCGAATTACTCAAAAGCATCGGCGGCGAGAAAAATCGAGCCAGCCAATTCCGTTTCGCTTGGCTACGCAGTTGGAATTCAGAAAATACAGAATCCTCACCCCAAGTCAGCTTTTTGGCTAAAGGAACCCTCCGTCCCGATGACAATTTACTCGGCTCAGTAGCCGACTCTGAAGGTAACAAACCTCAACTTATTTTAGACCGTTCCAGCATCAAAGGCATCAATAAAAAACAACTCAAAGAACTCATTCCTTGTGGCGATTACGAATTACCAAAAGCCATCCTTGGAAACCGCAAAAACAGTCAAATCGGCATCACCCAAACAAGCTGGCAGTCTACTGGAGTTTGGTTCGACGAAGAAGCCCAAAGGCAAGACTTAGTACCAACAACTAAAGCCGAAGCCCAAAGACTGGCAGCACTGCAACGCGACCCCATGAAATTGCGCCAAGCGATGATTGAAGATCATGACAAGCGCGAAGCATTTTTAGCGCGTTTGAATGAAAAAAAACTCAAAGAACAGCAGGAAAAACTATCAACTACAATTGACGACGAAATTAACGGTGACAGCGAGGAAAGTACCGAGGATAAAAAGCGGGAAAGACAGGACATCCAGATGCTCAAAGCCGATAAATTTGGACTGATGATAGGCAGTCCCGAATTCACCAATATGGCAGAAAGGTGGCTGGCATCCAAATGGCGAAATCTGGCAACCAGGGGAGCTTTATCAATGACTTCTGCAATGGCTCTACCCTGCGAAGATTTACCCAAAGGCACGGTTTGCGCTAACCATTTAGAAGAAGGAGAATGCGTTCAAGGTCGATTCCCAATTCTCAACAAAGATGGTCTGAGGATATATCAAAATGTACACGCAAAAAACCTGGAAAATATTCCAGAGGAAACCCGTGCTGTCATGTCGAAAATCAAAGGGGTAATTTGGTTCAATCCCAAAGACTTAGAAAAGTTCCATCAAGGAGACTTTGACGGTGACGAACCGTTTGGCATCGAATCTCGAAAAATCCCTCAAATTGCCCAACAAATCTTACCAGCACAAGACGGATTATTTGACTTCGGAGAAGTGGTACAAGCGGAGAAAGTTCCCTATACTAAAGCTCGGTATCGAGAAAACGACCCCGAAGTCAGAGAAGGTAAAGTTAAAGCAGGTCAGCGCAAATTTACTACCCTAGAACAAATTGGAGTTGCCAGCTCTCAAAATGAAGTCGGAATCGTCGCCTTAGCCATTGGCAAAGTAGCAGCAGCACTCCCCAACCCCGGCGAAGATGAAAAGCTATTTCTCAAGCAGCAAAAGCGATTTATCGCTGCTCTCAGCATCATGGAACAGTACGAAGTTGACTACCAAAAAAACTCGCTGCGGGGTAAAGATGCCAAAGAAGTGAAAGAGAAAACAAATCTAAATCCCGACACTTTACTAGAAAAAGTAGATGAATGGTGCGAGAAACACAAAAGCTGCACTTACTTTTTCCAGTACAAAGGAGACGATCGACTGTACAAACAATTTCCCATGCCCGCCGACTTTCCCAATGCTGTTTACGTCCTAGCCAAAGAAGCCGTTAACCCTTATTGGGAACAGACGCGGCTCATCCACCGCAACCGAGATGAATTTCAGCACATTCTTCCCCCAATTCCGGCTCATTTAATCGTGCCGAAAGACAATCGCCAGCAACTGGATGCAGCAGGCATTGAGTATGAAAAAGAAGGGAAGGAATTGCACGTTTCCTATGAGTACAAAAATGCCTTAGTAGAGAGAGGAATCCAGTACCGACACAGCAAAGAAAATGACCTGCATTGGGAAGAAAACGAATTACAATGGGCGAAAGACCTGGTGCAGCGCTTTCAAGAGGACAAAAGTATTATCTACGATCGCACTGGCAGCGATATCAAAGCTCGAAAAGAGGAAATGGGCAAACTTTATGACAGTTATCGAGCGGAGATTGACGAAATTTGGGATACTCCTGAAAGAAAAACCAGGGCTGCTCATGCCTTATTCCAAGCTACCCACACTTCCGATAACCTGAGCAAACACCGGACAATTTGCCAGAAGGTAGCAGAGGATTTGGAAATTACCTTTTCCCTACAAGAAGACTACGAATTGGTCCACGAAGCCTTACCGCGAGATGTCTACGTCCTGCAAGTTCCTTTCCAGAAAGTGAAAACTAAAGACGGCAGAACCATTGACCTTCCTAACCAATGGAAAGACGCACTCGATAGCAAAGGGATTGAATATGAAGCTACTGCTCATCCCGAATTGCCGTTAGTTGAATTCGCCTTCAAAAACTTACCCCAGAGCATGGTGGCGAAACTAGATGGCAAATATGGAGATAATTCCAACGACCATATCGACACCGACTCTTTGAAGGTAACAAACTACTCCGGTAATGAAACCAGACTCCTCATCGTCCCTCCCGTCGATTGTCGGTGGATTGAGTCTCAAGATAAAGCAGGTAGAGGCGCACTTGTCTACAAATTATTCATGGATGAAATCTCCGATGCTTTGTCAAATTATCGGGTAAATCAAATAGAAGTAGTCAATGTCAAACATCCCGATAACGATTACTCAGAGGAAGATTTCTCCAAGTCAAAATGGAAGGATCGGAAAGTAACTCTGCAAGTGGGAACGATAAACTTACCTCCCACTCACGAGAAATATTACCGATTTCAAGGCACTCCCATTATCCAGTTGGACGGGAAAAACTTGGGAACATTTTCCCCTGAAAGTCCTAAATTTCCCCCTGGAACCACTTTTGAGGCGACGCTTTCCCCCGACAAAGGCGGCAGGTCGGTTATGCTGAAAGTCGATCGCGAATCGATTCGGTTGCCTGAAACTCAATTGCCATCGATCGATTCACCTGAAGTATCTCAGACTTCTGATTTGGCGAAGCCTGCGGGAAACGCGATTCGCTCAGCGATCCGCCCAAACGGAATCGCTCAAAACAGTAGCACGTACCAACCGCCAAAATTCCAACAAGAACCTGCTTCAAAACCAGAAACGGCAGTTAATAACGGAAAGGGCGACACCACTAACGCTAAAGCTGAAAACTGGCGGCTTTCTCTGCAAGACACGCTCTTTAGCGTCGTGTCGGAAACATACAAGCAACGGCGATCGCACCTTCCTTCCGATAGTACCCAACACTTCAAGTTTGGCGACAACCAATGGACGGCTTACGTGCAGCCGAACGGGGATTGCTTTGTCAGAAATGAGTCCAAGCGCACCGTGTTTAAGGCTAACGTTCACACCGGGGACGTTCAAATTCCCCTGACAGAGCAAGCAGCGGCTCGTTTTCAAGAGATGATTGTAGAACGGGAAAAAGATTTGGCCCAGTCCCGAACTACTCTCATGCCTGCGACTGAATCGAAACCGAGGGAGTTGGAAATGGTTTAATCGAGTGGGGGTGGCTGGGTTTTATATCGTTTCCGGTTGGATGGGAATGATAAAGTCAAGGTCAATAATTCCACATTCCCCCACGAACCGCGGACCACGGACCATCATTCCGGTGTAACCGGAATTGATATTAGGGGGCGATCGCCTAGGAGTCAATGGAAAATTTTCCATTGACTTCTGTTGTACGCACAGCTAAAAGTATGTTATGGATTATACTTAAACCACTTTTTACCCTCGTCCTAGACGAACGCTTCGCTTCGCAAATCTCTGTAGTATACTTGTGCTATCCTAACAATTAGCTTGAAAACAAAGTTTCTTAATGTCAGCTAAAGATTTCTTTCACAATACAGTTAAAACATCTCTCGAAAAAGATGGGTGGACAATTACAGACGATCCTCTATTTATTCAAGCTGAGGATATTGATTTTTACATAGACTTAGCAGCAGAGAGAATCCTAGCTGCTGAAAAAACTGGTCAAAAGATAGCAGTAGAGGTAAAATCTTTTCTAGGAGCGTCAGACGTGACTGAGTTTCACATAGCACTTGGTCAATGCCTCAACTACCGTTCAGCCTTGAGATTGACAGAGCCAGAGAGAACTTTGTATTTAGCAATTACAGTTGATATTTACGATGAATTTTTTAGTCGTAAATTTATTCAAAGAGTAATTGCAGAACATCAACTCAAATTGCTTATTTTTAACCCCGAACGAGAGGATATTGTTCTATGGAAGGAATGAATTACCGTGAAGTAGTGCAAACAATTCTTAAAAGTCATGCCAAAAATCGGTCAAATAGCCAGACTGAAGTCCAACTGATATTTGATACGGAACGCGATCGCTATCAAGTTCTTAATATTGGTTGGCAAGATTTAACACGAGTATTTGGCTGTATCATCTACGTGGAAATTAAAGATGGCAAAATTTGGATCGAACGGGATGGTACAGAAATCGGAGTTGCTAACGAATTAGTAGAAGCTGGAGTTCCTAAGCTAGATATAGTTTTAGCGTTTAAAGCTCCCTATAAACGAAAATTTACTGAGTTTGCTGTCAGTTGAAAATGGGAGCGATCGCATTTAGTCATTTTGATAAATATCCCTCTTTACTCTCCTATTAAACATTTGCCACTGATTCGTCACAGTTTATGTTTGTTCGCTCAGCAATTTTTCTTTCAACTCCTGACATTCTTGGGCTAATGGGATGCCTAATTCTGTAGCAATGGATAAGGCATAATCGCAAGTCTCAATAGCTAGAGGGATGTAGCCTAAATCCGCTGACTCATTTTAGCGATCGCTTTCTTAATCCGCTCTGTTGCCTCGCTGGTCCAGGTACTAACCCCACTGATATTACGACAAAGGTCAGGTTCTTCTAAGAAATAGCACCTGCTAACAAAAAGCATGAGTTGCATCCTCCACACAGAGGGTGCAACTTTTTGTGAGAAAGAAAAGATCGCGATTGTTACTGAAAGCCACAAAAAGCTTTATATTTTAACCCTTCTGTTTCCTAATATTTCCTAATTTTTCCTAATTTCTCCTACTTGTCCCTAAAATTTCCTAAAATTTCCTCTAAATTTCATAAATCTTAATTAACTTAAATTAACTTTCGCTGCTTTTAAATAGATTTTTTGTACTCCGACACCTCTTGAATCCTCCGAATTAGTACGCTAGTCGCATAGCAAGCCATGTCAAATAGACGTTATAGGGGGGTAAAAATGAGTAAATCGCCCAAATCACCCAATTGTCAGAATTTGTGCAAAGGGCAACGACATATCTTCGCTTCAGCACAAGTGGCTGACGGATACCTCTTCTCTGGCTACCGCCAGTAAGCAGGGTGCTCACTTGCCCTTAAAATCGACCAAATGCCACAGAAACACTACACGCCCACTGAAATGGCGCATCCAACCAATGCTACCGCCCCTGAACCAAATGCGATCGCCCTGCCTGACCATTGGGCGCAACCGGATTTTAACTTTGGGGATGCAGTGACAGACAATGAAGAATCTTATATCGTCATAGGTTTGGCAATGGACACACACTTGGACATTTGGAAATACTTGTGTCGCACCCCGAACAATACAGAGCGATTCTTCTGGGAATATCAACTCAGACTTGCTTAAACTTCCAGCACGAAATATTAAGACTTTGTTGAGCGACGGCGATCGCAAACCAGAAACCGTCCTCAACAACAAAGTACGATTGGCTGCAAACCATACTCAACAATAATGCACTTTGCCAACTTTCAAACAACAACATAGTCAAAGGCTACAAGCAATCCAATCCGCAGTATTCACCCTCCCATCAGCCATGTGGATGATAGAAACTGCTCTGGTAACTTCTCACTAATGCGACTTGTGACCGAACAAAACATAAACCGAAAGAAACAGCCTCATCTCCAACAGAATTGCTGAAAATTGAATCAATAAAAGCAATGGATGAATTACGGCGCAAACCTTACCATCAAGGTTCAGGAAATTGTAGCCAGCATCGGTTGCTCAGGATTAAGTTAACTTGATGCCAACAACCGCTCTGACCTAATCCCTTGCTGTTTAACTTGGCCTTAATAAACCATTAGTTAGCCCTAGAAAATTGATGTGCTTACAACTGCAAGTTTCCCCAAAAACAAACTTTCCAAACCTAACGGAAAGACTGAAGTAGTCCGAGTGCGCCTAACCACCTTTGAAAAGGCAGATTTAGTGAAGCGTGCCGCAGAAGCAGGTGAAAAAAACCTGTCTGACTACTTGCGCAAACGCGCTTTTAGCCCTAACCGCACAGTCCCCGCTATCAATGAAGGAACTTGTGTCCAACTGCGAAAAATGAGCGCGCACATTTGCCAAATGACCAAAGGTGTAGAGACAGCAGTAAAAGCAGGGCAGTTACCCAAACAAAGTCTAGAAGTTCTGCAAAAATTCAGCAGAATGCTAGGCGAATATCACCAAGAACTAAGAGGGAAAGTCAGGAGAGAACTTTTGAGCGAAACCTGCGAACAAATACCCCCGCTTGTGGATTACCAATAAAGCGATCGCTCAACTAGCCAATAGTCCTGTTTGACAATCTCAAGCGCTGCTGAAAGTTCAAGCTCAAACCTAATGATAACCTCAATTTTCCTCGTAGGAGGTGAGAAAGTATGGCGGCAAAACTCTCAACTAAGCCCAACTCCAAAAGACAATTTTCTGCCCCAAAGCGTACTTGGTCTGTCCTAACAGCCACAGATCCCAAACACGTCAAAAAACTGGAACACATTCAGGAAACCCTCGATGCTGCAATAGAAACAATCCAAGAAGAAGGTGGCATTGAGGACTGGGAAGATTTCAAAAACTTCGTTGAATCCTTCAACAAACGACCCGACAGAATCAATGATTCTGGCAATCAGAAAGCTAGTGTCAGCATGGATTTAGTTACTGAAGGAAAAGGAGGCGAGGTATCTGGCTTTGTTTTCTATTTAACTAAAGACCCCAGCCAGAGAACCAGCGGTGTCTATTTAGTTAAAAATTTGAAACAGGCTGGCGTTGAAACGAAAGACAATAACAATTACTATACTCCATCCCAAATTATGGACTTAATCGGGCTGGATGCCAGTGATGAATTAGAGGAGGACGGCATTTCCGAAGAATTTGATGAAGAACTAGATGATGAATTGGAAGATGACTTAAGCGATTTAGAACTAGATGATGAATTGGAAGATGACTTAAGCGATTTAGAAGAAGATGCAGACTTTCCCAGCCACCATACGCAAACTCGCAAGTCATCGCAGTCCAAACGCCAGCTAGGAAAGTCAGTAGCTTCTCAAAAAAATGCCAACAAAACCCAAAAAAAGGAGGAAGAAGATAATATTGAAGAACTACTTTCTGATGATGAAGATACTTCTATCTCCAATGGTGTATTGGGCAATATAGCTAAAAATCGCCGCGTTCTCAATCAGAATGATAACGGACAATTCAAGCAAAAAGTTGCTGAACAGCCCGACGCAAAATATCCCTTCCTCGATACCCTTGAAACTGTTCTAAAAGAAACCGATCGTCAAGGTGCAAGTGTCGCTTCTATGGGAAGCGAAATTAACGGATTAACCGTAAGTGGCTTAACCGTCCAAACTGTCTCTTTAATGGGTCTACTTGGAGCCAAGAGTATTGGGGATCTAATTGATTACATTGAACGAGCGAGGGAAAAGGAACAGGCAGAAAAACTCGAAAAAATTCTCGAACAAATTGACTCATTAAACGATCGCGCCGACCGAGTTGCGACTCGTGCTAAACACGCTGATGTCATTTCCGGCATAGAGGCAATAGATACCCGCACTGAAAAACTTGCTGAACGGGCTAAGCAGGTATTAGAACCGCCTGCTGCAACTGAACCAGAGGAATTGGAAACGAGCCAGCCTCAGAGAAGCGATCGCGACATTGAAGCCAAGGTGACCAAGGGAATTAAAATCAGCAATCCCGAAACCAAGGCAGCTCAAATTGGCGAAAAGATTGGCGATCTAGAGAGCAAGCTCAACCCAAACTCCCAGAAATCTAGACCTCTACAGCTCGATAAAGATACCAGCATCAGCGAACAGTTAGACCAAATTCAAGACTATTTAGGCTACCTCTCAAAGAGGTTGGATCGCCTTGAAAGTATCGTTGACAAACTGGAACATAAAATGACCGTTCAGATGCCTGTTGAATCAGAATTTAATCCTAATTCACAAGGGCCAGAAACTCGTCAAAAAGTTCAGCCCACAGTTACTGCACCTAACAGTATCGACAAGGAGGAAAGCGAACCAGAGGATCTTCTTAGCAAAATGGTAGCTCAAACAAAAGTACAGCAGCAGCGAGAAACTGTAGCAGATTGCTTGGTCAATTATGCTTTCGCTACGGGGCAGTCTCCCCAATCGGGTATTGCTTTTGATGGTGGCGGCAGCTTGAATGTAACTGCTGAAAACAACGAAGTTAAAGTTGTCGTAAAAGGCAGCGATAATACCGAAATTTTTTCGGGAACCAAGAATGGCGATCGCTGGAAATTTGAGCCGGATCGAGACAAACTAACTCCCGAAGAAAGAGAAGCCATTTTCAAATTGCCTCAGTCGGAAGAAGAATACAACAAGCTAGCAACTGCCCAGGCTTTAGTTGAAAAGTTTCAGGACACCTTCCCCAAACGCTTTAGCGGGGAAAAAGATCCAGTGTTTCCTTGGAAAGAATCGCGTCGTGAAGACGGCACGACCGGGGCAGTCAAATACGAATTTGAAATCCTGGATCTGCCGGACGGGTCAAAACAACTGATAGGAACTGACCCCCGCCAAGGTGACGCACAAGTGTTCGATGCCGTTCTGGTCAAAGGAAAGCCACCAGAGGTTCGGCAGTGCCACATTGCTGTTGAAGAAATGGAAGCTGTAGTCGGCTCCCCAGAGCCACAAAAAACTCAATTTAGAGATTCTCAAGCATCTAAAGACTACAACTATACCTCGCCAGGACGCAAAGAACAGTCGCGAGAAGACCGGAACGAATTGCAAGCTTAAACCACTTTGAGGAAAAATTCAATGCAAAACGATTACTTGAACAACAACTACCGCTCTCATGACGATCGCGCAAGGGTTACTAACCTAGGCATTACCCACAAGCGCCGCAGCCCTTTTAGCACATTCATGCGTAAATTCAAGCTCAATAACGCCGATTTAGCCTTCATTGCAATTTGCCTAATTGCAGCCATTTATCTAACTCTTGTCCAGCCCTTATTTGTCAGCGTATTTAGCTGTGCATCTCTGGTGTTCTTCGGACTATGGCAAATTACCCGCAGCGTTCCCATCCTCGAAAAACTGCTGGGCAGCAAAATTCGCTTCTGGCATTTAGCTGTCGCTGTCATAACAGTAACAATGTTCCTGAATAACTTTCAGACCCCAGCACAAGCCATTTTTCTAAGCGGTCTCCAAGCGTTTATGACCAATCTAGCAAGCGAAGCTGGAGCAGCAGGAGGAGGAACAGCCATTGACGAATCAACGATCGTTTTAATTTTCAATGCCATTCGAGGCGTATTTCTCTTGCTAGTAGCCGCCGCAGCTTTATTCGCTTACAACCAAGCGCAACAAGGCAATGATTGGCGTCCAATTGTCACCCAAATTGCCCTCGCCTTCGGCATTGTGATTGCCATAGACGTAATAACGTTCTTGTTCGTCGGCGACGGCAGCGGTACTACAGCCGGCTTGGTTCCCAACCTTCCTCCGCTGGGAGTGATTACAAGTTTGACCTTTTGGAACTAAGAAAAAGGAGTCACCAATGGCTTTGCGAGATCCCGAAAAAGACTTTATCAGAGTCAATAAAATCCTGGGCAAACAAGCAAGTATCGGGTTTATTCCAGCCAATCAAATTCTACCTTGGTGCTTCTTGACCGCCATTGCATACATCTTAACGATGGGTCTATTTAGCCTGGGACTGGGTTGGTTCTTCACTGTCTCGCTTTGGCTGATTGTAAGCTGGTGGCTCCTAACAGGAAATCAACCCCACCTTTTTACTGACAAGTTCCGCAAGCCCCCCGGAGATGAGTGGTGCAACGGCGACAGCTTCTATATTTCTCTCATCTCTTCCCTGCGCCCTCCTAGCATCCAAGGCAAGCCTTACGATTCGCAAATGCGAGTCAAATTGAAGCCCAAAATTGTACCCAATCAATATGGTGGAAGGAGCAAATTTATGCCTTTCCAAAATGAAATTAACCTCTGCTGTTTGGTGGAAATTGAAAAAGATGGCAGGCAAGTGTCTGGGATGCTCCTCAATAACGGGACTAACTACCAACTGGTATTTGGATTCCGCCTCCGAGGGCTTCACAACCTACTGTTTAGGAACGAAGTGTCGGCATTTGCAGCTTCTCTTGAAGAAGGAATGAAAGACATCCCACCCAGTGAAAAAATTACTTTCTGCGCCGGCTGTTACAGCAGTGATGCTGCGAGGCAAAAAGAGTTAGAGCAATTGGCTGACACCGCTGAACTCCAACCCGTATCTGTACTGCTCCGAAATGAACAGTACCGCCTCCGCCAACAAACTCATCAAGGTACCAGGCAGGTATGGGAGCAAATTGCTTTCTGTACTTGGACGGCCGATAACGAAGGCGAAACCATCTCCAGGGATTTCATTGGCCAAGCCATTGATGGGGTCAAAAAATTGTGCGATTCGATTGTGGAAACCATTGCGGGTAACACGCGAATTTACAGAGAGCAATTTTACACGAAACTGCTACTCAACTCTTTTGAACAAGGATTCCTCCGCTGGGAAATTCTCCTGAATACCAAAATGGGACTCGAAATTAGTCCCATGAATTCATCTGAACTTTGGGAGTGGCTGTGGCAGCGATTTAACAGCAGTAAACCACCGCAAATCCCTCAAGTTGTTAAACTTGAAGAAACGCCTTCTGGCTATCAGCTCAGTGAAATTAAGACGACTGAAAAACACATTTCTACAGTTTTGATTGAAGGAACGAATGGCGTATCCTCCTGCCCCGAACACCGCAAGAGCCACAACCGCGTCTATCTGACGGGAAAGGGGAAAGAATGCGCTGTTCTGACAATGTATGACGCGCCCGCAGGCTGGATTAATACCCGCCAGCAATTGAAATGGATTTGGGAGGTGATGTCCTCAAGCTACGTCCGCGATACAGAAGCTATTGTAGAAATTAGCGCCGGAAATTCCCTTGTAATTAATGATAACTTGGCCCGACAAGCGAAAGGAGCAAAAGCCGCTAGCAGCAGAGCTATAACTAAAGGGCAAGGGCGCGATATTGGCGCTGAAATTAAACAGGAGGAATCTTTCGACGCCCAGCGCCGGCTTTACCAAGGAGCCGTACCCCTCAATGCAGCCGTTGCCTTTTTAGTGTACAGAAACACTGCGGAAGAATTAAGCCAAGCCTGTAACGTACTCTCTAATAGTTTTGGAACTGCGAAAGTCATCCGCGAGCGGAACGTTGCCTGGGATATTTGGCTGCAATGCCTGCCCATTACTTGGAAATGGTTGCTGCATAGCGGTTCATTTTTGAGCGAACGCCGCCTCACCCTCGACACTGAAACTGCTGCTGGAATTCTGCCACTAACAGTTCCCCGCGATTTAGATAAAAAAGGAGTTGAATTTATTACCCATCGAGGCGGAAAGCCAATTTTTATTGACTTGTTCTACAGCCAAATTAGCCGCGCTTTAATTACTGGCGAATCTGGTTCAGGCAAGAGCGTTTTGGGGTGGCGTTTTACCGTTGAAGCTCTGGCGAATAATATCCCTGTTGTCGGGATGGACATCAGCAGCGGGGGTAACAGTACCTTCAAAACCGCGATCAAACTTTTGGGCGACCAAGGCGCATATTACGACATCAGTCAAGGATCTAGCAATTTAGTAGAACCGCCAGACCTCCGCAAGTTCGACAAAGCTGAAAGAGAGCGGCGGATGGAATCTTGGAAAGAATTTATCCGCAAAGCTCTGGTGGCGATCGCAATGGGCAAAATTCACCATCCCCACTTAGCCCAGCGGGTAGATTCAATTATCCTGCGAATGCTCGATATGTACCTTAGAGATCCAGAAATCATCGCTCGCTACAACAAGGCATTTGAAAGAGGGTGGCAATCTCCCGAATGGCAGCAAATGCCAACTCTCCAAGATTTGCTGAGGTTTTGCAGCAAAGAAAGGCTCAACCTCAAATCGTTTGAAGAACTGGATAGGCTAGCCATCAATCAAATCCTCAGCCAAGGAAATGCTTTGCTAACATCCCGCTTGGGAAAAGCGATCGGTCAGCCCAGCACGTTTTCGCCGGAACCTGCTGTTAAGTTCTTTGCCCTATCGGGACTGTCTAACGAACAAGATGCCTATTTAATGGCAATTAACGCCCATGCTGCTTGCATCCGCAACGCTCTTTCTCACCCAAAAAGCTTATTTATTGGAGATGAATTGAGCGTCCTACTCAAAAAAGATGGTTTTGCATCAGTTGTCGGCGAACTCTGCGCCACTGGCAGAAAAGATGGCATAGCTGTCTTGCTATTGAGCCAAGATTTTGATGCTATCTGCGAATGTTCCGCAGGAGCACAAATTCTGCAAAATATGGTCTACCGAATTACCGGAAGAATAACCAATTCTGGGGTGGCAGCCGCTCACAAATATTTGGGGTACGATCCGCAAATTATCAGTTCAAATGCAACGGAATCTTTTCTGCCAAGAGCTGCTGACCTCTACTCGTGCTGGCTGATTGAGAAAGGAGGAAGATTTTGGCGATCGCGATTCTACCCCGGAGAGATGATGTTGGCATCAGTTGCTAACAATCAAAATGAAAAAGAAGCCCGAGATCGCATCATGGCTCAATATCCTCCTACCCTCAAAGGGCAGCTTCAAGGGCTAAAGCATTTCACCCAAGAATACATTGCAGCAGTGAAAGAAGGAAAAGGCTTCGATCACATTGGTCAAAATTTAGAAATTACTACCATAGCTGCCAATGCTCAGCAAAAAATGGCATCCGACTTTCACAGCAACAATTCTCAATTTTTTGCAAAAATACCAAAATAACTCCCATGAAATACCGACTTCAATTGATGCAGCAACCTGCTACAAAACTCGCAGCAGTTTCCCTGTTAGCCAGCTTGGAATTAATCGTTCAAGTCAGGCCAAGTTTAGCTCAAGCAACTCCTCCTTTCGTACCCGGTACACAAGGAGTCGCGGTGAAATCTCCAACCCCAAGCGTTTTCGTGCCCGGTACACAAGAAACGGCTGTGAAAGCTCCAGCCCCAAACGCTTTCATCCCAAGTACACAAGAATCGGCTGTGAGATATCCAGCCCCAACTGCGGGAAGTTTCTTAGCTCCCATTGAAGATGTTTTCAAACAAGTTAACGATTTTATCGGCGACATCCAAGGTTTCGTGCAAAACGAGCTATTTGGCTCTTTAAACGAACTCCTTTCCTCTTCTCTCGGAGCTATCCAAATTCCTGATTTGAGCCAAGTCAGCAGCCAAATTATTAAAGCTCCAACATCCCAGACAGAAGGAACGAAACTGTCTGATTTACTCGAAACTAAGTCGAGCAAATTAGACGGCAAAGGTTCATATACCATCATGTCTGACTTAGACGCTCAAGCTCAGCGCAGCGCCGCTATCGGCATAGCTGACGGAGCAACCCTCAGCAAAGAAGCTCAAAACAACAGCTTCCAAGTGTTAGAAGCAACTCGACAAGATACCGAACAAAACGTCCAATTGGGCGAAGAATCGCAGAGCCTCGACGTTACTCAACAAATTCTCCAAAACCTCTCGCAGCAGACCGCATTGGGCGCACAAGTCCAGATGCGAAATTTACAGGAAGCTCAGCAAGCTCGCACAGATCGGGCCATTAATAACGTGCTGCTGTCGCAAGCTGCTAAGGAAATATCCGCGATCAACACGGGCGAGCGCCGAGGCAGCACTGCGTCTGGAAACCAAGCCAGCTACCAGGCGGGAATGCTGATGCTCCCCGGCGGCGGCTACTTGGGAAAACCGAGTGGCAGCAACACAACCCCGATTTCAACTAACAGGTTCGCCGCTCCCGATTAATGCTCCGAGCAGTTAAATTGAATCGGCAATCGTCTCTTGGCTTAGCAAAGATTTTGACAACACAAATTGAGCGTAGCTATTGACTGTATCGCTCTAAAAAAAATTGTCAAGCATCGCTCTTAAAAAGTTTGTCAAGCGCTTCTAACACGGCTGGCTTGAATGCAAAGTTGGGGAGCAAGCAGACATCACCGATGACTATTGCCTAGTTTGCGTGCAGACTGACCGTGTTGTTGAATACAAAGTTGAAGTTTTTCCCATAAACAAATGAGAGAATTTCTAGCACAAATTACATCACCGACAAGTGGTGCAGAAGGGTCATCTTTGGACATTGTGAGCGAGTCAATTAACCTGGCTAAGACTACCTCAGAATCTTGGGACAAAGTTTGGATTAGCACGATTGACCCGATCGCTTCTGGGCTGTGGGTCGGTCTAGTATCGCTCGGCATCACCCTAGCAGCCGTCAGCATCCTCTTCTTAACTCTAAGCAGCGGGAAAGACATTATCGAAAAGCAGTCATGGTCAGAACTGGCAGCACTGTTCGTCTGGCCGCTCGTCATCATGCTGTTCCTCGGCGCTAACGGCAAATTGCTAGCAAATACCGTCATTTTTACCAGGAGCTTTGCTTACAGGCAAGTCCAAGGTGTCCTCGAAGCGCAACTAGGAGAAATGACATTTAGGGACGCGATCGCCAACGTCACTATCAGCAACATCGGCCGGCAACAACTAGAAAATCTCTACGGCGAATGCCGAAATAAAGTAGGAGAAGAACTGGTTACTTGCTGGAATTCCAAGCAAGAAGCTGCTCAGAAAATTGTTAGCGAAGCTGAAAGGCAAGCCGCCGGCTCAGCCCCTCTGCAAGCGCTGCGGGCTTTTGCTGAAATCCTCTGGAATAATAGCTTACCCGGCGCTGCTCAAGATGCCGCGACTTTTATAACTGACCCCGGTTCAGTGTTTAGAGAAAAAGCAGTGCCAATCATCCGATTTATTCTATATAGCATCCAGTGGGCGTTTGTCAACATCCTTGAAGCAGCGCTCTTGCTAACAGCACTCTTTTCGCCGATCGCGATGGGGCTGTCGCTGCTTCCCTTGCAGGGCCGACCGATTTGGGCTTGGGCAACTGGATTTCTGAGTTTATTTGGCGTCCAACTTGGATACAACATCGTCGTCGGATTGGCAGCCACCGTGCTAGTCAATTCTGGAGCCGAATTAGCTAGCGATGTTGCCTTTCTCTTTTTAATCAGCATTTTTGCACCCGGATTAGCTCTATTAATCGCCGGCGGAGGAGGAATTGCCCTGTACAGCGGCATCGCTAGCAATGCCAAACAACTCATCGATGTTTTGAGCAGCGCTATAGGAGCAGCCGCTAATTTAGCAATGAACAAAGGATTTAAGTGATGTCAATGTAACTCGGAATTGAGAATTCGTAATTACCCACGCATAAATGCGGGGTAGTGAAAGTAATTCGTTTTTTGATAATTAGTATTTCGGAATTAGCGCTCGGGTTCTTTAATCCTGAATTATAAATTACTAATGATAAATCCCGAAATACTAATTATTTGAGCGCTCGGTTTCTTTAATTGGAAATTGCGAATTACTAATTGCGAATTACTAATTATTCGGTCACTAACCTCAGGTGCTTTTAGCGCCAGGACTAGAAAGTAGCTAAAGCTACTCGTGCCGTGTTTTCTCCCTAACTTACAACTACGGCTTTTTCACACTTAGCGAAAGGTTTTATGAAGGTACAAAGATTTTCACAAACTGCATTGTTGCCAGAAGCTAAAAATCTACTGGCATTGTGCTTCCTCATCTTAACTGGAGTGAATATCCTCTCCCTAATTCTGCACCTGTTCGTCGCGTACCGAATCAACTCGGTAGCTGCTATGAAGACAACGCAAGTCCAGCTAATCAACGGTCAAACTTACTATGTAGCGGAACGAGATCGGTTTTTTCGGTATCCCTCAGTTATCCAAAATTTTGTCAAAACTTGGGCCGAGTTAACCTTCAACTGGGACAATAAAATACCAGGAACTAACGATACAGATTCAGGAATTAAAGTCAATTCCAAACGAGTTCCTACCAGCACTTATTTTGCTTCGTTACTCCTAGAACCCAATTTTGGCAAAGCTTCTCTCCCTGACATAGCTGAACTCGTCCCCAATAAAGTTTTTACGGGTCAATTGCGAGCAACTGTCATCATTTCTTTTTTATCCGAACCCAGAGAAGTCCGTCCGGGCGAATGGGAAATTGACATGATTGCTACCCGGTTGCTCGTCGATCGCACGTCAGGAATCGATGAAAGAATTCCTTTCAATCGCACTTTCCGAATCAAAGCTGTAGAAATCCAAACCCCGCCGCTAGGTAGCCAAGCCTCAGCTTTTGAACAAAAAGTTTATGAGCTTCGCTCGGCGGGCTTAGAAATCAACAAAATTACCGAATTTAAACCCAATTAATAGCAGGTAAAAACATGAACGAAAAAGAACTTCAAAATTGGCGCGAATTTGATGGCGAACCCGATGAAATTGAAGAAACTTCCTACAGTACGCCGCCTAGCAGCACAACTAGCCACCCTTTTAATGGCAACAACTCCTCTAATGGAGCCAATAACTTTTCCAACAGTTTTAATGGCAACAACTCCTCTAATGGAGCCAATAACTTTTCCAACAGTTCTAACGGTTTTCAGGCAGCTAACGCTCCTAATGGCGCTATCCGCAATGGCAAAAAGTTGAGCCGTGAGGAGGAAAGAGAATTGGCAGGGCATGACGGAGACGCCGATGAATTATTGGCCTCCGAGCACAGAATTAAACAGGACAGCGAAGGAGCAGAAACCCGCTCTGTTTCTGAGAAGCCCGAAGTTCGGACGTTTTCAGTATTAATGGGTACTGGCGCAGTTCTCGGCATCTTGGGATTCTTTTGGTTTGTGTTCTTTGCTCCTAAACCTGTCCGCCAACAGGCAAAGACGCCGAACCCTAAACCGACTCAAGTTTCTAAAGACGAGTCAGGAGAACTAAAAAGCCGGCTGGCATTTCAAGATCAGCAGCGGGCGCTAGAAGTTCAGCCGCCTGAACCTAAAAATCGATCGACCCCTGCTTCCAAACCGACGCCTGCACCAAAACCTGCACCAGCCGCTAGAAGGTCTCAAACCCCAAGGCCGGTTCAAAACTTTAATCCGCCGCCGCCAAGGACGGTACAGACCATTCCTCCTCCACCGCCGCCATTACCGCGCCCTGCACAGCCGCCTGCACCGCCCCCGCCTCGCCCTCGTCCGACGCCATTACCGCGCCCTGTGTCGCCACCCGCACTGCTGGCACTTCGACCTGCGCCACCACCCCGGTCGCCTTCACCAGAAAAAGTAGACCCTTACGAGCGCTGGGCGCAATTAGCTTCTCTGGGGCAAAGCAGAGGTCAAGCAGTTAAAGAGCTAAATGCTGAAGGTATTTCTGCCAGTTCCGCAACTTTTCCTAGCGCAATCGCGCCGGGGATGACAGCGGCAAACTACCCTGCCGTGCCGCCCGCAATGCCAGTACCGGCACCACCGCCCAGTGCAGTAGCAATTGCGCCAGTAGCAGCACCGGTACCATTGTCCCAACAGCAGCCTGTGCCGCCGATTTCTCAAAACCCGCAGCCAGTGCTAGTCAGTTCGCCAAAAAGCCCACAATCGACTGCACCAATGCAAGAGATACCCGCGATCGCAATTGGAGCTCCTGGCTCGGCTGTAAACGCCAAGGTCATGAGCCCTGGAGAAGCTGGAATCCTCAACCGCACGACCGCCGACGAAAACAGTGAAGGCAGCACAGCAATGAGAGAGATAGCCATCGGGTCATCTGCTCTTGCCAAGGTAATCGTGCCGATGATTTGGGACGAAGCAGGTCAAAGCCCAACAGCCGGAAGGTTTGCCGTCCAATTGACCGAGGACATAATGGCAACTGATGGGGCGATCGCCTTGCCGTCCGGCACCGTCTTAATTACTCAAGTAGAAAATGTCACGCGCGGAAATCGACTGGTTTCTCAAAGCGTGGTGGCGCTTGTTTACCCCGATTCTGCTGGCCGCATCCAACAAGTACCCATTCCTCCCGGATACTTAATCGTTCGCGGAATCGATAACCAACCTCTCATTGCCGACAGTTTATTTGACAGAGGTTCTGAAATAGCCAAGGCTGATATTTTAGTAGGAATTCTCGGTAGCTTGGGGCGGGTAGGAGAAATAATTAATCGACCAGCCCAAGAAACTTTCAGCCAGCAGAGCGGCTTTTTTGGAAGTACGGCTGTTAAAACAACAACCTCGCGTGAACCCAACATCCTAGCAGCCGCTTTAGAGGGATTCTTTACACCTACTGCCCAACGGTTGCGAGAAAGATCGGATCGCAACGCGCAAGAACTTTTGAAGCGAGGCAACGTGGCGATCGTACCAGAAGGAACTCAAGTTTCAGTATTTGTCAATGCCTTTGTCACAGTGCAGAGATAACGGAGTTGACATCTTCCCCGCCCTAAAGGAACGGAGATTCCAAGAATCACTTCTTGGACTCCCTCTTTCCATGACTCGGCTTACTCAGACCGGGCTTTATACAAAAATCTTGGAGGTAATATAACCGTGAAAAAACTCACTCGAAAAATTCGTCTGGCTTTACTTTCTCCTGCCTTACTAATTGCCACTGCATTCAGCAATGTCAATATTGGGCAAGCTCAAGCATCGGCGCTAAAAATTGTAGGAAGAGATGCAGCAACAAATGCAACTACCAACCTTCAAGTATGGTCTGGCCGTTCCAGCGTTATTGACTTTAGCCAGACTGGTGAAGTCATTACGTACATCCGGTTGGCAGATCCGTCCAGGGCTGTCTTTAACACTGATGCTGAATTAAAAACTAACCAAGCTAGAACCATATTTGTCCAACCGATTCAACCCTTACAATTTCCGGGCGCTACAACAGCAAACATTACTAACCTGTTCATTAAAACTCGCTCTCCTGAAGGAATTGAACGCCTTTATACTTTCAATGTCGTTCACCGGGACGGGCAACCTACTAATAATGGCATTGCCATCTCTACGGTAGTGCCCGGGCAGGAGCCAAGCGTAACTTTAGCAGACAATCGAACGGCGGCGCTCAGGGACATCGAAGGGGGATTAGACATTGCCATCCGAAGAGGTTACACGCCTCCCAATGATCCCGTTGTTTTCAAAGTTCGAGAGTTCATCGCTCTAGCTCGAAATGGCACAGCTATTGCTAAAGCTGCTGAGAAAACTAATCTATCAATGTCTGTTGTTATTTCACTAGGGCAGTTAGGGTTGAGCCGCGAACTTTTGTATGAAATTCCAAAAACGCCATCTCAAAAGCTCTCCTTTTAACTCGAACTCTAGGAAATTAAATCCGTTTGCTCAACCAAAAATTTCAACTTCGTATCAAGCAATAGTCCGGACAGTTTTTAGCTCAAAGCCTGAAATCCTTGATTTTTTGTTGGTAGTTTTGCTTTGAGCTCGGGCTAAAACCCGCATTCTATGGTTGACACTCTAAAACTGTCCGAAGTGTCGATCGAGAACGTTAGCTGTCATCGGTAACGTCTTCATGTGTAGAAACTGGTAATGGCAGCCCTACAGACAACAAAGTGCTTTACGGTAACTTATTTTCTATCTGCCTTAACATTGCCTCAAGCTCTACTCTTGGACTGGTTTGTAGACCGAGACACTGTACAATTCTATTGGCATCCGTACTCGAACGCTTATTAAGTTGGATGCCATAGCTCCCTGTTTCTGCTAACAGTTCGTAAGAGTGAAACTGCATGGGTTCTCCAAGACGTGCCTCTTGAATATGTTGAAAATAAAATTCACGTTGCATATAATCAATCAGGCAATCTTGAACTACAAGGACAAGATGCTTGCTGAGATGCTCAAATGTATGAATTTTGGGCCTGGCTGAAATGATGTTCCCGTTCCATATTCAATTAATTATTCCTATCGAGCATTACTCACCGCACGCGATTGCTAAACCCTACCTCAATTCAGCAACACAAAACTTGGTTATTTTACTCTAAGTTTGACCTCAGTTCCTACTTTACCATCTCAAATTTATCGGTCATTTTTTAGGAACTACCTCATTGAAGCTATAGCTATAGATAGGGGTTCAGCCACTTGTAAGTCTTCAATCAGATTATCAACCCACCCCTGATAAGAGATGTATGACACCTTAAAAACAGGTCTTAACTCTTCCCAATCCTTTACTTGAAAAAGATAGGGCGCTAACTGTTCTAAGTAGGAACGACCGAACTGAAATTCCATGTCGAGATTCCGAATCTTCGACAGTAATTTTTCTGTAATAGACGTTTTTTCAAAGATATCTAATTCGGAAATACCCTTAACTGCCATGCTGTCTATTAACAAGACATAAAGCCTTTTGCGGGATGTTATATCCGGTAATAAATCAGCTTTAATACGTTGTAAAAATAAGTCGCGCTTCTGAATTTGTTCGGCAGTTACCGTGGCATTGAAATATTGAATAAATGGATCTTTTTCTCTTGTTAAGACGCTTTCCGATACTTCTGCTGTCGTGCTTTTTTTTTACGAGTGATCGCCTCATAGGGATCTTCATCCCCTTCCGCATATTGCATCAACTCTGTCATAGACCAACCGATCGCATAGGCAAACTGCATTAACTTTTGCAGCCTTGGATCGGCTTTTCCCTCGCACCAGTTAGCCAGCGTGTTGAATGCAATTCCAGTTAGTCTCCCTAACTCCCTAGAGCTACCAACGCGCTCATCTTCCACCAACGCCGTTATTAACAGACCAAGACGTTTGTGGATTCGATTATCTGCTACTACATTTTCTTCTACTTCTGCTGACATTCCAGTTTCCAACTAGCCTTCGTAGTAATGGCAGGGGTGGTTAGACGACCTACATTATACCAGCATAACTTATTTAACTGCCGTCGCAAATCCCTGGTTTGAGGTAAGTACACATTTAAGGTATTTCGTCAAGCTCTAATTAGATGCGATTGCCCTGGGTGTAGAAGTAACTGAGGGGGATGCCGCAACCTGACTTTAACAAATCTTTACTTGATCAAATTTCTGGTCGGCTGTAGGATAGTTTATGGTCAACCTTGTGACCATCACTCCAATACAAGCCAATAATTGGCTTTTCTGAGAGTATACCCTTTATGAGAAAAATATTGCCTCACTCTAAACTCTAGCCGAGTCGCAAGTGAGGCTGTTGGATAACTCAAAGCGAACAGTTAGTCAGAAAAACAACCTTAGAATCCCCATTCTGAAAGTTTTTCTTTAACCTGAGCGCTTCTTACAAATCAAATAACCAGGGTCTTTTGACAGTTATGACCACCGATCCTAATCACAGTCATAGCCGGAGTTCTTAACCCTTCTCAGAGCCGGAGCTTTCAGCCCTTTTGGGAGCCGGAGCTTTTAACCCTTCTCAGAGCCGGAGCTTTTAACCCTTTTGGGAGTTGAAGCTTTTAACCCTTTTGGGAGCCGGAATATTTAGCCCTTTTGGGAGCCAAAAATTTTAGTGTTAGTCCCTGCCGAAATTTTTAGCCCCTTTGGGAACCAAAAATTTTAGTGTTAGTTCTCCAATAATACCAAATCAGAAGCTCTGAATCAACAGATATGTTCTGGTAACTCTAACATCTAAGACCTTTTTGTTTGAAACTCCGGCTCCTACAAACCCTTTAGTGTAGGAGCTTTCCATGTCTAACAACTCATCCTCTAGCGACCTAAATATTCGTCTTTTTCAAGGCTTATCTCGGATTCCTTCTGACTGGCAGCTCTGCCTGCTAGACGGCAAAAAAGTCCCACAGGGCATAGGCTGGCAGCAAAAACCGCTCAGTCCCGCCCAAATGAAAGAAGCCACAACCAACGGCTGGACGGTAGACAAAGCAGATCGCACTCAATACCGCTGCTACCCCAAAGGCTACGGACTGATAACGGGTACGCCAGTTACCATAGATGGCGATACCTATTACTTAATGGCGCTAGACCAGGATGGAGCTTCTGCCAGAGAAAAAATTCTCGAACTCTCAGGTCCAGAAGAATTACCCAAAACGGTCGCCTTTACCTCCGGTCGTCCTGGGCGCTGCCAATACCTATTCCTAGTCCCAGAACAATACGCCGGAGCTATCCGCACCAAAAAATTCCCCACAGACGCTATCGGAGACGACGGCAAAGGCGAACAGCTCGAACTCCGCTGGGCGGGGTTGCAATCTTGCCTGCCTCCCAGCGTCCACCCGACTACTGGCGAGTACATCTGGCTCAAAGGTTGCGCTCCCGATGAAACAAGCGTAGCATTAGCCCCGCAGTGGATCGTTGAACAAATGCTGGCCGAACCGCTGGGAGAATCAGAAAATTCTGAACTTCTCCCTCTAGAAAAAGCTCTAGAAGAAGCTGAAGCCAATTCTACCGCTCCCGCCCCCCGCCGGCGACACCTACACCGAACTCACCGCCCAGAACAGGAGTGGACTGATATCGATTGGGCGCTATCCTACCTAGCTGCCCTGTCTCCCGGCCGCGCCGATAACTACGACGAATGGTGCGGCGTGGGAATGGTTCTCAACTCCATCGATGATTCTCTCCTCTATGAATGGGACAAGTGGAGCCGCCAATCCCCCAAATACAAGCCGGGAGAATGCGACAAAAAATGGAGGAGTTTCAAAAGCAGTGGGGTGGGCATCGGCACGCTAGCTTACTGGGCAAAACAGGATGGGTGGACTTCACCATTTAAGGAGCACTGTGCAGCCGACAGTCAAAAAAATGGACAGCAGAAAGCAACTCAAAATTCCCAAGACATTAGCAATACGAGCGAACTAAATTCTACTAACCAAAACTCTGAAAAGAGCGATCTCACGGGCGGCAGCGAACCTAATCCTGGTTCCTCTTCTAACGGCTCCGGTGTCAACAGATCCAACAGCGATCACTACTTGTACAATCGCGTCACTGCCATTATTAACAGTGAAATCAACCCGCCCCAACAGACAGCGGCTTTAATTGAACTATCCGCCCGTGAAAGGTTTCCTTTGAAAGGAGTAAAAGATTTAGCCACCGAAGTAGAAACTCATATTAGCTACGGAGAAACTCATGCACAAGAAGTTCAAAAACTCAAAAAAATCCTCAATTACCGCCAACAGCAACTAGACATCGCTCAAATTCTGCCCGCTCCTCTAGCCGCTTCAATTTTGACTAAAGCCGCTTCTGACCGCATCGACCCCATTTACATTTACCAGTACCTCCTCTCCGCTTGCGGTAGCCAAATGGGGGGGCATATTGGAATGATTGGCAAAGAAGGTGCAACAATAGCCGACAGTTGGGTAGAGTATCCTATCTTCTGGACAATGGTAGTTGCTTTAGCTTCGGCTGGCAAAAGCCAGACAATGCGCTCAGTTTTTGGCAGTGTCAAACAGCGTTACAAGCAAGCCAAATCCGCATACGATCGGCTCAAAGAAAACTTAAAAAAGCTAGAAGAAGCGTGGCCACAAAAATCTACTCAAGAGAAAGAAAAACTCAAAAATAGCCCTTCAAATCCCACAGTTTTTAAAGCTTCAATGCCTCCCCCCGTGCCCAAGCAACTTATTGAAGCAGGAAGCCCCGAAGGTGTTCTGCGGCGGATGAGCGAACTCCCGGTCAGGAGTGGTAGCGCTTGGGTTTTCGACGAATTGGTGCGGTTGTTGAAGCTGGATCAGTATAAAGACAAGGGGGGAGATACTCGGCAAATCCTGCTACAAATGTGGAACTCGCCCGCAGATATTGAATTTGAACGGGCTGACGATAAAGATGCCTTTGAACTTAAAGATTTGTGCTTGAATTTGACAGGGGCTACTCAATTATCCAAAGTCCAACAATTGTTTAGCGACCCCGACGACGGCGACGGGCTAATCAGCCGCTTTTTAATAGCGGTACCGTCAACTCCTGATAACTTTGCAGTTTGGTCAGACTCGCAAGTTGCGATCTCCGGGGAATTGCAAGAATTGTACGACCACCTGCGATCGCTCCACGGCGATCTCCGAGAGCTAGCGGGGTTGTCTGCCACGAGTGAAGGTGGAGAATTGCCCCCCGTTCTGCTGTCGTTTACGACCGAGGCTCATCTGCGGTGGAAGCGGTGGTGGGAAGAAGTCAGGCGCAACCAACAAGCAGTGGAATTTGAAGACCCAGCATTTTATGCCTATTTGGGCAAAATGCTGTCTCAAACCTTGAGGTTAGCCCTCCTGCTGCACTGCATCGAATTGAAATACGAAAAAAAGCCAGATTCCCTGCGCGTCGGCCTCGATACCTTAGAGCGGGCGATCGCGGCGGCTAAGTTCAGCATCGGGCAATTCCGCATCTTGCAAACGAATAACCACGCCTCCGATTCGGCCGGAGCCCATCTCTCCTTAATTTACACCTATGCCCTGCGGAAGGGGGAGGAGGTTTCAGCCGCTCAAATCCAGAACAGCGTCTTCAAACGGTGCAAGCGCAAACCCACATTAGCTGAAATTCGCTCCAACTTCGCCGTTCTCACAGAAAACGGGTATGCACTTCTCTCTGGCAAGGGAAAAGACCTCCGCATTCGAGCGCTTCCATTATCTAAAACCCGCGTCGGAATTCCGACAGATTCCGGCAAAAGTTCCGGCATTCCAGAAATGGCCCAAGCGCTTGCCAGGGTTAACGTTGAACCCCATTTAACGCGCTATTCCGGCAATTCCGACACTCCAGCGCGGCGCTCCGGCAATTTACAAGATGAATGGGTGAGTCCGGCATCATCCATGTGCACCTCGGTATCGGAAGCTGCTACTGCAATGCCGACAGCGAGCGAATTGGAAATAGAAGAAGAGTGGCCACCTGCTACCGCAGCGCCGACGGTGAGCGAATCAGAAATAGAAGAGGATTCGCCACCTGCTACTGCAATGCCGACGGTGAGCGAATCAGAAATAGAAGAGGATTCGCCGCCTGCTCAAATGTGTCGGAATTGTCGGAATTCTGACATTGATGAGGTTTCAGAGGTTGAGCCAAAGCCAATTGTAGGCGATGAAAATCTGTCGGAAAATGGTCGGAACGAAGTCGGAATTTCCGACGAGTTAGGCGGTGAAGGAGACGATGCCAATAGTGAATGGAAGGGTGAGTTAGATCCAAGTGACGATACCAACAGCGAATGGAAGGGTGAGTTAGATCCAGGTGACGATTCAGACTTGGATAGCGACCCGCTATACGGCGATCGCGTGCCAAAACCGACTGCACCGCCCGACCGCATTGGCACTACGGAACTAGCACCTCCAGGCGCGTCTAGCGTCCGAGGCAATAGTGACAAGGAGGCTACCACAGTGAGCGATAGCCCCGATCTTCTGCCCAATCCCGCTATTCTACCCACCGAGCCGCAGACTTCCACAACACCTGCTGACCAACCTTGCCCCACTGTTGAACTGACCGAACGCCCAACCCTGGGCGAAAGTGAGGCGAGTTCCCCGTAACGACTTGCGTAGCCGAAAAACGGAATAATGACGCCTACAGGCAATTTGCGGATCGTGTTAGACAACGTGACTGTCCAAGTTGAACTCCATTTCTGTGGGATGGAAGGTCGCGCGATCGCGCGCCTCCTGTCAGCTTGTCGATGATGGAAAATTTTCCATTGCCTTTCTCACGGACGCACCACTCCGTAAAATCGGTAATGTCCGATTAATTTTTGATTAACCTCCGCGCCTACCGCCCTTTGAGCAGCTAAAAAAGTCAGCTACTGAAACCACTCTCCGCAGAGAGTGCTAATTGTGACGACTGAATGCTCATCCGCCAATGTCCCGTTCGCATTGGCGCCCGTCCGTGTGGGCGTGAGCAAAGAAAGAAAACACAACTTTTCGCTTTCCTGAAACCGCTTAGATCCTCGTATAGCAGGCCGGGACCGTTGAATAAATTATCAGATTAGGTGGATTTCTCCTCAGTTAATCATCCAAAAGGATGAAGTTAATTCTCCGTTTTTTCAGCCCGTGTAGCCATGCTGCACCATGTTGTCAACTGTTGCAATCTAAAAAAGGTTAGCAATGCTTACCGCGAAAATTTTGATTTGGAGTTTTTTGTTCAGATGACTATCGAAACTATTAACGATGTACTATTTCCGCCTTTCCTTTTTACCACCCTTTTTTGCTTAGCCTCAACATTCCTGCACGAGCCTGAAGCAGTCCAATCGGAAGAACTCACAAACAATCGAACTGAAGTAAATGTGGCAACAGCCGCAGCGCAATCTGACAGTGCCAACAGCGAGGTAAATGGAGCAACAATTGAAATTGAGAAACCAGCCAGCTCCCATCACACTCGCCATCAGACCACAGGCAAAAAAACACCAAACAAACCAGCAAAACCAATTGATTTTGCCGCACATTCAGGCGCAAGCACGACCTCACTTCCTGCCGTTAATACTTCGCTGATTTCACTTAGGCAAGCTCGCAAAATTGCTAGCGCCATCAAAGCTGCTGCGCCAGAACTGGGGTTCAAGCAAAAAGTTAACGGCTCTGATTCCTCTATTGAATGGTTGCAGGCTCAAATCAAAAATCGGCTGGAAAATTATCCCCTAATTGTGATGCCTATCATCCTCAAGCTTGCTCCCAAAGCGGTGATTGCAAATACCCTAGCATCTGCTACTTCCGAACTAGGTGAAAGTGCGCGTTCAGTGTCCTAGCAGCGAACGAAAAGTTTCTCAACCAACCAGCGTACTCGTTTACCCTCCGAAACTTATAACAATGCCCAAGCCTTCGTAAGGCTTGGGCAGTTCTTTTGACCAGAATAAGCGATTTTCCAATAAACTCCTAATTTTTTATTAAAGGGGAACAAAACTAGCAAAAAAACTTGCAAAGTGAATCAAAAAATAGTATAATCAAATTCTTACAAGCGCCACTTCTATTTGAGCGTACTGTTATGGCGGCAATTAAACCTGTTACCTTCCGAGACCTCATAGATGCGATCGCCACCTTGCCAATTATCAATTTGCCTGACAATTTAAGTCAGTTGAGTAGCAATAAAAGCCAATCTAACTGCAATAAGGGGCGCGGGCTCCGGCATCCTCGGCGCAGCGCCCCGCAAGTGGCCCATCAAGCGATAAAAGCTTGGAGGCAGACTTGACGAAAGTACACTTTCGTCCAATAATAAGGGAGCTTCCATTTTGGAGGGCTGCGCCGTGAAGGTTCAAGGCAACGGGCGTGCTAAGATTTTGACGCCCGCCGAAATATCTAGGCTGTTCGACCGGGGTTTTGTTACAGCAAGGGATAGGCTTTTGTTTGCTGTGACTTTTTATTGTGCCTGTCGTATTTCAGAGGCGTTAGCTTTAACAACTCAGGACATTGTTGGCGGTGTGGTAACGCTGCGGAAAGCGACAACTAAGGGCAAGTCAGCAACGCGAACGCTGCCGCTACATCCCATGTTGGCTAAGTTTTTATTGGCTTACAATCCAGATGCGGGTTTTTTGTTTCCTGGGCGAGAGGGTACGAAGCCTTTGACACGCTCTCAGGCCGACTTGATTTTTAAAGAAGCTTGCAAACGGGTAAGAATTAAGGGAGCTTCCACACATTCGATGAGGCGGACAGCACTGACGAACTTGAGCAATGCTGGGGTGCCACTGCGGGTAATTATGGAGATATCAGGTCACAAAAATTTGTCGAGCCTCCAGCGGTATTTAGAAGTGCAACCGGAACAGCTTGTCAAGGCGCTCGGGATTCTGAAATAAGGCGATCGCGACTTTGGTTCGCCAGATTGTTTCAACAGCAGCCCTGTCACGCGCGCGTGAAGAAGGGTCTCAAACACCTTCCATTTGGTTGTTGACGACGTTAGCGCAGCCGGAGAAGAGGAGCGCTCGCTCTGATTTTTTTTCAACCGCTCACAACAATAAATCTTGTTTCTAATCGATCGCGAACACCTAGGATGACGTAAATACGTCGTTAGCGCAGCTCTCGAAGAGGATCGCACGCTCCTATTGAGCTGGTCAAAGAGCGGCTATCGCCGCTATTGGGAGTGACCTGTTCATTTAAGTTTCATCCATTTTTAACAATAGCGAACGCATTCACCTAGGAAAGCCTTCATCACGGGCGATCGCCCTCAAAAAAGCCAGTTAGCTGTTAAGAATTAGGATTGACTTCTATTTCAGTTAACTGGCTCCCTTTCAATTAACCACACAAAATTCAAAGAGGGAGGCTATCTCGCCTTGAACGGAAACAACTTGAATTTACTGCCAGTACCACTACCGCCCATGCTGCCAGAAATGGTGGGTATCGTTGGTGATTCCCGATACTTCGCCATGTTTTATATGGGCAGCAAAGCTACTTGGACTGATGGTAGAGGGTTAGGGACCTTCAGTTATTATGCCGTGTACGAGCCACTTACTGAACATCCCGCTCTCGCCCTCGATCTGGAACCATACCACCTCGGTTCCGATGATGAATTTCCCACCCATGCAATTGTGTGCGATCGCTTGGAAGGAAAGATGTACGTCGGAAATTACCCAGAAGTAGAGAAATTTCTCAACATCCAGCACCCGCCGCTGCCCACTCTGTCACCAGAAGAAGTTGAACAGCAACGGCAAAGGATTGAGGAAGAACTGGCAAACTTTGACATTTCCACTTTCCAGAAGTTGGGGATGTTTGAGTTGTTGGCAGGGCACAATCAACAACAAAAGCAGGAGCTAGTGGAATTGGGGCATTGGCTTGACCAACAAGTAACTGAAGATTTGCTCCGGCGATATCTCGAAGCTGCTAATAAAGGTAATTGGACAGCGATTTCTGTACTGCCAAGATTTTTGCAACGCATCCATAAAAATTTTTGACAACAGAATCATTACCATTAAGCGAACGCAATCTTTCCTTGTAACTATGAGAGAGATTGGTATTAGTGCCAATTCCTAGCAACACTAATTAATGACAAAAAACTCTGCCTATTTCCGTAACAAAAATAAAACACAGAATCAAGTAGTAGCCATTGGAGAAAGAGCGCTTGTACAATGCGTTAAAAGCTGGTGTCCTCCCAGTTTTGAATCAAGATTTCTAGGGGGAATCATCCCTTTCTGGATTCCTAACAGGGCAATTATGCCGGAGAAAGGAATTTACACAGCTTGATTTCAGTTGATTGATTTAGGGGAATATCGCGCTGCAATTTCTTTATCAAGAAATTTGCCTGAAAACCTGTCAAAAAAAGTCAGGTGCAATCGATTCACAGCTATGAACTTATGTCAATCTTAAAAGGAAGTCGAGATTTGATTTCGGCGCTGTTGCTAAGAGATTTGAAGGGGATGCCACCTTCAATCGAATTGCCTGCTAATTTTGCAAAAATTCACACGCCGCGCTTTGAGTGCGGCGAGATGGTGCGCTGGAAGGGTGTTGGCGAAGAAGCTGATTGGGGGATAGTTATTGGCAAATTTTACAACTGCGAACCGCGCCGGTACTGTTGGATGTGGTGCTACATAATTTGGCTGGCTCCTAATTCCAAGAGCGCAGCTTGGTGTCAGTTTGATACGGCGCGGGAGGAAGATTTGGAGGGGTTTGAGGATGAAAAAGCCGCAGACTTTGACAGATAGAGAGCGCAATTTAATTGCAGCTTACAGCCAATGCCAATTGGGAATAACGCCGAAGCAGTTTTATGGCAAGTGGGCGGTGAGTTACGAGGAAATCGCTTTTATTTGTTCCCGTTCTAATTCTACAGTGCGGGGTTGGTTTAAAAAGGGAAAAAATCGAAGATTTCCTACTCCTGTCGATTTGCGTCATCTGGCAGTAATGGACTTTCTGCTGGAACATTTTGAGGAAATTCCAGAGACACTGGCAACCTTGCTATGTCGGCTTTCTGAAGATAATAGCGTGCATTAGTAGTGGCGCGTCTGCTTGAAATTAGTGCATTGAACAATTGCCCGCGTTTTCTCAAATTGATAAACTTCAAAGCGCTTCACGGAGGCCCAGCACCCGTTATGGATCAAAGAAACTCTTTCTCCCCCTCTCCCGTTCTCCCGTTCTCCCGTTCTCCCCTGCGAGTTTCTGAGGAGATTTCTAATGCCTCATTTCCAAATAGACGCGCCACTATTGTTTTTGATTTTATATACATCAAGCCTTTTCAGCATCAAAAAATAATTTTAGCTTGTTCTAGCACAAATATAGTCAATTGTCAATATCACCGTGACCTGTCTTTGACAATATTGTTTCAATTAAGGTAATGGCAGGTAATCAAACACAAACACAATTTGTTACTGTTATCAGGAGGTTAAAATGACCTATTTTGAGAAGTTGCACCCGTGGTGCTTAATTCGCTTACTTCCTAATTGCCAGCGTATTGTTGTGGCGCGATTTCGCAAGAGAAACGATGCAGATGAGCATCTGCGGGTTTTGCACCGGTTGGTTAAACATCGCACATTTGTGATTATTTTTGATAGTCAAGAACAGCCAGCTTTGCCTCAAGATTGATGGGCAAAACTTATTTTGAAGTCGAATTAGTCAAAGTACCTGCATTAGATTAATAACTCCGCTTCTCCACAATTTCTCCTAGTTATCAATCCAACTGATAACTGGGAGAGTTTTTGATTGGTGCATAAGTCCTAACTAGGTAAAATTTGGGTAGCAGTCAAATCAACAGAACAAACTATACAAGACTTACGCCCCAAGTGTTTAAATACACTATTGGTAGCGGTAAGGTGCTTATGGCTCACCCTACATATAGAGGTTATGCGTAATTCCTGTTAGAGTTATTATTATCGTCTCCATCAATTAATGATTGTGTAAATTTCAGCTAGCGCTGATTAGTGTTTGAAAGATAGCGGAAGAAACCAACCCTATGATTCAAACACTGGTAAAACCGAATTTTCAATTAACTTCTCAACAAAACAACGCCCTCCAACTCCTCGAACAATTTGTAGCAAGTTCTAAACGGGTATTCGGGCTATTTGGATATGCAGGTACGGGAAAATCAACCCTTGTCAACCTGGTAGCAGAACAATTAGTCAGCGCCGGAAAGAGAGTCGCTTTCACCGCTCCCACCAATAAAGCTGTAGGCGTATTGCGACGGATGGCTGCTGAAAAAGGACTGAGAGGAGTAGACTTTATGACCATCCACCAGCTATTGGGATTAGCTCCAGTCAAACAGGGGCAAAATAAAATCCTCAAACAAGTTTCTCCTTCTTTCCTTCACCTGTACGACACCATTTTTCTCGATGAGTGCAGTATGGTTACAGCAGAACTGTGGAATATTATTCAAGAAAGAATTGCTAGCGCTTTACTCATCGGCAGCAATCGGCAGCTTATTGTTATGGGCGACCCCGCACAATTGCCTCCTGTTAATAATGGCTTCATAGAAGAGAAAAAATCTCAATCCTTCAGCGTGCCTGAAAAAGCCGTTTTAACAGAGGTCGTCAGGCAAGGTGCGGGCAGCCCCCTGCTAGAATTCGTAACAGCTTGCCGCACGGCTGTCAAGAGCAAAGAGGCGTTCAAACCCTTCTCCAAATTCAGCCTTGATAAAAAAAACGGAGCCTTCTTAGTCAGAGAAAAAACGCTGCTGAAATACGCCTTAAAAAAGTTCTCTTCTACTTTCCCTCAAGACCCTGATTGCTTTCGCATCCTCTGCTACACTAACGAGCGCGTCGCCTACTGGAATAGCAAAATCAGAGCCAAAATCTACGGAAAAAATGCTCCCAGATTTATTATTGGAGAGAGGTTGATTGCTAAAGCTCCCGTTATTGCTCCCGACGGCAAAACCGTCATCCTGCCCACATCAGCAGAAGTGGAAATTGCCGAATTTCAAGAGGATAGGTACTCTGGCTATAAAGCCTGGAATCTCCAGGTTAAAACCGATGCAGGCGACCAACGCCAAGTTTACATCCTCCACGAAAGTGACGCTTGCCGATTCCAACAGGACAATGCTAGGTTGCTGCAAAATGCTAAAAGCAATCCGAGCTTATGGAAGGCATGGTACGACCATTGTGAAATCTTTGCAGATCTGAGAAATTGTTGGGCAATTACTGTACACAATTCTCAAGGCTCTACTTTCACGGAGGTGGGAATTGATAGCAGTGATATCGGCAGGAAAATCGCTAGTAAATTGCTGTATCTCGCTCAACTTTTCCCTAGTCAGAAAGCTCAATTTATCAAAGAATACCGCGACAGTATTCGAGCGCACAATCAGCTTATGTACGTGAGTTGTAGTCGTGCGAAACACCGGGTTTTTGTTACTAAGTGAACCCATTTTATATTTGGTGAATGGCACTTTTAGAGTTTAAGGGCGATGCCTGTGGCTGGCTACGCCTACTCGCTTGCGATCTGACAAGACGATCGCCCACCCCCGGCTGGGGGGTAGACTTGTACGGCGTTTTGGCGTAGAATTAAAACAGGTATTTAGGTATTGACCTGTAAATTTATCGCTTTTAATTGCTTTTAATTGCCATATTATTTACCAAATAGTTGATAATTGTAGCACAAATTCGGGTAAAATAGATTCGCCGCTGAGAGTAGCGGGGTTATCTAAACATTCTACTTCTGAGTTAGGACGATAAATGTAAACTTTACGGTTTTTCCGGTCAATTAACCAACCGAGAGAAACACCGTTATCGATATATTCTTGCAGTTTGTCTTTCAAGGGTTGCAGGTTGTCGCTGGGAGAACGCAACTCGATGATAAAATCAGGACAAATAGGAGCGAATTTTTGCTGCTGTTCGGGAGTGAGACTGTGCCATTTTTCCAGTTTTATCCAAGCAGCATCAGAGGATTTCATCGCGCCGTTGGGGAGGGTGAAACCCGCAGAAGAATCAAAACCGATTCCTGTTCCGTTTTGTCTTGTCCAGATTCCCAGTTGTACAATTAAATCAAAGTTGCGATTTCCTGTTTCGGAACCTGTGGGTGGCATAATGGTAATTTCTCCGGTGGCGTTGCGTTCAATTCGATAATCCCGGTTTTGCTGGCAGAAGGCAAAAAATTGCTCGTCTGTCATGTCTATGGCAGGTGACATTTGCAGCTTCAGGGGGATGTTTTCTGTGAGTGAGATGGTTTGAGTCATTTTTTTAGCGAGATTTTAGTCTAACTTGTAGGGTGCGTCAGATTGAACGGTAAGGGGTTGAAATTTCTGGTTGATTATCTGACTCACCCTATTTTTTTTACTATGGCGGGAGACATTTGCAATATTTAGAGATTGCATTTGAATTCAGATTTTATCTAAAAATCGTACTCAAATCTTATATCTAAAGTTGAGTGACAAGCTGCTAATGCAAGCTATTCTCCGGGCAGCTAGCGCTGCCCCCGCTTAGCAGCTATTTTAACGCACAAAGATGCAAACCAAATCCCACACCGCGACAGCTAAAAGCCGAAAAAAAGAAAGCGGATTTTCCAAAATCAAACCCAAGGCAAGTGTTCCCTTAGAACAAACCGAACCTTTGGTCGAAGATGAACCAAAACTTGAAGAAAAATCCGATCGCAATTCCTCCAATAGCGCAGGCGATTCTCCCCAGCTTTTGCCAGCAGCAATTAAGCTTGTCTGCACGCAAGACAATTTAGCCAACCATCTCGAACTTGTCAGCAAAGCTGTCCCAGCAAAACCCACCCACCCCGTGTTAGGAAATGTCCTCTTGGTCGCTTGCAAAAAAACGCAGCGAGTCCAACTCAGCGTTTTCGACATGAGCTTGGCCATTCAAACATCCTTTGATGCCAAAGTGATATCTCCCGGCGACATGACCATTCCTGTCGGGCTACTTAGCGATATTGTCGGGAAATTCTCGCCTGGAGATATCACTTTGGTCAGTCGCGAAGCCTTGAATCGCGAAGGTGAAGATAGCGAAGATAGCGGGAATAACATCACCTTGCCAGAGGCTGTTAGCAACAGTCCAGTTGCTACCCTAATTGCTGCTTGCGGTCGCTATCAAGTTCGAGGGATTTCGAGTGAAGAATTCCCTGCTATTCCTGAAGTAAAAACAGCGCAAACAATTTGCATCCCCGCTGAAACTTTGAAAGAAGGGCTGAAAGGGTCACTGTTTGCCACCGCTACCGATGAAGGCAAGCACATCCTGACAGGTGTTTACTTCAAAATCAGCCAAGATAGCCTCGAATTTGCTGCCACAGACGGCCACCGTTTGGTTGTCCTCAATACTTCAATTCAAGGTTTTTCTAAGAAGAAACAAGCGGAAATTGCACAGCCTCTAGAGCTTACAGTCCCAGCTAAATCGCTCGCCGAACTGGAGCGAATTTTATCGAGCAGGACATCCGCTGACCCAGTAGAGCTTTCTTACAGCACTGAGAGCGCTTTGATAGAATTCCGGTGGGGAGCGCAGCGCTTAGTAACGCGCTGTTTAGAAGGCGCATACCCAGCTTATCCCGATTTATTGCAGCAGGATTTCCAACATCAGGTAACGCTGGAAAAAGCACCTTTCATCAAAGCTATAGAGAGAATTGCTGTGCTGGCAGACAAGAAAGAAAAAACGCTCAGCATCCGTATTAATAGCGAAGCACAGCAAGTGTCACTGTCGCTTTTCAGAGAATTTGGAAACGGCTTGGAACAGATGGCGGCGCACGTTAACTCAGACGGCAATTTGTCCATTTCATTCAACATAAAATATTTGTTGGAAGGTGCAAAAGCGATCGCTAGTTCCCAACTCCAAATGCACCTCACTCAGCGCGACGGCCCCGCCATTTTAGTTCCTGCTGGCAACCGCTCCAAGCCCAACATCCTAATGGATGCCAAATACTTGTTAATGCCGATTTTCAAAGAATGATGTCTTTTGCAAAAAAGGCTCGCTTGACAGAAGTAAAAATATTGAGTTTTTTACTTCTCTCTTCTTCTGAGTGCAAACTCCGCAAATATGACTCTAATTCTCAGCAAACAATTACACCTAACCATTCAATCATGTACGCAGCATTGCCTCAAAAATACCGCCCTCGTAGCTTGTCTGAACTGGCCGGACAAGAGTACATCCAAAGGACACTTTCCAATGCGGTCAAAACTAATAAAATTGCTCCGGCTTACTTGTTCGCCGGCGAACGGGGAACGGGCAAAACTTCAACGGCTCGCATTTTAGCTAAATCTCTCAACTGCACCAGTGCAGACAAACCCACAGTAAAGCCGTGCGGCAAGTGCCAGTCCTGCCGCTCGATTGAAAAAGGCAGCAGCTTAGACGTTGCTGAAATTGATGCGGCTTCCCACAACGGTGTGGATGACGCTCGCGCCCTGATCGAGCGATCGCACTTCGCACCAGTTATCAGCCGCTACCGAGTGTTTATTTTAGATGAAGTTCACTGCCTGAGTTCCCAAGCTTTTAACGCTCTTCTAAAATGTTTGGAAGAACCTCCGCATCATGTAGTGTTCATCTTGTGTACAACAGAGCAACACAAAGTGCTGCCAACAATTAACAGCCGCTGCCAAACGTTTCTGTTTCGATCGCTGCCAATCCCAGCCATTGTCAAACAGCTAACAATAGTAGCCCAGAAAGAGTCAATTGCAATTGCCGAAGCAGCTAAAATTGCGATCGCCCGCGCCGCGAATGGCGGGATGAGGGACGCCTTGCAGTTGCTCGACCAGTTGAGCTTATTAGGAGAGGAAATTACCAGTTCTCACGTATTGGAGCTGTCGGGGCGGATACCGGAGTCGGATTTAATTGCAATTTTGAAATCGGCCCGCACCGGCAACGCGCTGAAGCTGCTGCAACTGTCCCGCGAACTCATTGACAGCGGGAAAAGCCCTAAAATGCTGCTGGCGTCGCTGCTAGCCTGCTACCGGGACTTGTTGCTTGCAACAAGCGTGCCGGACTGTTCGCTGATGCTAGTTAGCGGCATTTCGCACTCGGCCCTGATGGAAATTGCCTCTGCTTGGGACTGCAATGCGATCGCTGCTGGCCTCGAACAGTTGCAGGCTTCGGAATGGCAGCTCAGCAAGAGCGCTCACCCAACGCTGTGGCTGGAACTCTGCTTGCTGGGATTGGCAAAGGTGCCACAATTAAAACCCCACGTCGCTCTTGGCGCTCTTGCTAACCCCAGGCAGCCCGACCGCACCCAGAAGCTGCCCACCTCCTCCAAGTTGCGAGATCCTCGTTCCTTCGAGCGAGCCATTTGGGAAAAAGTGCTCTCAGCAACTTCTGAGAAGAACCGCGCTTTACTCTGTGCCGCTTCCCTGGTAGCACTGACGGAAAAGAAAGCGGTGCTGGCTGTGCCCGCCCAATACCTGGACAAGTTCAACCGAAATGCGGCTAAGGTGCAGAAAATATTTCTGGCTGCAACAGGTGTCCGCTATCAAGTGTCGTTCGAGGAGAAGAACGGATGATTAGTTTGCTGATAGGGGATGACTTCCACGCGATTCACAAAAAGCTTTCTGCCTTTAAAAAGAACCTCGATCCTGCTTGGATTGGCTTCAATTATCACCGCTTTGATGCTTCGGCATTGAATGAGGCGGTTGACTGCGCCTTAACTCCCGCCTTGGGAACGGAAAAAGCAAAGTTAGTGGTGGTAGAAGGGTGTAATTTCAAACAGTTTACTGAAGAGGCGCTGGAGGTTCTCCAGTTGCTCCCGCAGGTGCCGGAAAAGACGCACCTGGTTTTTGTAGCGCCTTCCATTGACAAACGCCTGAAGGTGGCAAAATTCTTGCTTTCTCAAGCTAAGCTGTTCGAGTTTGACCTTATTCCCCCCTGGCGAACGGATCTCATTGCCCGATCGATCCGAACTCAAGCTTTGGCAATAGGGCTGTCGCTGAACTCAAATGCTATTGATTACTTGGCGATTGCGATCGGCAACAATTCTGCTCGCGCCGAATCAGAACTGCACAAACTGGCGACCCTGAGCAGCGGCGCTTCCCTCACTTTAAACCAAGTGCGATCGCTGGTTCCTTCAACCACTCAAAATAGCCTTCATCTTGCCGAAGCGCTGAGGGAAAATAACTCTAAGAGAGCAGTCTATTTGCTGCTTGACCTTTTGGCAATAGAAACTTTCCCGCTGGCGATTTGTGCGACGCTGATTGCTCAATTTAGAACTTGGTTGTGGGTAAAAGCGGCGATAGTTGGAGGAGTTAAGCAAGACGCTGAAATTGCCCGGATTTGTCAAATTGCCAACCCGAAGCGAGTGTACTTTCTGAGAAAAGAAGTAGCTGCTGCTTCTCTAACATCCCTTTCGTCTGCGGTGTCCCTGCTGCTTGACTTAGAGGGTTCGCTGAAGCTTGGGCGTAAAGGGGATTCCATGTTGCCTGCAATTCTGGCGATCGCCCAACTGTTTCCTCCTAAGAAACCAAGCAAGCACGAAGTAGAAGCGATGTAGAAGTGATGTAGAAGTGATGTAGGGGCGATATAGGGGCGAGCGCGAGTGTTCATTTCCCTCGTTTAACTAATGCAAGAAGTTAAACGGGGATTTTTTTTTACCAAAACACATTATAAAACTTATTAATTAAACTAAAGTCACTGCAATGTTAATGTTTGCTACTCAAAAAATAAAACCCTCACAGAGATGCCCGAAATGTGGAAAATACGTAAGGAATGGGCTAAAGTCTCCCACATACATTATGTTTGTAGTAATTGTTAATTTGAAATACAACGTGATAAAAGCTCTGTTATAATTAATTTTAATTGTTTCTCCAGTTTTTATCAGAAACGCTCTCATAATAATCAATAATTATTTAAAAAAATTTTAAGCATAATAGTCTTTTCTTATACCATAATGTAGCGCATTGCTAGTTTAAGAAATATGCTATTCTAAGAATGTAAAAGCAGGGAACCTTTTGACAGTGAAGGCGACCTGCCGATACAGCCCGCGCCGCCCCGACAGAGAATAACCCCAACTTTCTGTTAGGAAACCTTATTGGGTTTAGCAGGCAAAGGTACAAAGCCCCAATCCCCAAATAAACAACCAGGGCTATCCAAATGAATAAAAATGAAACTGTGTCGCTCTCAGTCAGCGACGCGATTCAGCATATTGGTCTTGACCAACTCAAGCCTCACCCTCGCAATGAGGAAATTTACGGGTGCACTGAAAGTATTGCTGACCTGGTAGAGTTGATCCAACTCAAAGGCTACGTCCAACCGCTGACCATCAAAACAGATGGCACGATCGTTAGCGGTCATCGGCGGTGGAGGGCGCTATCCGCGCTGGGCTGGGAGTCGGTCCCAGTTATTGTCCGCCACTTCCAGACTGAAGATTACGAGCTCTTCGTCTTGGTGGCAGAAAACCGCCACCGCCACCAAAGTCCAGTACAGAGAATTCGGGAAGGAATTGTTGTGGAGCCTATAGCTAGAGAGCTGAGGAACAGACATGCTGCCAAGAAAGCTCGCCACGAAGCTGCTGACTCAGCAGAGCCGCCGTCGGACAACCAGCAACCGCTGATGGAAAATTTTCCATTGAACCCGATCGACTTAGGTCTGACTCCAAAGGAAATGGAACTGACGGAAAATATTGTGGCAGCTATAGTCGGCTTGGGGTGCGGCAGGAACTACAGGAAAGGGCGCATTGCCGTCAAAGCTGCCGACGAGCTCAAGAGAGACCGCCCCGAATTGGCTGCAAAGTGGTTGGACATTATTAATGACCACAGCATAGATGTGGGGTATCAACTTGCGAAGATGCAGGAGGACAAGCGAGTAGTGGCGTTGGCAGCGATCTCGTCGGGAGCAGCGAAAACCCCGAAACAAGCTAAAGCTCTGATTAAGGCTGCTTTGAGAAAATCTTCCGCCTCGAAGGAAACCGAGGGCAGCATTAGTAGCGAGCCGGTTCAAGAAAGCGATTGCGGTGGAGAATGTAAAACTTGCACTCCTTGCGAACCAATTACGGGTGAGGGAGTCAAAACGCGCTTTAGTCCAGACAGCGCGGGAGCATGGGTCATGGTCAAAATTCCTTTTATTCCTACTGAAAAAATAGCGGAAAGGAAGTGGAATGGATTTTGGGGCCGGATTGTGGAGGTTGGAGCGACTTTGAAAGTTGATATGGGTTCAGAGGTGGTGTCGCTCCTTCAATCGGATGTGGTGGCGATATTGAACCCAACGCCGAGTTTTTGCTCAATAGCTGAGCGAATTCTTAGGCTGCAAAGCTTCGGCACGGTGTACGAGTTTGGGAAGATAGTCTTGAACAGGATGCAGAGAAAAGTGGTTTGGGATGCAGCAGCGCTAGCTTATCTGGATGCTGTGGAACAGGTGGAATTGGCGCGGCGGGCGATCGAGCAGGCTTTGTAGTAAGGTTCCTTTTTACTGAAACTAACCGATGATCTGTTTGCCAATGAGTTTGAATGTGCGATCGCACAGCATTGAGTGCTGCTGCGTCGCAGTTTAACTCGTCGCTACCATAGCCAGTGCAACCTCTAACTGTTTGGCTCGTTTTTTCGCTTCCGGGTCTGACGCGGGTGACAACGCCTCTGAAACCTTGATAGGTCAATCGTTGAGGCTCCTTAACCTCGACAAGCATGATGACTGCTTGAGAGGGTTATTAACAATGTTCCTGGGCAGCAATGACGTAGTCGCAGGCATTGAGACATCACCCTTAAACTGAAGTTCCCTGTACTCGAAACCCTCTCAAGTGACGATCGCCCATGAGCATTTTTCTTGAAGTCGCTCAACTCTTATTTATAAATATTTGATAACCAAAATGTTCATTATCAATAAATAGCATCCAGGCGACTAGCGTCGCGCCCTCTGGGTAGGCTGTAACTGTCTTACCCACCTATGCAATTAATCACCCTCACTGATTTAAATTTTTTAGCCAATCCGACACAACTAACAGTTCCCATTGAATTGAAACAAGAGGAATTTCAACTAATAATGAAACAAACTTTCTTGAAACTCCCCACTGAACCCCTGCTACTTGCGAATCCCAAAGTGGATAAGTGGATTATGGAAGTTAGTTTGCTATTTCCAGAGGTATTTGAATGGGAACCTCCTACATTCTTAGTCGATACTCAGTTTAGCGCTAAGCTTAATAAAGATGTATGCGTGCAAATCAACGCCAATGCAGCTTTTCTTGAACGTCAATCCGTCCATTTAATTGAATGGGCAATCCGCCATCCTGCATTAAATTGGTCTGACCGAGTAAAATTGTGGACAGCAGCCGAATCTCTCTCGCTGTCGCCAGAAAATATCAAGCTGACCGTGTTAGCACTGCACCCCGCCCATCCGGGGACGAGGCATGAAATCAGTTGGGACAGCCGGCAACACGCGCAGGCGAAAGACTGGCTCGCGTCCGCGCTGGCAAGACAGGCGAGATGGCCTGTTGCTGCTCGAAGAACATCACCGCCTGCTTGCGCGCCCCTCACTCATTTCGACATTGAGGGAATTCCAGAGGTAGAGATTTAGACTATTATCGCAGCCGCTCAGAATCCGATCGCGGCTGTTGCTATCCGAATTGATCCCAACTTCCAGGTCAATGCCAATGGAAAATTTTCCATTGGCTGCCACACTCCCGCTAGCGCTTGCCAATGCTGCCAGTGGCAAAAACCCGCCTAGAACGCCCAGTTTTACTGACAACTGAGTCTAGCGGGTCAGAGCCAAATTTATTGCCTGAAGCTGGCGGCATCGGCGATTGGGATGGAACGTTACCTCCGGCGTCTGGCAGAGGCAGCATCCGTTCTGCTTCCTCAATGCGATCGTACAAAGCGGCTGTAAGCTGGTCAAGACTTGCAAGTTGCACCCGACTCTCCAGCCGGAACCTGACCTCTGTATCCCAGAGAGCCTCGCTCTCGCTTTGCCGCTGCAAGTCTGCTTTGGGAATGGGTATAGTCAGCGCGTAAGGAATTGACCCCTCGCCGCCGGAACTGTAGCCGGGGTTCGTAATTACACACCGTCCCTGGGGGAACCGCAAAATTTCGTCCACCGAAAACAACGGCATTTTTTGAAGCGACTCGTTCCAACTAATAGATTGATTGCTTTGAGATTGACCGCCCATTGAACGGCTGGTGGACTTGCTTTTCAGCAAAACTTCTTTTTCTCCGTAGCGATCGGAGTATTTTTTTGCAGTATCAGTGTTACCCGGATTGAATAAAATATGAGTGCTGCAAGCAGAGGCGATCGCCGCCCCCATTTTCTCTCCGTACCCTTCGTACAGTTGCTCCAAACTCTGAATTCCTAGAATGAAACAAGCTCCATTCGAGCGATATTCGTTAATCCACTGCGGCATCCGATCCAATCGAATGGAGGGAAATTCATCGAGTGAAATAACCAGTGGATCTTTCCGAGGGCGACTTAAGTTGGACACAACGAGGAGGTGAATCGCGGCTGCTAGCAGAGGCCCCACGACGGAGCGCCGCTCGTCATCTAATTTGAAAATAATCATCTGTCGGCCTTCTATTTTCGTTGGGATGTCCGACTTTCCCAAAAATGCTCGCAACAGGTCAGCTTGGATAAAACTGCTGAACGTTCCGGCCGCTGTCGTCAGAATTCCTGAAATAGTTTTTTCTGCTTCCTTAGCGCTCAAAAATTGGTTGAAGCTGGTAGCGACCCACTCATCGATTCGACGGGATTGAACCGCATAGTCAATCCGCTTTACCAAATTTGGCAACCTCAAAATTGCATAGAGCATTGCCATGTCTGGATACGTAGAACCTTTGACTAATTGAAGGAGTGCTTTAGCCAATAAGTCTCCAGCTTTAGAGAAAAACTCATCACTTTTTCCATTGCCTGCACTCGCATTTCTATTAATAACCTGACCGATTTCCCCAGCCATGACCGAATCTTGAGGGGACTTCATAAAGTCGAGGGGATTAATGATGCCTGAATAAGGTTCTCCCGGTGCAAATACCGACACTTGGTAGCCATACCGCGCTGCTAGAGGTGCGTGGAGTTTGAGCTGATCGCCTTTCTTATCGTAGAGAATAATCGGAAATCCTTGCACCATTGCACTTTCTAGCGCCCTATCAATTGTAGAAAAAGTTTTACCCGACCCAGGCGCTCCAATTACTAAAGTTGACCGTTCTGCATGAGGGAGCCAAACAGTGGGAGGAGAACCAAAAGCTGTCTGAATAGTGGTAACAAAACCTCTAAGTTTTTTCCCCTTCCACCAATAGCGAGGACTGCCACACCAGAGCGTGACTTTATTATGCTTGCGTTCCTTAATTTGTTTCAACGCAAGCTGAGTGGCTGCCATTTTTTCGGAAGTTCCGCACACCTTGCCAGTGGTAATTTTGCCCTTTCCATTTCCCAGAAACCGAGACAGTAAGAGGAGGAATATCAGCGCTCCTATTGTTAGATATCCATCCGGGTTATTGTATTGTTGGAAGAGACCGCCTAAGTCAATTGACGATAGGGGTGTGGGTTGCTGGGTTCTCCTCTGGGCTTGAGCGAGAACTGGAGTAGAGTTAGCCTGTGCTATCAAAAATTTAATCTCAAAATTCATAAGTATCTATCTGAATTCAATATTTTGTCTATCGCTCAATTAACTATGACCTCAGTTGTAGCTACAACTTAGTGTTGGCAGATAAGTAACCTTAAATCAAAATTACTCAGTGTTAGTTCAGTCTTGGGAACGAGCAATTACAGCCAACAGTTCTAACTTTCGGTAGAAAACAACCAGCACTTGATATTATCCCTGCTAACGCAGTCAACAGGATAGGAAGCAAAATTATTGAAAGATTTTTTTACCGTGAACAAGAAACAAAAAGAGTGGCTGTCAGAGCTTTTGAAGAGACACCCGGACTATGAAATTTTAAAACGCAGCACCATCAAACTAGGAAGAGGCGACATTTCGCTAACTTTAGAACGTACAGAATGGATTTACATGGGAGCCGTTGAACTAAAATATTCAGGAGCCTATCTACCTGGATTAAAGTGGCATTATCTTAACGCCAGACTATCCAGAACGGGCAAATTGCTTTCCGACTTAACCTACAACTCTAAAGTCGTGTCTTACCCTCACTGTCCGCTGGCACCTGACTGGTTGACAAAATCTAACTTAGAAGAGGTGAAAATTCAGGAAGGAGAACAGATGAATTTCCCCTTTCACGAAGCTGTACTGATGGTAAGCCAGCCCCCGTTACTGAAAGGGAGTTTTTACCGAGCGAAGCGGTGGCGTAGGCGCAAATCAGAACGATCGCCTGTAGCAAACAGTCGCCGCACTCCAAAAACTTTCCAGCGCGAACTGCCATTTTTGAAGCCAAAAGCCCTAGCTCCCGATACTAAATTTGTCCCCCTTGCTTGTATTGATGGCGGTTTCGTACAGGTTCCTGAATATCTAATAAAGTTGTTAGAAGAAGCCAATGCTAGTCTATCCGAACAAGCAGATGCAGCTTCTTTGTACGCGATCGCGGGTTTGAAAGGAGCCATCAACTTTGTTGAAGGGCTACCTCTACTGCGGACAATAGGAATAAACGCTTTACCGAGCGTCGATAGTGCACAATATTGGCAGCGAGAAAATTAAAAGCATTGTGAGTGCTTGATTCTGATAATAGCGCAACTTCAGAAATTGCTGAAGCTGCGCGATCGCTTTCACAATCGTTCTTTTTTTTGCACACTTAATTAGTCTTCCTCACGATTCGGTAGTTCTGTACTACCAGTTAATTTTTTTATGATTTTTAAATTGTTTTGACAAAATTACTAGGCTTAACTGTGCTACCTCTTACCCTTTTTAAAGGTAAGGCTACCGCCTTGCAGGAACTGCAATGTCACAAACTTTTAGAATGGTTAAAACCAATAGTAAAGCTAAAGCAAAAAGCTCAAATAACGCAGGGATGATTGAAGGCACAATCCCACATCAGTCAGAAGACCTTGATTTTGAAATTGACCCCGAACTCCTAGAACCCGGTCACAATCAAGTAAGGCGACCAATTCTGCCCTATGGCATCGTCATCAACGAACAAGTGGCAGGAATATTAATTCCAGAGGATCAGCTAGAAAAAGCCAATTGGTTTGTCATGCCAACAGAAGAGGAAATGACTACAATTGGACTAACAGAAGATGTTACAGGCCTGCTGTTCTCTAAATGCCGCTTATGCGTGCTGGGATTCGTCCCTGAATACATTCGTTACAAGAATGACGTTCCCGATCTAGGCGGTAGTGTTGTCGGGCTGTACGAAGAGTATAAAGCTCAACTCGATAAAAAGATAATGGATGTTGTTAGCGAACACGCCATTGTCTTCTTGGATGAAAACAATCGTCCCAGACACAGCACGCCTATTGTCGTCAGATTTAAAAATGTTGCGCTTTGGAGCTTTAAAGCAGCCAGAGACGAATTCTACCGTCTGTTGGAAAAAGCATTCGCCGATTATTTCCAAATTCCTTTCAGCGGGAAAACCGATAAATGGCGAAGCCTCGGTATCCTAGAGGTGGAATTCAAAGGAGTTAAAGAAGGTGAAGGCTCTAATAAGAGCTACTGTTGCAAAACTGTCAGCTATACTAAGCCAACTGCTGATAATTTCCCCTTTCTATATCTGGGACGCCCGCAGCATAAAAATGCGATTTGGGGGCTGCACGATATCATTGCCGGATTCACTGAAACTCCTGCATTACCAGGTACAGCCGAACCGCAAATTCAAGTGTTGCCACCCGCTGCTCGTAAAATAGAAAATGGAAAAAAGCAGACCGCCAATCATAAATCCCCTCGTAAAATTGCCGCTGAAGTAATAGAAGAAGAGGATGATTTCGACGATTTTGATGAAGAAGAGGAGTTCGACGATGATTTTGATGCGGAAGCAGATGACTAACAGCCTCGGTTAGTTACTTTTGAAGAAGTGCCTCATATCCAGTTAGGGAGCGAGGCATTTTTTTATTGGTGCGGAACAGGCGATCGCTAACGAAGAGCCAAGCTCAAATACTTTAAAGTCGCTTATTTCATTTTATTGGGAAGCTCAATCAAGGAACTGTTAGCTAACTGGTACTGGCGGCCGTTGAAGCAATAAAACAACTGCCGAATACCATTTTGTGACGGCTGCTGTACTTGCAAGCAAGGCAAATCAGAGGTTTCTGAGGGGTCACTTACTACTTGAAGTAGCGGTTTATTAGGTGGCAAGTTTTCGTTTAAATAAGTAGCAAATACACGACGATGAGGAGGAACATTCTTTCTGAATAAATACCCAGCATATAAGCAACCTCCCGCCCCACAAACTCCAGGGCTGTTAAAATTAAAAATAACTAACCTGCCTGTTTGTCCGTTTACAGCCCAAGCCAACACATTTGATGCTGAATTCTGGGGGTTCAGGTCAGAATTTTCGGCAACTATGCCTTGAACAGTTTCAACAGGGATGAGTCTAGTAGCAGGTGTCCAAGAAATCGTTGTAGCACTCGGGGTGCAACCAGCAGTTCCTAACAACACCGATAACAGCAAGAACAAGACCACTCCAAAGCGGAACCACCGCCCAATAAATAAAAACGATGATACTCTGGACCGAAAATTATTTAGGGAATTAGAAGCGGGGTTTGGGAGTTCCTTATGAGAAGGTTGAGAAAACAGTAATAATTTTTTATTTGCAGCTATGATTGGTGGCTCCCCTATGTGTTCTGAACCTGAAGTTAGTTGTTGATTTTTGCTAAACATTGCTTTAACCTCCGTAAATTATTTCTATGTAGATGTCATACCAAATCCGGTTAGGAAAGACACCCGGCAGATTTACTAAATCCAGTTAGGAAAGACACCCGGCAGATTTACTAAATCCGGTTATGGAAGACACCCGGCAGATTTACTAAATCCGGTTAGGAAAGACACCCGGCAGATTTACTAAATCCGGTTAGGAAAGACACCCGGCAGATTTACTAAATCCGCTTTAAGCAAAAGTTTAATTTTTGCTTGTATGAATCTTATCAAAGCGAACATATCTCACTTATTTTTGCTAGTTTTACTAAGTGAAGGAACAGTAATCCCAACCTGCTTAAATGCCCAAAGCTCTTCTTCCGAAAATTGCCAAGTGGGTTCTCCCAAATTCGGCTGCAAAGTAGAGCGGAACTTATCAATACTCCCTGCCTTGTTGATGGAGTAACGCAATTCTCCCAGAGCGATTTGCCTTGCTATCGGCAGCTTGACAGTGTGGCTGTAAGGATAAAAATCGTTCGTCGGGTTGGAATAAAGCAAGCTACACTGCTTCCCTTGGAGAGAAACCAATACAGAAAAAGGCACGGCATCTCCCTGCAAATAGGCATCGAACAAGCGATATTGAGTGCTGCCATCTGTTACTTCAGTTACAAACTCTGTCCTGAGAGTCCCCAGACCAACTGGAAGGCAAGCTGAAGGGACATCAGCGTTCCGAGTCGGCTGGCTAAAAGCTGGGGGATGGGTGAATAAACTGCTCAACAAATAAACCAAAAAAGCTGTTAGCAAGCCCCAGGTAAATTTCAACATAATTGTCCGTTTTTTCAAGGAAATCATGGTGCAGAACATCTCCGTTTAATTCAAATTCCTTCTTGAGATGGGTTAACAGCCGTTCCATTAATGCGGGTTTCAAAGTGCAAGCGAGGGTCTGCCGTTGTCCCAGTGCTGCCTAATCCGCCTATGACCTGACCTTGAGAAACACGATCGCCAACTTTGAGTTTCACTGAACCCTCGCGCAGATGAGCATACCGAGTTGTGCGACCGTTGCCGTGCTCAATTTCGATCCAGTTGCCGTAGCCACCGCCGCAGTTCTGTAACCCTTCCTGGCAGTTAGACACCGCTGTCTTGACAACGCCGTCGCCAACAGCTTTTACCGGGCTTCCCATTGAGCCGGCAATTCCAATGCCGTTATAGATTTTCCGCACGCCGGAAACCGGACGAGTCCGCATCCCAAAGCGGCTGGTTATTGGCCCATTCGCAGGCTTGATATACTGACTCGTGGATTGACCGCCGCCGGGGGCAGCACTCGCAGAATTAGAGGATTGCGCCGCACTGGAAGTCGGAACGCAAGCAGCAGCATTCGACTCCGCGATCGCCCTACCTCCCTCTCGATAGCGCCTCAAAACATCCTGTCCGTAACTTGAGAGAGTTAAACGACCGAATATATCGGTTGAAGAGCCGTCAACTTTGGAATAGTCGCCCCCGAAATGCTTTTGAGCTACTCGCTCAATCAGGCGATCGCCACTAAAAAAACTTCCAGTAGTAGGGTCTTTTTCTTGAGAAGTGGCATTCAGCTTAGAAGCGAGACTTTGAGCAAAAACAGCTTCTCGATCGGCAGGCGGAAAAAATTGAAAAAGTTCTGCTTGAGTGGGTTGGTAACCGTGTCGCAGTTTGGCTAAAAATTGCGTACCCCCTGGTTTAGATGAAATTGAACTAGCAGCGTACTCGTCGTAGTTTATAAACTGGTACTTGCCCAACGGAACCCCGCAATTATTTCCGCCATCAACGCAAGCATTAACGCCGGCATTCTCGTAAGAACCGCTGCTTTCAATACTGGCGATCGCTTCCGACAAAGTGGGAACATTGACTCCTTGAACATTGCCAACTGACACTGGCGCTGGTGCAGTGCTACCCGGAGGGCAAGGAACATTAATATTAGCTGCTGTAGCTACGCCTTTTGTAACAGGAGAAGATACTCCGCCGCGAACTGCCCCAGTTGGTACAGAGGAAGAGCCGCCAGAGGACGATTCCAGCGCCCCAACGAAAATGGGAGAATTAACCCGATAGGTGAAGAAAGGTACTGGGCCAATGAAATAAGGAGAGCAGCCGCAAGGCGAACAAAATCGGAAGAATAGAGCCGTATCAACGGTATCGGTTTGCTCGTCCGGTTCCATGACCACTACCTTAAAAGCACTGCCAAAAGGCAATCTTCCCGTAGGTTCCTTGCCGCCGTTGACACCTTTAAGACAGCCCGATCCGCCCTCCACTTCCTGGTACTTACCGCTAATCCATTGCTTGCCTTCGAGCGAACCGCGAGCGTTCCGACCCGAATTCTCCAGATCGTCTAGTTCGATGTAAGCGCAATCATTTTCTTGGCAGTTAACTGAGAATCCCTGAACGTCTGAGCCTGATATCGTCTTAGTTCGCCGTCGCTCGGCGGGACCATAAACCGCATCAATTCTCATTACTAAATTGCCGAATTCTGCTATTGGATTGGGAAAGCTAGACAGAGGTAAAGCATTCAACCCAGGTACGTCTTTAATTAAGGTCGTTTGCCAATCTGAAAACGCGCCAAGTTGAGCGCTGCTTAAGTTTGGAATAGAAGACATTGAATACTGAGACAGGTCAATTTCTCCCAGTTTCAACTGACCTAATTGTGGATGGGAACTGAGAACCCGATCTAGAGTGCGATCGGCTACATCAATGCCAGCAGCTTTTGTTGCTAGCAGTCCCGCCACCGGCGCAATCTCTGCGACTTTAAATTGACCGAGAATAGGGATAGCCTGAACTAAGTGATTTAACGACTGCTTGGCAACTAAAGTAAATGCGCTTAAAGCTACGCTATCTAAATTCAGACCAGCTTGCTGTGTGACAAAACCAAAGGATAACAATTCTGGTTGCAAAGCTTGGCTGATATCGCCCAACATGATGTACTGGTCAGGAGTTTGCCCTGCTGTCCAACTTCGGCTAAAATCATAGCCAACTGCCTGCTTGTACTCTCCCGCTGAAAGGCTTCCCGATTGACTGATGGGTGGCATTTGAGAAAAAGAAATTTGTGTCCAATCTGGCAAGAGGGCGTTAACTGAAGTAGGATTTCCTTGCCTGTCCATCCCTGGTATTTCTAAAATTTTGGTTGGCATTTCAGTTGTATCAGCAGGAATTCGTGCCGTAGCAAATATTGGTTGCTCAAACAAAATGGAAACTATTAAGGCGAGAGAGAATAACCATACTGATGATCGCCCGAATCTTGTTGATAATATTCTTCTCATGTTTGTGTAAAAAACTTTGGTTATTGGTTGAGGATACTGTAGAAAAGTTAAGCAATTAAGTGGCAAAAAGGAACCCACCGAACTTGATGAGGCTGCAATTGCGCTTCTTAAAATAAATAAAGCAGTCAACCGAGGCTTTACATGGAGCAGCCTCGGCGTAAAGCACTGCAGCTCTAAGTCATCGTCGCCGAAATGAGAAGTTTCATACAGGCGATTTATAGCCTGCAATCTGAAGCACTACAGCTCTAAGTCACCGCCGTAGAAATGAGAAGTAGCTGTTTGATTTTGATAGGGATTCGCGTCATTTACGCCTCCCTTAAAATAGGGGTTAGGGTTAGCAGCCGTCTCCGTCCACGGAGTATCTGCTAAATTTAAATCGCCTTCAAAAAGGTTTTCTCGATAGCCATCAGCAAAGTAGTCTGGAACCCCGTATCCCTCTGTTTGCTGACTGCTATAACTGTTGCTTCGATATCCGTTAAGGGAGGATTCGCACGGGTTACTTTCACGACCACTAACAGCATAACCATCAGCGCTATAACCTGGTTCATTGGCACAGATATTGTTTGGATCGTTCATAAATTATGTAGCTACAAAGTCGTAAGAATCAACAATTAAGCGTAGCTAGGGATAACGAGTAGGGGTTTCATCCGATAGTCGTAATTAAACTACCGCCTATCGGCGGATAGGCTACGGCGGCGATTGACGTAGCCTATCTGCAAACAACCAAGACCTACTGCTATTGCACGAAACAAAATATAGCGCTGGCATTGCTCTTAATTTCGCCCGCCTTCCATCCAGCAAGGTGGGTAAAAATTACTCAGAAATATAGAGGTGCGTATCTCTGCCGAATTGTTTGCCCAACAGACGGCGCAAATCCCTGTAACTGAATTCGCTACGCGATTTTTCTGATCTTCATTCGTCACACAATTATCCTTCAAAAAGATATGACTCAGCTAAATCTGTTAACGCCCGAATTACTTGAACAAATTACCACTCACCCTGTAAAACCTCAGTCCGGCATTTTGGAAAAGCTGAAGCTATTAGCCCAGATGGGTATGCACCGCGACTTAATAGCCGTGCTACTGGAATTTACCGGAATTCCCCTTCCCCTTTTACGTTACTATGCAGGCCCATTAGTTTTACACAAAACCCCCTGGTCAGAAAGCATACCTGACTGGTTGAAAACGGCTTGCTTATCCGATAGGCTCGATTTGATTCTAGAGGAGTACAGCAACAGAATTGTAGGGAATTACTGCACTTCCACAGAAGTCGTGGCTTATATGATGGGAGCCACATTTGAAGCTCCTCTGCACCACAGTTATTACAACGTCTATATGTGGGCAGCACAAGACACCTTGACAAGACATAATCGGCTACCAAATGGTTACAACTTGTCCGAATTAGCTGAATTTTCAGCGGTGAACTTTGACAGCATCCAAAATGATTATCACCATCTAGCTAGAGCAATTAGGAAAAGCGTTGTCCGTCATGCAGCATCCCAAGGCTGGGGCAAACGTAAATTGTCCCAAGATAAAAGCGCTGATGCAGATTTACCGACAGAAATGGTAACAGCTAAGTCACCAAAAGATAACTCAAAAGTTGAAGGGCAATTGACTTTATTTTAACACGTAAAAAAAGGCAATCTTCGCCAATTCTAGCCCGAATAGCAGCAAAAATAAAATGAAAGATACTTCATCGCTTGCAGAAATGCTATATGAGCGAATCCGAGAAGCTCCACCTTATTCCTGGTTTCCGTCTCCCCCAGAGCTAATTGAGCTTATGATTGAAGAAGCTCAAATTATTTCAGGAATCTACGCCTTAGAACCAACAGCAGGAGACGGCTTATTGGCGCAGGCTATGGTTAGAGCGGGTGCAATCGTTGATGTAATTGAAATAAACCCGCTGCTACAACAACTTCTGTTTCAAAAAGGGTTCAATCTAGTTGGAAGTGACTTTTTAACAACTGAACCGCAGAGGCGATATAGCAGAATTTTGGCAAATCCCCCATTTTCTACGCCCCACATCAAAGGAGTTGATTTAGATATCATACAACGTGCCTATAACCTTTTTTTAGGCAATTATGGACGCCTGGTAAGTGTTGTTAGCAATTCCATGAATGTCCGAGGCGATCCGCGATCGCAAGCATTTCGAGCCTTTCTTAAGCGCACGTCTGCCAAGTTAATCGAACTTCCCTTAGAAATCTTTTGGGGGAGCGATCGCCCGGTTACTGTTGAGAGCTACCTAGTCGTAATAGACAAAAAATAGACGATTGCTTCCCCACTATACCGTTTTATTAGTGGGGACTGCACAACTTACCTTTCAACAAATCACTATTGCTTCCTCTTGAAATAAATTTAAGAATGTAACTTAGCCTTCTCTACCGAATATCTGCCCCAATATCTCCGCTATTTCTATCATTTTTACGACTAAAACTATTACCTTAAAACCCCTCTATTCCCATGAATAATTCCCCACACTACGCCCAAAAATCTATTGTGGAATACGAGCTGATTACAAACTTTTCCCGACTAAATGATGTCCTCTCGCCTTTAATAAAAGCTCGTGTTATAGCCATAGACACAGAAACCACCGGGCTAGATCCACTTACGGAACGCATCCGACTTATCCAAATAGCTGTCCCCCACCGCCCAGTGATAATTGTCGATCTAGCTGCTTTTGCCGATCGCGAATTATCGCCTTTAAAAGCGCTTCTAAACAGCCGTGCGCTCAAAATATTTCAAAATGGTAAGTTCGACTGGCAGGTACTAGAAATAGCTGGACTTAGACCGTCTGGCCCATTTTTTGATGTCATGCTAGCGAGTCAGGTGTTGCGATCTGGACTCAAGAAAGACCACGATCTACAATCCCTCGCTCTTGAATTTTTAGGAATCAAACTTGACAAAAGCCTACAGTCGAGCAATTTCGGAGGTAAGTTATCAGCTTCTCAGTTAGAATACGCCGCTTTAGATGCTGCTGTCCTTCTGAAACTTAGAGCGCGACTCATCTCAAAACTTCAGAATGCTGGGTTACTAGAAACCGCCCAAATTGAATTTGAAGCGATGCCTGCTGTAGCCCAAATGGAACTAAATGGAATGTTACTGGATGCAAAACACTGGCATTTGGTGGCCGAGGAACTGAAAGCTCAAAAGCAGACTACGCTGGTGGAATTAGTGAAAGCCGGTCTCAAACCAGCCCCTAGCGCACAACTTTCCCTGTTTCCCGAGATGGTAGAAAGCATAAATCCCCGCTCGTCTGTACAAGTTTTAAGCGCTCTCCATGCCCTAAACATTCCAATTAAGTCAACAAGTAAGAGCGAACTTATTCCTCTAGCTCGTCAATACCCGATTATTCAGTTGCTACTGAATTATCGGAAATTAGCATCTTTGTGTTCCAACTTTGCTGAGGCATTGCCCAAACACATTCACCCGATAACGGGGAGAATTCACCCCAGCTATCGGCAATGCGGCGCTCGTTCTGGACGCTTTAGTTGCAAGAAGCCAAACTTGCAAAACGTTCCCAGGAATTGTACGGCAAAGGGGATGCGTGCGTGCTTCATTGCTGCTCCCGGATATCAAATTATTAAAGCAGATTACAGCCAAATCGAGCTAAGGATTGTCGCTGAAATATCTGGCGATGCAAAAATGTTAGATGCCTACGCTAAAGGTGAAGATTTGCATACTTTAACGGCTTCTTTGATTACAGGTAAGGCATTAGAGGAGGTAACGGCAGAGGATAGACGGATAGCTAAATCAGTTAATTTCGGATTAATTTACGGCATGGGTGCTGCCAAACTCCAAGCTTATGCTGAGGAAAAATATGATGTTCTTTTAACCTTGGACGAAGCTAAAGAGTTCAGAAGACGATTTTTCCAAGCTTATTCTGGAGTCAGAAGATGGCACGACAGCATCAGGAAAACGGTGTACGTCAAAGACATCAAGCAAATCCGTACAATTGGCGGACGCAGAAGACGGTGGGCAAAGAAACCCCGACTTTCTGAGTTGCTAAATCACCCTGTTCAAGGAACTTCGGCTGATATGTTGAAAGTGGCGATCGCTCGTTTGTTCAAACTCCTACCCAAGACTGGAGCGAAGTTGATTGGTGTAGTGCATGATGAGATTCTGTTAGAGTGTCCGCAAACAACTTTAAAAAGAACCACTTGCATTCTAAAAAAAGTGATGGTGGAAGCTGGAGAGCTATATTTGCAGCAAGTTCCGGTTGAACTTGAAGTAAAAATTGCTTCTTCTTGGGCTTGAATCCGAAGAAAATTTAGAAATTACCTAATGTAGCGATCATTAGGGGGCAAATTATGGCTTAGCTTTTCACACATATTGGAGGTTCAAGACACGTGTTCCCGCCCCTCTAGCTTGTGTTGAAGCACACTCGCAAGGGGAATACCAGCTTCCACCAATCGATACACCAGATTAGAATATCGTTGTAGGATTGCCTTATCACTACGAATCTGCTGCTCAAAGCTGTTCCAAATACGGTTTAATAATTCGGCTGTCTGTTTTCCATTCCCACGCTGTTCATTCCAAAGGTCATGGACAGCATTACTTGCACATCGATTCAACCATTCGAGTGTTGGTTCTGGTGCAAACTGCCAGCCAATACCATTGAGCATGGTGAGAAAATGGCTATAGGCGTAAGAATTATGCCCAGCTACGCTAACCCACTTGTCAAAAATCTCCATAAAAAGGTGGGCGTGCTGCCAATCATCCTTAATGCGAGAACTACCATGCTGGGTAAAGACGATTAGTTGTAAAACTTCTCCAGTGTCAATATCGAGGTAGTCATAACTGACTTTTGTGGCAATTTCTGAACTATCCAGTACCCACTTGCAAATTTCTTTCCAAATTTCTAAAGCTTGTGTAGTTGGTCCTTCGACGTAATCAATTTGATGACTGATATATCCATTCAGAAGATCGGCTGTCAGTTTTGGAACCTGAGACCAATTGTCTCGTAACGGTGTCAAAATGTGCTGGCGAGTTTCCTCAACACTTAGCGATTTTGCCAAATATGCTGCCCAAGTAAAGATAAATTTATTCCACATATAGGGCTTATGAGACTGGGAATATAGTTCATCTTCTATTGGCAAGTTATCTGCGAGTGTTCGAGCTACTAAATCATCACAAAGCTGGAGCAATTTGTTTTTGGTGGCTGATTCTCTACACAGTTCTGTAAGTGGCAAAGTATAAAGCCCATACTCAACTTTCCCTCGAATAAAAACAATCTTTCTTACTGTGGGGATTCTAGGAAGCTCTGGAATTTCGTCTTTTGCTAGATAGTCAAAGTGATTCTGAATAACATTGTCTTTCCAAGTTTCTAGCTTCTTAAAACTGGGTCTAAATCGTCCAACATGAGTTCCATAGTAGTAAATTTTCCCAGGAATTTTAGTTCCATAGTAAAGTTTTCCAGGAACTATAGATAGCGAGAGACAAAGACTCAAAACATTCCAGCATAATCCTGGATCGAGATTCCATCCATTTTGCAGACCAATAAATACTGCTTTTACCACTTCTCCATTATCGGAAAACTGTCTCACTGACTCACTTATTAACTGGAGAATCTGCTGGCGTATTTCAATATCTGCTACACCATGAGTAGCTAGTAAGGCTAAACCTCGCCCAGCATAAACTTTCACCCTAGACGATGACATAGCATACATGGATGTTTCAGCCATACAAGCAGCCGCAAGTAGAATAGCGCGGCACCATTCTAAATGGTTCTGTGTTCTTGCCCACTCAAAATCTGCAATGAGAATTGCTACAGCAACACCCGCTATTGCTTTAAGACGAGTAACATCAAGAATATTTTCGTTATCCGTTTCAGAAAAATCTTCGGATGCCTCTAATTCTTTGGCTGCTGCAACAGCTTCTTCTAAAGTCATCCGCTCTTGCGGTACACGATTTTGAATGGTTTCTTCTGCCCATAGATATACACTAAGCCAAGGTTGGTATTTAACGTTAGGTGCGAGAAGTTTTTGATTCCGTTCTCTCAGTTCTTTAGGAAATTCTACCCATATTTGTAATTGTTCACCCACTTGCTGTTGTCGATAATTTTCTCTCCTTCCAAATACTTGATAGTTTTCCATTTTTTCTTGGAGAGCAGCTACAAAGTTTGGATCTGATTTTTCTTCTTCATAACGAAAGGGAAGGTTTTCTGTAAATTTATCAACTGCCTGCTCGAATGGAACTCTTAAAGAGTCATCACTCGACAAAACGTAATAAATTGCTAAATTCTTTCTAATTTCTCGTGAACGCTGCGGTCTTTTATTTCGCCTTTCAAGGACTTCGTAAAGCCAGTCATTATGCCGATCAAATTCCAAAAGCTTAAGAAATGTTAATGAATTGGTTTGATCGTGAAAGAGACGCTCTCTGTCCATTTCCCAAATATCAGGACAGATTGCAATTGGTAGTGCTGCTTTTAAACACTTTTCAGGATAAGCAAGTGCTATATTTAAGCAAATACCTAGTACGGCGACTGAATTGCTCTCACTCAATACTTTTTCAAAAAGAGCTTCAACATTTCTACCTTCTTCAATCTGTCTCTCAATCCACTCTTCTAGTGCCATCAAGGCAGAAATCACAGCATATGAACCATTAGTTATTCCTCTAAACCAGCAATAAACTTGAGTATCACCCCAAAAATCACGAGAACCGGAGGGTAAATTAATAGTGACTGGTAGAGGAGTTAATTTAGGTCTGTCAAATTCTTCTCGCTGTTCATACTCACGCCATTTTTCAGATGCAGTATTGGCGAGATTGTGGACTAAACGCAGTCCTTCATCCTCATTCTTAAGCAAGAGATATAAAAACGGTCCTTGAACAGGTGCAGGGGGGGAAAAATTCAAGATATCGTTTATACCAAAATTTCTATCTTCTGACGAGCTAGTTATTCTTCTAGGAATACTAGGATAATTTTTTGGATTGATTGGCTTTTGGATAAGTACGCTGATTACAAAATCAACAAATTCTCTTGAGATTGAATCGACAAGAGGCGTAAAGTCTTGAATTTTAGAAATTACATCCTTTTTGGCGTCATAATTCCCAGAGTTAGCGAGTTCGCCGAGATAAGAGCCAACTTTCTCTGGCAAAACATCTGCTGAGTGCAGCACAATTCTGTGTAAGCGGTTTTCGTATTCATCATCATATCTCGACATTAGCAACCTCTCCTTGCTTCTTCTTCCTTAAGTAATGCGATCGCTATTTCACCGATTTCTTTTCGATAAATAAATCCTATTGGCGAGTTGACTTGCCACATCTCCATGAGCTTAACAACTTCTGGGCGAACGGTTGTGGGTAAATCATTGAGGCGTTTTAGCAACCAACCCATGAAAGGTTGCCACACTGACCATCTTGGAATTGGATCGCTCATTAAAAGCGACTTTACGCGATCGCTTGACCGTAACTCTTCTTCTGTAAAGAAAGACATTAGTGAAAAGTTCGGCATCACTTCCAAAGTTCGGATTGCAACCATTAACTCGATAAGTCGCCGTGCATTATCAGCTATGAGTAGCGGTTCAGCTTTATCAAGCAATTCGCTGGAACGTGGAGATACTAGAAGTGCAGTCAGTAATGCTTGCCGCCATCTAGGAGAAAGTTCCGAAGCTTGCTCAACTTGCTCTATTAACTGTATCCAAGAATCTGCCGTCTTAGAGTTTTCTAGCAAAGCTAACCCCAGCAATTGAACAGATCTATATAAACCGAACGGTTCATCTAGTTCTTGAAGATAAGCAGATAAGTCCTCACGACGCTGATTCAACACGCAATACATCACCCAGTCTTCAAACAAATCATGGCTAAAGCGATACACTTCCCGATCGGGGTCTTGTACAATGATTCGATCTGCAGCGAGAGAAATAATTGACTCTGGAGAAACAGTGTCTTCAACAGTAAAGTGCTTACCAGGAGATTTTACAACTTGTTTACCCAATTTCAAAAGAGAATTTTTTCTATCACGACCGGAGACGGAACCTTCATTACCAACCAGTCTGTCCCACCACACTTTACTGATTTCAATTTCTGTAGCAACAGGTGGTAAGTCTTCTAGATTTGGAAGCATACGTGGGTCTTCCAGAAGCCTCAACATCAATGGATTCTTAAGAATCGGCGAAAGCTGACTCAGAGATAACAGTGGTTTAAGTCGAGGACTGTGTTCGACAATACTTTGGAGTTCCTCTACGGTTAATTCCGGTACTTGCAACCTTATTGGTTTTCCTAGTGATTGCCAGTCCAACCATCTATAGACATTTTGAAGATTTTCTTCCCGTGCTGAGAATACAACTGTCCAATGCCGAGAACCATCTTCGCTAAGTGGAACCTCTGCTAACGTGCGAAGTAAATCATTCACAACAGCACGTTTACCTATGTCAACAATCCGATCGATCCCATCAATAAAAATAGTTGGTCTAGAACTTCCACTTAATGCTACGAGAAGTTTATTCAGTGGCTGTTTGAGTTGTAGAGTGCTTGCATAAATACTCCAACCTGTCCCGATGATACGCTCTCCTGAAATAACTAGAACTTGACCTTCCCCTCGTTGATACTCAACAAGAGTCTTCACTACGGCTGACTTACCAACTCCAGATGAGCCAACTATCTCAATTAGTGATGCTTCTGAAAGCTTTTCTAGAGCATCAACGATTAGAGCGGTTCGACTAAGAGTTAAACCTCCAATATCAACTCGGATATCCTTTAGTACAAAATCTGATTCTTGTCGTATCTTTTCAAGGTCAGAGCGACAATGAATGAGCGAGAGTAGAGAAAACTTAGCTTGCAATCTCTGCATTAAAATCTCTGCATTAAAGCTGCCAGCAGTTCCATTTGCCTGAGTAGCCACATCAACAAGTTCAGTGAAAAGTTGCGGTGCTTCAGTTTTTTTATCAGTATTTAGCAGATGACTCACCATCTCAACAGTATAGCTATAGTCACGCGAACCATCTCGCTGAAAATCAAAATGCAAAATAACCATTGAGCGCAGGAAGTCCCACAACTCATCATCGGTTACACTACTCCCTAAGTAAGTATCTAACTTGCCACGAATTAATTGGAGAAAGCTACGCTGAGTTTTATTTGCCAAACGTTGTTGATTAATTCTCTTGAGGAAATCGTTTGAATCTGTACTGGTACGCGCCCAAGTTAGAACACTTTGATAATGTTCATCAATATTTTTTGAATACAGCCCGATTCCAATCCCAAAGCGATCAATACCAATATGAAATTCCGAAGACTTGAAAGTTTCCCAACAAGCTTGGATTACTTCATCAAAGGTTTTATCTTTTTCACCGAAAGTTAAATCTCGTTTAATTTGGAGAGCAAGCTTAGCCTCACCAACTGGAAGCTCCGAAACAATAATGAGGTCATCTAGTGGCTGTCCCTCATAGAGACGCTGAAAACGTACTTCTCGCGTTACTCCTGCCTCTTGACCGCGAGGAACTGCTTGCAATAGCAATGCTGCTAGGTAGTAAGCACCAACTCGGTTTTCGTAATCAGGCCCAGCACCTCCGGTTGAAATAGGGCTTGCAACTTTTTTCATGCTGATATTCAAGAGCGCTAATCTAGTATTGCCTATTGCCAATTTGCCTTAAAGTCACCATCCTCCCTATCTTAAGATAATTATAGACTAAAACTGATGTTAATAAAGAATTGCATTCCCTATCTATGCTAACCAAACAATTCCTGTAACGGAATTGAAAATCGCGATCGATCCTCTCCACTAGCCGATCTAGCATAAGTGGCTTGATTGCGAATCGCTAGAATCTGCTCCTCATCCCGCAGCATCGACGGCGTAAACTGGTAACGCTGTTGCCGAAGGTCGTTCAAAGTCACCTTCAATTCATCCGGCTGTTTCCCTTGTACCCGAGCGCGATAATAAATTTCCTCAGCACATTTTCTCACAGCATTGCCGACTTCTGCGGGTGTACAAAGCCTGTAATCTCTCAACAGAATCCGCCACTCATCATCTGTCCAAGGCGACTCAGAAGCATTACGAAACTCAGGAAAATATTTTTTGAGATGAAGATTGAAAATTTCATACATCGCCCCTTCGTGAGGCAAATCCACAAAGAAAATATCATCAAAACGACGAATTAATTCCGGTGGTAACATCCCCAAACGGTTCACTGTCGCCACGATATAAATTGGGTATTGATGCTCTTGCATCCACGTTAAAAGCTTCCCCGATAAGCGCCTAGAAACGCCGCCATCTGCATTGGAATCCCACCCTGCAAAACCTTTATCAAAATCATCCCAATAGAGAATTGTAGGACTTAAAGCCTGAGTCAGTTCCAGCAATTCGCGCAAAGCTAAATCTGGTCTGGAAGAACCAACAATCGAACCCCAATCAGCCGCCAACAGCGGTACTCCCATCTTCTTAGCCGCAAGTTTAGCACTCAGACTTTTGCCCGTACCCGGCGGCCCCCAGAGAATCATTCCTTTGGGAAATTTGAGTCCGTATTTCTCTGCTTCTGGACTCAACAACGAAGCCACCTTTGAAAGGGACTCGTCTAGCAAGTCTAAACCACCTGCATCCGGCACATCAGCCTCGGCAATAAACTCTAAGCCTCGCCCCCGCAGCTTGTTAACCTTGTGGTCGAGCACCAACCGCGCTATTTCCTCCACACTCGAAGCAAAAGCTAGCGATCGCTCCAAAATCAACTCGATCTCACCTTGGGGCAACCCCTGGCAAGCTCGAACCAAAGCAGTTTGCAACACCTCGTCACCTTTATCGCCAAGCCAAGGATTGCGATCGCAAAACAACTCCACCATCTTTTGCGCTGCAACTCGGGACGGTAATGGAGTCGTCAGTACGGGAATCAAAGGCTGCAAGTTCATCGGCAGTTGTATGTAGTTTTCCAGCATCACCCAAAACTGAGGAACCGCAGACCAAGATGAGTGATAGTAAGCATTTGCCAGTTGAAACCCCAGACGCGAACTCACCTGACCGGATTCGTCAAAATCTAGCACTCCCTCAAGAATGTAAATTCCCTCTCTCTTACTCTCTAATAGAAACTCAAGCACGTCAGAATCTGGGTGCAAGTCAGTATTTTGCAAGATGCACTGACCGTCCCGACTCACAATTTCCTGCAAGCAACTGTACCCAGAGTTCCAAAAGAAAACAGGCAAATGCAGTTCCTGCCCCCAATTGTGAAACTGTGCTAACACTCTGATTCTGTCAGGCGTGTAATACTCCAGCCCGACAATCTTAATGCCTCTTTGGGCCAGAGCGAGCCAATCATTAATGGTACGCATAAATTCAACGGTAAGAAATATTCAAAGGTACTCTTCTCATTGATAAGCTGCGGTCGAGCGTTGCCATCAGCCAATAGTTCTACAGCAGCCAAACCTCCTTTTAATTCTTAGGAATTATTTACCCAATTTCCTCAATATACATAATTGGGTATTTTGCCTGCTCGAAGAAAAAACACCGAATTATTAGATTAATTTATTTCAAGGTAACAATTTTATAAATAATTATTAATAACAATAAAAAAAAACTAATTATAAATTTGATGAAATTTGAGAGCGCCTAACGGCGCTGTTAGCCGTGAAGTAGTTTAATTAAATCAAACTTTATGGCTACAACAACAGCTAAAAACCATAACTCTCGCCCATCCAATGGAGCGGTGACTTTGAATGGCAAAAGCAATGGTGCTGCTAAGTCAAAGAGCCCAGCGACAGCTACCCAATCGCAGGTCAGTCGCCGTTCGACACTCACTGTAGAAGAGCAAGCAGACGTACTTCTAGACCGCGTGCGAACTACCATCCTGAAAAAGTTTGGAGTCAAAATTCAACTGCGCGAAAAACGCCTCCAAACTAAGGTAGGTCACGCTACCAAGGAAAAACTAGGTTTGGATATTGCTGCACAGTTGAAAAAACGCGGCAAAACGATGAACTGGCAGCGTTGGAATAACGAAGTGTTTCCAGCTCTATTTGGTCAACCCGATGCACTGCGCCACGATATGGAAGTCATTGCGCTTGTGATGGCAAAACTATACGACGTTTTCGAGCTTGACCCGCAAGAAGCAATTAAAGGTCTTGTCAAATTCAATCAAGAATCGCTTGCTAAACGCAATAGCTATAACAAGCAGGATGAATCCGAAGATGAAGATGAAGATGATGATGTGGATGACTTAGAAGATGAACTTGATCCTGATGAAGATGAGGAAACAGATGAATCCGAAGAAGACTTGGATGAGGACAGCGAAGAAGACTTCGATACCGAGGACGAAGAAGATGAGGACGAAGATGAGGACGAAGATGAAGATTTAGAATAGTCTTTCACCCTCGCTCAAATTTTTCAGCTTCCTTCAGCGTCGCTCTTGTTGAATATGTAAAACTCTGCTCTACCTAAAAACGGTAGAGTAGAGTTTTTTATTTTATTCATCTTATTAGTATTTTAATAATTTTCAACTTTCATGGAAATATTTAAAGTATTAATTGCTTTAAATTTAATTAGTTTTAAACACAGTTATTAATAGTTTATGTGAAAGTTAAGCCCAATATTAAACTTAAAGAGGCAGCGATTGCTGCTGTGTATATGAACAAACTTGAATTCAGGAAAATTGAGAAATGAGAGTCACTGAAAAAGTTCAAAAGACTAATGCAACCCATACCGCTAAAGCTCATAAGACTCAGATAAAAGCCCTAGACAAGTGCATTAGTTACAACGATAAACTTCGCCTAATGGTACTAGAAGTTTTGAGAGAAGAATCAGGTCGAGAACTGGCAAGCGTTGCTCGCTTTAACGGCGGCCAATTTGATTGGGAGACACATAATGCCCAATTTCGCGCTGACTACAGCGAGACACCTTTAAAGGAATTGATGCGTGCTGGTCGCATCCTATACGGATTGACCGATATGGATGCAATCCGCGATCGCCGCGCCAAGCATCGGGGCATTCGCAATCAACGGCTCGCCCGTCAGAGCAGCCCAGTTGCTTCCAGCTCGCAAAGTGTGTACGAAGAAGTGGATGTTGCTGACGACGACATCGATGATTTGGATTAAGTCGCTTGAGCAACTAAGAATCTCAAAAATTGCCTGTTAAGGGCGGCTTCCCCACTCCTCATTTATTCTAGGAGTGGGGAAGCTTATTGCCACCCACCCACCCTTTTATTCAGAGCTATTTTACTTTGTAAAAACCGTATTTGACCTGGATGCGGATTTTAGAGAGCTAAAAAAGGAGGAAAAAAGAGGAGAAAACAGCACAGTTTTTACTCATTACACCTACAATTTCCTACTTTTACCGTTGCAATCAGTATAAATACCTATCACTTTTTGTAAAGAATTGTTGCTTTTGGCGTAATTTTTTGTATTTTAGACCCTCGTAAATCCTCCTCAATCCTCGTAATATGTAGGGTAGTCGCATAGCAAGCCATGTCAAATAGACGTTATAGAGGGTAAAAATGAGTAACGTGAGTTCAATGGAGTCTAATCGTTACCATCTGGTTGCAACTACGTCTAATGTCTCCTCCACCTTGAAGGTTCGTGTTGGAGCCGCAGGTTTACATCTGTTCAATCGAAACACTGGTATGAATCTGTTAGTAGATGAAGTTAGTCTACCTCCAAGCATATGGTCAACTGCCCCACGTCAAGTATCTATCGCGCTGACGAATGCTTGCGATCTTACTTGCCCCCATTGTTACGCACCAAAAAATCCTGCTGTGTTGGATTTTGAGCAGTTAACGGTCTGGCTTACTCATTTGGATGTCAATGGCTGCATTGGTGTGGGCTTGGGAGGCGGGGAACCGACTCTATATCCTCGGCTCGCAGAACTCTGCTCTTTCGTAGCTGAAAAAACGGGTTTGGCTGTTACCATGACCACTCATGCCCATCATCTCAGCGATCGCCTTCTTGAGGATCTATCAGGAAATGTACATTTCATCAGAGTGAGCATGGATGGGGTTGAAGCTACCTACGAATCTCTCAGAGGAAGACCTTTTGCTACCTTGATTCAACGTATCAAGGCACTTAGTAAACGTTTTCCCTTTGGCATCAACTTTGTGGTTAACTCGAAAACTATTGATGACCTTGATAAAGCTATTGATCTCGCGGAAGAATTCGGTTGCTCTGAATTCTTACTTTTGCCTCAAGAAGCCACCCTAAGAACTGGCGGGATTGATAGCGATACTTGTAGAATATTGCAAGAATGGGTGGCTAACTACCGTGGATGTATTCCCCTTGCAGTCAGCGAGAGTGGTGCTGATGGACTTCCGACCTGTAATCCCCTTATTGCGGAAACAGGGTTAGAGGCTTTTGCCCATATAGATGCTTCAGGAATTTTAAAACCAACCTCATACAGTACTGACGGTGTTCAGATTCTTGAGGATGGAGTGATGTTAGCACTTCATAAGCTAGCTAGAAGTAATCAGGAGATAAATTTATGAAAGTTTGGCGTGGCTACGGGTCTGAACACTCGATGAACTTAGTGATGATTGGGCAGTTTAAGAGCGTTGATGACGCGAGAAAAACCAAACAAACAATTGACCAGCTTACTGAAAAGCTTGCTGACAAAATAGAAGTTGGTAGAACTAGAAACCGATTCGGAGATGAAGTTTCTGCTCTTTTAAAGGATGCAAATATCTATACTCTTGGTCCTCTGGAACTTGAGCAGTTTTTGTATGACGTAAGCACTCGAATAGAAGAAGACAAATTGATTCTAACTACTGATGAATCAGAAGTTTCCGCTTTTATGAAGCTTATGATTGATAGAGGAGCAAAAATTGAAATTTTTTCGGCTCATGATTACCCAGACGCTGAGTATGGGCGAGGTAAATAGACTTTTAAGATACTGCAATGCCTTCTCTAGACTGGACAAAATTTGATTCACTTTCAGGTGAGAATACCCGCAACTTTGAAAATCTATGTCGCGGTCTTATGAGGCTGCAATATGGACGGTTTGGCGAATTCAAAGCACTAGCAAATCAGCCTGGTGTTGAATTTCATATAAAGCTGACTGAACAATGTCAGCTTGGTGATTCATCCCGTTGGTTCGGATGGCAATGTAAGCTTTTTCAGCGTAATCAAAATGGAACATTAAATGCAGCAAGCCGTAAGAATATTGAACACTCATTGGAAACTACTGAAAAGGTATTACCAAACCTCACAGATTGGGTTCTTTGGACTCCCTATACACTCAGTAAGGAAGATCAGGAATGGTATTACAGTCTTCCGACACAATACAAGTTGCACTTATGGGCTGAGGAAGAAGCTGATACTTATCTAAGTAGTGATGGCTTAATACTCAGAAGTACCTACTTTGGCGAACAGATTTTAACTCCGAATACTCTAGCAGAACGACACAGGATAGCAGTTCAGCCAATTCGAGAGCGCTGGCTAGAACCAGTCCACCAAGACGTTGATGCCGAGCGGATAATTCGGCGAATGCTGGGAGAGGTTGACTCATGGGGACAATTGATTGAAGTCGGGGAGCGTTTGAAGAATATATCTGATTTACTATCGTGTGAGTCAGACGGCGCTGTGCCCAGATTAAAACCCTACATAACCTCTTTTATTGATGCTTGCTCAGCGTTTGCTGATACTCTTATCAATTTTCATCAAATCCTTGCAGATGGAGACCTTGATGTTATCCAACAAAAACTAAAGGAACGAAAAACATTAATCAATATAGACGTTCGCGCGACCCCTAGACACTTACGGTCTGCAAATCATCCTGCTGCACTGTATGCTACTAATGCGCTAGACGATATGTACATAGCGCAAGAACTTCTCGACGAAGCTGAAGAATTTCTCGGAGTTGGTCTGGTTGGAGTTTTAGCCGATGCAGGTGGTGGTAAGACGCAGATGGCTGCCCAACTAACTGCTCCCCAGGAGAAGAGACCTGCTGGCATTTTTCTCCAGGGTCGTAATCTTCACAGGGGGCAGTCTCTCGATGATCTTGCAAAAACCCTCTCAATCAATGGCATTCCTATGCCGAGTATAGAGATGTTACTGGCAGCAGTGGATGCGGCTGGTAAACGCGCCTGCTGTCGATTACCAATCCTAATTGATGGACTTAACGAAGCTGAGAATCCAAAAGATTGGAAGCCTGAATTAGCTTCGCTCAGCGAGATTGTAAAGAAATACCCTAACGTTCTAGTAGTTTGCACATTGAGAACTGGAGAACGCAAAAAGGAAGATTGGCATCCGTATCGAGAGTCACAAACTGAGACTAGAGAATCATTCGCAGTTATGGCTCTTCCTGATGGCATAAAGGCAATAGAAAGTGAGGGGTTTGGAGGTGATGTTGATGAGGCAATCGAAAAGTATTTTAGCCACTTTAAAATAGACCCTGGCGATTCAGAGATTCCTACGGAGTTTTTACAGCACCCACTAACGCTGAGAATATTCTGCGAGGTCACCAACCCGAAAAAAGAATCTGAAGTCAAGATTGATTATTTTCCTACCTCGCTTGCACCACTATTTGACAAATATGTTGCTAATGCTGCTGAGCGAATTTCACAGATGATTAACCTCAACCATAGTTATACTGCAAATGAAGTGAAGAAGGCGATTTACACACTTGGAATCGAATTATGGAAGTGCGGAAAGCGGGAAATTAGCGAGTCAGGCTTTCGTGATGCAGTGTCTGATGCTTCTCGTGCGTGGGATAGCAGTATCGTTAATCTTCTGGCACAGGAAGGGATTCTCTTCAAGAACCCAGGACCAGGGTTTGAATTTGTAGTCACGCCAACTTATGACGCGCTCGGAGGGTATATTGTCGCTAATGCTCTTCTCATTAAGTACGCGCAGGATGTATCCTTTGCTTGGCTGAATACCCCTGAGACTATCGCACTATTCACTGGTGATACTAGCCACGAATTGGCGCTCGATATACTTCGATCTCTAGTTACACTGGCTCCGCGCCGAATGCAAGGGAGGCAAATTTGGCAGCATGTCTCGGAGCCGTTAAAGAAAAACGCTATTGCGTTGGCGGCTGAAATAGATACAGAGTATTTAGACCAAGAGACAGTAAGCGCCTTATTGAGCCTTTCACATGAATCCTCAAGATTTAGAAGCCGCTTGTTCTTTCGATTTCAAGTAGCCCGTGCAGTGGCACTTCACCCACTTAATGCTGCTTTTCTTGATGAGACACTTCGAGCAATGTCAGTTTCTGAACGAGATATTGTTTGGACTGAGTGGATTCGAGAAACACGCTCCGAGAGATTTAACGATCTACTGGCAATAGAGGGCAGGTGGAAACAACAACTGGACTTTTGGACTACTTCTGAACGACTGCGCGCGAAATGGGTTATGTGGCTTTTAACCTCTACAGATCGAGAACTTCGTGATGTGGCAACCCGTGCGTTGTACTGGTTTGGACGAGGAAACCCCGCAGCACTTTTTGAGGAGAGCTTAATAGCACTTGCGATCAACGATCTTTATGTCCCGGAGCGAATGCTTGCTGCAAGCTATGGAGTTGCAATGGCGCAGCATGCGGATTTAGGCGACCAAACCTTTGTGACCGAAACGTTACCGACCTATGCGCGGAGTATCTATGACTCAATGTTTGCAGAAAGCGCATCATTTAGCACTACACATTCCCTTATGAGAGAGTACGGAAGTCGGATTATAGAAATGGCTTCTCTACATCATTCTGAGCTTTTCACCTCTGAAGAAATTCAAAGAAGTAAACCTCCATTTAAAGAAGGGGGACTACGGGATTGGGGCGAAAGTGAAGCATCTAAAGAAAGGCGTTATGGTACAGATTCACCATTCCGGATGGATTTTGAAAACTACACTCTCGGACGTTTGGTGCCAAGACGCAGCAACTATGATTTCAATAATGAAGAGTATCAAAAGGTCAGAGCGCAAATTCTTTGGCGGATTGAGCAACTTGGATGGTCAAGTGAAAAATTCAAGGATATCGAAAGCTCAATAGAGAACCGAAATGACTGGAATACGACAGGAAGTGATACTCAGAAAATAGAGCGTTATGGTAAGAAATATTCATGGATTGCCTTCTATGAGATGACTGGTCTATTACATGATTTAGGAAAAATTGAGAGACGCAATGAGCGTGATTGGAACTGGGATCTTGATATTGACCCAAGTTTTCCAGAGCAATCACCAGAGGCTTGCCTTATACAGGCAGACTTACTTGGCGATCCTGGCATGGAGATGAAGGAATGGATCGTCAATGGATCACCACCTGATGTAAACCCTTATCTTCAAATGGCGGAGATTCAAAACGAAGTTGGTCCCTGGGTTATGTTAGATGGCTATATAGTCCAGGAAAACGAAACTCTTGGTCGAAACATTTTTTGCTTCATCCGAAGTTTTCTCGTCTTGTCCAGTGAGGCTGATTCTTTTTTCGAGCATCTATCCAATCAAAACTTAGGTGGAAGATGGTTGCCTGAAAAGCCATCAGTTGGCTATACGTTTGCAGGCGAGATTCCGTGGTGTGGAACGTTTCCTGAAAATAGCACTTGTGAATTCTCGTTCGTTGTGAAAGAGGAGACTGTTCAAGTTGAGCGGATGGAACCAAGATTCTTTTTAGATGGCAAGCAGCTAGATTTGAGTCATGTCGATATAGTTAAACTTCGCTTATTAGGTGTTAATGCATACAATGAGGGTGCTGAAAAACTTAGCGAAGAAGAACTTGGGCGTATTGAAATTCGTGAAATTCCAGTGGAAGTTGAGGAAGTACAGCAAGATATAATCACATATCATGCACTCATTCCGGTCTGTGACTTTCATTGGGAAAGTAGTCGTAGCCCTGCCAATCATGCTAGTCATGCCACTACGTTAGCAAAAGAGATTGCCTCTGATTTGGAGTTAATTGGTCAACCACAGACATTCGATCTGCTTACAAGGAAGGGAGTTAAAGCAACATATAACGTTTCTGATTGTAGCGATGATTTCAACAACAGTCAGTCACTGTTTTATATGCAAGAAGAATTATTGAGAGACTTTCTTAAGGAAAACGATCTCGCCCTTATTTGGGCTATTTGGGGCGAACGTCAATATTCATCGAATCAACTCAATAGATTATTTCATAGACCCAATCACCCAGACCCAGCTCATGCGGTGTACAGCCTTGTAAAACGTTACAAGTAAGTAGGTGGTTATAAATCAAGCAAGTAGGTGGTTATAAATCAAGTCAAAAACCCAAAAGCCAAGAGCCTCATACCAAAAGACTTCCAGCATCGAGTAGTGTTACTTTAATTTTGACCGCCTACTTACTTGTAGCCACGTTCATAAAGTTTTTCAAATAACTCTTGTTAGACATACTAGCCCGTACCTTGGAGTAAAGACTATCAGCATCGACTAAGATGTCACCTTCAGCCGTGCGACCATCAAAGAAAAGACCCGACTGCGCCAAAGCTACTATGATTTCTGTTACGGAAAAATTATATTTCCAACGTTTCAGCGCTGAAAACCACTTACACTGTCTTCTTCCGATCGCTCACAATCCCTACTCCTCGCCTCTATCCGATCTAGCTCATCTGCCACAACTCTCCAAAAGTCAATATCTTCAGGGGAAATACCCTGAGCTAAAACCAAATTTTCTCCGCGAACCTTGATTAACTCCCCTCGGACAGAAACAGTCAGAGAAGATACCGAAACCCCCTCCGACTCTCCCACGATCAGATCGTACAAATCTCCTACCCGAACGCGAGTGTACTCATCAGTCTCTTCCACGCGATCGGGAGCATGATTGAGTAAATACTCAAAAGCTCTTTGAGCTGTTGGCAGGATAGACTCAGCCAATTTTACCTGCTGAATATCCATTGTGGCTGCTGGCGGTACTGAATCAGCATTCAAATTATCTGCTGACACGTTTTCAATTATCGGCTCTAACCAGTTAGAGAATATAACCAAATCCTCTGAGTTTTCTTTAACAGTTGCATTCAATACCTCTGCATCGCCATAAGATAGAGCGCTTTGCACTTCACCCTCTAAAGTGATCCGCAGAACGATGTGGCTGTCTCGATCGGAAATCACCCTGATTGCTTCATCCTCCTCTAAAAATGCTGTCCAATCTTCTATAACTTTACGTTTTCCTAGCTTTAATAGTTGACAACCATCTAATAAAGTGCTGACTAGCAAATTCTCTAGCTCTAAGCGCTCCTCTTCTGGCAGCTTTACTATCTCTTCTTTAAACTGTTCTTGTACTTCCTCTTCACTTTCAGTCTGGTATTTCAAAAGAACCGGATTGCTTAAAGTAAGAGGTACGATTAGTTCGCTAGAATTAGAGCGATCGCTCTTCAAATCTTGCTCCTGTATTTCAGCTTCTAAAGTTCCTGTTTCTGTCGATCGCGAATCAGCTTCATCACCCTCTCCTTCACTGCCCAGCGTCCCAACTTGATTGTCGCCATCTATTTTGGACAGCTCGACAAGCAAATTTTGTTTTGGTTGCCAATCTTGCCTTTTTGAGGAAGATAAGCCTTTAAGCTCAAGAACTCGGCGTTCGCAATCTTTGTTTAATTCGATGAAATTGGCGGCATTAGTTTTTACCAGACTGATTTGAGCATAGGCATATTTCTCACCTGCTAAGGACAGAGCAAAATCAATAGCAGCAAGGCAGCCGTGATAGAAATCTTGAGTCTCGCCGATGCAGACACAATCTTCTATATCTGGTCCGCAATCGGTTTCTCTTCCAATTTGTCTAAGTTGAGAAATAGATCTAACAGGCAACCTAGAAATGGATAGCTTACAGTCACCTTCTACTGAACTTGAACTTAAACTTTGTTGGGATGAGTTATCTCCTTCATCATTGATAAAAGTTGCTATTTTAGCTTCTAAAAGGTTAAGCGTTTGTACTCCGCTTTCTTCGTCTATTAATTTAACTGCCCCATCCAATCCCGCCAGCAATCCCTGGTAAAAATCTTGAGTTTCTCCAGCTATTGCTCGGTCAGTTGCTATTTTCTCAAAAAAAGCCAGCCCTATTTGTTTTAGCCTCCAAATATAGTCAGGGGGAAATCTCTGTATGGTGTCTAAAAACATAAGTGTTCCGCCATCTAAAAGCGCGTCGATCTTTTAGCAACCAACCTATCATGCGCTCTTGTCGATCTCGGTACGCCTTCAGTTGTAACTAACTTTAGTTCTCAAGGCAGAGAACATTGAACCAGTAATTGTTTAATCAAAAAGTATTGTCTAGAAAAAACCCATTGAATAAATGCCTTTTGCCTATTGCTATAACTAACTGGAATTACAAGAAACAACAGCCACTCGGACGATAGTTTTGCCTCTCAATCGCGTTTTAATAGTCCGCAAGATTAATTTTGCCGATGACTTTTGAGGTGGGAAATTAGGAGGGACGGCGGATTGAGTTTACAGCCTTTAGCTTTTAGCTTTAAGCAATAACTTTACTGTTAATAGGAGAACGGCGTTCCCATGCATTTTGACTATCAATACAGCTCTCGACAGCCTGCACCCGTCGCCGATCCGCTGCGGCACAGCAGGAGGCACATACTAGCATCCGTCCTATTGCTACTGGACAGCGATCGCGCTTTTGCCGACTGGTCTCTCCCCCAAATGCCCCACGTATCAGGGTTTACCTACAAAGGAAATCGCTTTTTGGTAGCAACTCACAAAGAGGCTGAGCAGATAGTTTGGGGGTGGCTCAAGGATAATTTATGGGCAGTAACCAATACTGCTGAAGATATTGACTTGCTGCTCCAGCACTTGCAAATTTCACCATCTCTAATTGAAGCACTCAATGGACAAGCTACTCTGAATTACCTTCGGACAGTTCATCCCAGAAAATTCTGCAAGCTTCTGTCCCCTGCCATAGCCAATCCCACCCAGTTCGTGCAAGCTCTGTTTAAGAACCGCAGCAGACCGGGACTGGTTAAACGCGCCATTTGTGAATCAGCCCAGTTCTCGCCTCTGGCAACGACCGAAGTGGAACGGGCCGGATATCTCATTTACTGCATTATTAATCAACCAGAGGTACTTCCTGGCTCGCTCAAACTAACAATCAACTATCCTTATTCCTACAAGTCAATGAAAGAGCGAGCTTAGAAGTATTTAGCGTCACCTGCTAGCATTCATGAACGCGACCGCATTGCCGTTGTCTTTCACAGCAACGGCATGGTCACTGTTGCCAATTGCCTTTGGGAGTGGGAAAAAATAAAAAAATTCCTAATGCGCCTTCAGAGACATCACCTTGATATGAGAGTATAACTATAGTTTTTCTACAAAACGGTCTGGGAATAGTGAGGGTTCATGCCTAAAGTGCAGACATTCCCAAACTTCAACAAAAGTGCAAATATGCTTACAGTTTTAACCGCCACCTCCCTTTGCACTCCGTTTTGGAACTATGGTGGCACGCTACCGGAGGGCAATTCATGACAAAGATAATCTCGCTGTTCAACCAAGCGGGCGGTGTGGGGAAAACCACGATCGCGCTCAATCTCGGCTACCACCTCTCCTTACGAGGCCACAAGGTTCTTCTCATCGATATCGATCCTCAAGGTTCTCTAACGCTCTTCATGGGGGTTGACTCTCAGAATTTGGATAAAACTGTGTTTGATGCCATTGTCAATGAGGAACCTCTTTCCATCCACACGGGCATTCACGGTATGGATTTGGCTCCTACCAACATCAACCTCAGCGCGGCGGAAATTCAACTGGTTAACATGGATTTTCGGGAAGTTCGCCTCAAAGATACGATCGCCCCCATTCAAGACAATTACGATTTCATCCTCATAGATTGCCCTCCCAGTTTAGGGTTGCTCAGCTACATCAGCCTGGTAGCTGCTACTCACGTCTTAGTCCCCGTTGAGACTCACTACAAAGCCTTTGAGGGCACCAACCTGCTGTTGCAAACAGTAGCAAGAATCAGAAAGAAAGGAAACCGCTCTTTGCAGATAGCTGGTTTTGTTCCCTCCCGCTATGCTGCTACCAACTCTCAGGACAAGCGGACTCTCAAAGCCATAAACGAGCAGTTTACGACCTTTGGCCCCGTTTACACTCCCATCCCGCGCATAACTGCTTTCGCGGATGCTTCCGAGAAACAAGTCCCGCTTGCTGTTTACGAACCTAAAAATCCCGTCGTCAAAATATTAGACCAGCTATCCGCCTTGATGGAGAAACTCAATGTCAAGTAAGAATGACCAGCCCTATAAAGGTAAGGCAAATTTGAGCGTTTTGTTTGGAGATGAAGAAGTGGCAGAACCAACAGCAGAAAAACTGCTCTCGATTGAGTCGATAAAGCTTCCATCCTCTCAACCTCGCCGATACTTCGACTCCCAAGCTATGCAGGCTTTGGTTGAGTCAGTAAAAACTGATGGAATTCTCCAACCTCTATTAGTCCGTCCTTTGGGAAATGAAAAATACGAGCTAGTAGCTGGCGAAAGGCGGTATAGAGCTGCTAGAGAAGTGGGATTGACAGAAGTTCCTGTTATCGTTCGGGACTTGACCCAACAGCAAGCTCTGCGCGTCGCATTAGTTGAGAACCTCCAGCGGGAAGACCTCAACCCAGTCGAAGAAACCGAGGGGATATTGCAACTGCTCTCTCATCACCTTGAATACGATCTAGAAGAGGTGGTACGGCTGCTCTACCGGATGCAAAATGACGTACAGAGGATGAATGATAACGTTATCATTCATCATGAAACGCAAATAGTCGTCAAGGTTTTTAGCGAATTGGGGCGGATGTCATGGGAGTCTTTCGTCAGCAATAGACTGGGACTGCTGAAGCTGCCGTCAGACATCCAAGAAGCCCTCCGCCGAGGTCAGATCGAGTATACTAAGGCGCGAGCGATCGCCAAAGTAAAAGACGAGCAGGCAAGAAAGTCGCTTCTAGAAGCCGCGATCGCTGAATGTCTATCTCTAACTCAGATTAAAGAACGCATCGCGGATTTAAAGGCAGGTAATTCGGAAGAAGAACCGGAAGAAAATCTGAAAACAAAAATAAAGGGAGTTTTAGCAAAAGCGAACAAGTCCAAAGCTTGGAGCGATGCAAAGAAGCAGAAGCGCCTCCAAAAAATTCTAATAGAGCTAGAATCCCTCTTAGTAGATTAGAAAAAACAAGGGCAATGCCGCATTCTGCCTAATTCATGCAACCGGATTCTAGAGAAGAAGTTCCGGCATTGAAGGGATGGTCGTACCCATTCAAATACAGAAGCGCTCGGATACTTCTGAGGAATTAAATATGCGACTTCTAGCGGACGCCTTCATAAAGCAAACGGCAAGGCGGTTAGGAGTTTCCAAGTTCCTGAAACCATTGATTCTAGTTCGTTTTTTCCCTAGTCCCTAGTAAGATCTCCCCTAGTCCCTAGCTATACTTCGGGCGAGCGGCGCGATCGCGCGGAGTACAGGGCTTGATATTATTTCTGCCCTGGCTGTTGGGAGGCAAAGGTTAAGTTTTTGTCAAGGATGCTGTGTTAACCAAGAGAACATTATTTTTTGGTGCTCGGTCTGATACAGGCGATCGCGCACGGGACGGCACAACTATTTCTGTAAAAAGAAAAGTCGAGCTAACAATTCTAACCAAGAGTGACAGTGAAGGAGAAATTATTAGCTTTGCGACAGTGAATGAGAAATCAGCTTTTAGGTAGAATTCGATCGAGCTTGGCAGTTGATAGGTTAGAGACATAGAGATGAAACCGAAAAAAGCAAACTCAAACCCTGTTTGGCTTATGTTGACAGTTATGCCACAAAGTCACACTCTTTCAAACCACAGCCGACTTTCACCGCCGGCAAAGTATCAAACCCTGTTAGACTGTTTTTTGGCAGATTTTCAAAAGTCGCTAAATGCTTTAGCCCGCGCTTGGAACAAGTATCAGCCCAACGATTCGCTCTCAAACGACAGAAAACAAGACTTAGATTGGCTTGAAACGACGCTGCAAGAGTACAAAATTTCCATCCACACTTCAACTAGGAGGCAAGAGTTTTGGAAAGGTTGCAGGGATGGAAAAAAAAGCAGGAGAACAATTTCTGACGAAGGCTCGCCAAATGTCGCACAAACCTTACTCAACGCGACCGCGAATCCGAAAATCCCTCAAATCTACGATCTGGGGTTCCATGTTGGATGGCGGTACGCTCGTCTCAAAGACTACTTGTTGCGAATCAGAAAGCAGCGAAAGTTGGAAGAATCCAAGCAGCTTCAAGATTATCAACAGTTTTTAAGTTTTATCCGCCAAAAGGCTGACTCAGAAGATATGGACTCGTTCGTAAGCTTTGGATGGAGGCGGGAGGGAAATCCAGGGTAATGAGAGATAAACGCAGTAAAATCTTGGCGGTTGATGATACGACTGACAACTTATTTATTATGCAGGCTATCCTCTCCGAAGAAGGCTACTGCGTCAGTACAAGTTCTAGCGGACTTGATGCTTTAGCTTTAGTTGAGGAGTCGCCCCCAGATTTACTCCTGTTGGATGTAATGATGCCAGAAGTAGACGGTTACGAAGTGACTTACAGAATTCGCTCAAATCCTCAACTTCCCTTTATCCCCATCCTGTTAATTGCGGCTGACAACTCAACAACCATAGCAGATGGACTCGACTTGGGCGCTGACGATTTCGTTTGCAAGCCCATCCAAGTAAATGAGTTGCTGGCTCGCGTCCGTGGCCTCCTCCGGCTCAAACACAGCATAGATGCGATGCAGGAAGTAACAAAGGCGCGAGAGGATTTTGTGGCTCGTCTTACCCACGACTTGCGGATTCCCCTAGTCGGCGCTGATAGAATGCTGACCCTACTCCAACGAGGGAAATTTGGTGAACTGCCCGTTCAAGCGGTAGAGGCGATCGCAACCATCGGCAGCAGTAACCAAAATTTGCTTTCGTTAGTCAATACTTTACTGGAAGTTCACCGATTTGAATCTGGTTGCAAAACTCTGGCGCGCACCCCCTTTGACCTCAAAAAACTGGTCAAAGAAGTCGTTAAGGAACAGGAGGCTGTGGCTATTGATAAAGGACTTGTCCTAACTTTCGACGACTCTGACCCGCAACCACTACGAATTGAAGGCGATCGCCTCGAACTCCGCCGAGTCATCACCAACTTAGTGGGAAATGCGATTAAATTCACCGATTTTGGTTGTGTGAAAATCGTTGTTCGTCCAGATGCCAAGTGGGTAAATATTACCGTAGAAGACACCGGCCCCGGTATCAGAGCCTCAGAACAAGCTTCGCTGTTTGAACGATTCCGCCCCGGAAACCATGCTAGAGCAGGTTGCGGCCTGGGGCTGCACTTGTCTTGCCGGATTGTAGAAGCCCACTCTGGCAGCATTGACGTGATATCAACGGTGGGTCAAGGCAGCACATTTACTGTACGGCTTCCCATCTCGCTCTAAAAGTTTTGTTTGGATCCAAAAGAGCGCATACGTTCTACCTTGGACACACCCCTGTCCCTGAAGTACAATTGTCCCTTTTTAAACAAACCAACCATGAATAAAATTAGCGTTGCCTTAATTGAAGACCACCACCTGACAAGGGCTGGAATCAAAGCAGCTTTAGAAGACTGCGAAGAACTCGAATTTATCGGAGAAGCAGCTAACGGTCTGCAAGGGATAACTTTACTGGAGAAAACCCTGCCTGATGTAGCGATCGTTGATATCGGACTACCGGGGTTGGTAGATGGGATTGAATTGACAAAAAGATTCAAAGAATACGTGCAAACTTCCAAAGCCCCAAGCATAGATAACCAACCGAAAGTGTTGATTTTGACGATGCAGGATAACGAGGAATCAGTGCTGGCAGCTTTTGCAGCGGGAGCAGACTCTTACTGCATGAAAGATGTCAGTTTTGAAAAGTTAGTGGAAGCTGTTGTTGAGACAAATGCTGGCGAAAACTGGATCGATTCTTCAATTGCTAGAATCGTTTTGGCTCGCATGAATAACCCTTTCAAGGAAGCTGTTAACAAAGCCCCCATTTCCACTGTGTCAATCAATGGAGTTGAGCCAGAATACAGTCAGTTGTTAATGGCAAACCCTTTAACAGAACGAGAAAAAGAGGTTATAGAGTTGATTGTCGAAGGGTGCAGCAATGAGGAAATTTGCAAGCAGCTATACATTTCCCTCGGTACTGTGAAAACTCATGTGCGTAATATCCTTAATAAGCTGTCTTGCGACGATCGCACTCAAGCTGCTGTCAGAGCCCTTCGCGCGGGTTTAGTTGACTAAATCCGTTTCAAGAGCAACCGCTTGGTGGATAATACAACAGAGACGTTCCAGCAATCTAAGCTATTTAGGCGAGGGTCGCGATTAAAGGAGGTGCAGTGCCAGTTAATGCCGACAAACCACACTTGTGGAAACCCGATATTGCCCTGTCGGTAGACTTCTATAACAATTGGTTCATGCAGTTTGCTCCAAAAGCCTATCGCGACACTCGCATTGCTACAACTCAACAAGTTGAATCTGCTTCTTCTGAGACAGCCAATCTTACCAACATCACGTCCGCATTACTGCGATAGCATCCAGAGGTTTTGCCCATTTTACGCATGGCGGCAGCGCCGCCAATTGCGCGCGATAGCCGGATCGGTTTAGCAGGAGTGTCGCCAAACCTGGTCAAAAATATGGAAGAGAACAACGAATTCCGCCCCGGGCAGACATTGCAACTCTGGATGCTGAACTAACAAAAATCGGCGTTGCTGAAATGAGGTATGATCGAGGGGGCGAGTGAAAGAGCGAGAAAATAATGAACATTAAATCAGACTATCGGCTCAATAAGTAGGGCTACCGTGTACACAGAAGTTGATTCTGAGCTAGTTTCCATCCCAAAAAGATGGATTCAAACTGTCGGAGTCCATGAACAAGGGTAGGCATTCCGGGAGGTCTCTGAGAACTATAACCAGAGCAACCCCCAAGTCGAGCAATCAGCCAAGTAGCCCACGGTAAGGAGGCGGGAGGATAGGGATTTTGCAATTTTTTCGTGCGCCCTTGAAAAGATGGTTCAATCACAGACAAGCATTGCTGTTGAGAATCAGAGAAAGTCAGGGAAACTGGTAAGTCGGCACGATCGCGCCCTTCAACCATTTGTAGGGTTCGCACGGCAACGCCTAAAGCCAAGACAGTGAGTCGTTGAATGGCAGCTACGAACTCTAACTGTGTAGCTTCAAGATTTAATCCTGCTTGTTTCCATGTGGCAAAAAGTTGTTCAATGCGCCATCGCCATCGATACCATTCGATAACTTGTAGTGCTTGTTCTAAACAAACCACCCTGTGAGTTGTGAGTAATCGCCAATGAATCGCTTCTTGCCCTGCCGGAGGATTAACTTCTATTGCTTCGACTGCGTAAAGAGTGATACTGGGTGGATAATCTTGTGCCTTCAATTGATCTGGACGCCGAATCTTAACACTAACACAGCGAATAATAAGCAATGCTTCTCTCGCCGTCCGACCAATGCGTGGGTCTGCTGGTACATCAATTGTATAAGCCCCTTCACAGGGCTGTTCTGTTAAATACAGAATATTCCATGTATATCTGGTACACACAATCTTGTAGTAACTAAGGTGCGTCGCCATCATCAACAATCTGCAAGTTTCATTGAACCGGAGGCGGCAACGACGCGCCCTACATAAGACGTACCACACAATATAGCTGCTACTGTACTTCATGAACCTGGAATATGCTGTAAGAACTTTGAGGGCGAAATTCAAAACTTGGGTTATCCGAAGGCTGCTTTATTTTCTTTTTGTTTAGCTCTGGTTTCTTACAATATTTTAGCTGTAGTCCGAAGGGCTCTCGGCAGTGTACGCGGTGTGGGAAAAATTGAGTCAAGTCTTTGAGAATTCTACGAAAGTTGATGAAATTTAAGGAACTTATCGGGGGACGACTATAGCCTGTGAAGCTGATAATTGGAGGCATATTCAGGCTTGGTCATTGTCTCAACTGGCTGATTTTCTGTTAGATTTAGCTGCACGAGTGAATTTGAAGTCTTTTCTGAAGCAGCCACGTTCCCCCAGAAAGAAGAAACCACCGGGGAATTGTTGACTCACGTCACCGTCATCTTTCTACAGCAAGGCTGCTGGAGCAAGCTCAGCAGCCACCTTGACAGGGCTGGGTTTGGTCAGCCTACGATCTCCCTCCCTTCAAGCATATATTTTTATGCGGGTATGGGCATATAGAGCGTTTATAAACAATTCACTTTTTGCTAGCGCTGTAAAAAAAGTTTCCCATCCCCCTTGACATTGAAGTCAGGTTCAAGGTTTAAGCTACTCTTATAACTCTTCAAAAAAGGTTAAGAGAATGGCTAAACGTATAGTCGAAGTCTTCACTGCTGGGTGTCCCTTGTGTGATGAAACCGTTAAGTTAGTGAGGGAGTTAGCCTGCTCAAACTGTGAGGTGCAGGTTTACGATCTGCGTGAGGGTTGCGCCACCAATAAGTGCCGTGAGAAAGCAAACCAGTACGGCATTAACCGCGTCCCTGCTATTGTCGTCGATGGTAAACTTGCTGAGTGTTGCTCTCACCAACAGCCAGTGTCCCGCGAAGCGCTTATAGCTGCTGGTATTGGGCAAGGATAAATTACTGATGGGGAGGGGTAATCGCCCTCCCATTCTCAATTAAAGAGGTGGCAAAAAAGTGAAACAGGGATTGTTTATCAGCCAGTTAAGCCGTCAACTGGGTATACCCGTTCCGACAATTCGCTATTACGAACGCTTGGGACTACTCAAGCCACCTGAGCGAACACAGTCACAATATCGTATCTATTCAGAAGAAGCGCTAGAACGTCTGCGGTTTATTCAAAAAGCTAAGCACTTCGGACTTTCCCTAGATGAGATCAAAAAGCTCATTGACATCAGCGCCCAAGGTATTCCTCCCTGTGCAAGCCTTAAGGCAATGGTAAAGGAGCATCTAGATGAGTTGGAGTGCCGTATTGAGGAAATGGTTGAATTTCGCCAGGATTTGGCTAATCGGTATTCAAAGATTGAGGCTTTGGTTGAAGAAGAGTCAACCACACCGAACAATGTCATCTGTGGTAGCACAATCTGTCGGCTGATTGAGCAAGAAAACGATACCCCCCGAAACATTACCAGCGAAACAGTTGTTAAAGAGCGTTTTAAGCGTTGATATGCGATCGCACTCATGGATTTTGGGCATGGCAGAGGTGTTCAGGTTTTGGTTTGGGTTTAGTTTCCCAAAAATTGAGGTGTTGGTGGCGATCGCGAACGCTGTTTTGCTTAAGATACCGCAGCGTTGTCTTTGTCAAGGATACGCTGCGAAAACTGGACTAATTCAGCAAAGCAACCGGGGTTATTTTCAAGCAACCATTCCGTGAGCATTACTGAGTGTTTAGTTTTCCTAAACTCGACCCGCGCGTTAATATTTTCGTCAACGTATTGGGGATTTGATAACTCCTCTGAAGTAATCCTTTTAACTCAAATCCATCCAATCCGCTAGACCCCTTGGAGCAAGAAGTTGACGAGCAAGGCCAAGAATTGCCGAGACAGTACCACCCAGCTACTAAAAAAACTTTGCAAAAAGTCTTTATCATCCTGGTAGTTGTTGGGGCAATTCTTGGGGAATTTTATCTATAGGGGTGATTTCGCTGATGCAAAAGGTCGGACTCACTGATGTGCCGGCGCGGGTACAGAATCCGAAGTAATCAAGTCCGAAGAATCTGTCGATGCTGAATGCACTGATTTTCTGGGATGAAGCTTGAGAAACTATAATGTTTTGTATGGATGTTTTCTAAATAATTGATGCTTAAAAATTCTACGGCTGCGCCCGATCGCATTTCACAGCGACAGATTTCAGAAAAACTTGTCTCCTCCGGCTTTCACGCTCTTTCTGACCCCCTGCGAATTCAGATTTTGGAGTTGCTGCGAGAACAGGAGTTGTGCGTTTGCGAATTGTGCGATCGACTTTCTGTCCCTCAGCCTAAACTGTCTTTCCACCTCAAAACCTTGAAGGATGCAGCTTTAGTCCGCAGCCGCCAAGAAAGCCGCTGGATTTACTACAGCCTCAATTTAGCTCAGTTTGTCGCCCTCGAACAGTACCTCGCCGAATACCGCCGCTTCAGCCAGATCCTGCCGGCCCGCCCTTGTTCCGACGCAGATTAACCCATCAACATTTCTTAATATGTTTATTGCCTGTTTGTCTTCCCTCATACTTGACATATCAAATTTTATTGATATGATTCCAGTGTACCCCTTAGTTATGACATTGGGTGAGGTCAATGAACCCAGCAGAAAAGCCCAAGGTTTCCGTACTAAGTATAATTGCTTTGACCATAGGTGCGATCGGGCTGCTCAGCTCCTGCGGACAAGTCCAGTCGCCAGAATCGCAAAGCATTAAAATTGACGGTTCCAGCACCGTGTATCCAATTACGGATGCGATGGCAAAAGAATATCAAAATACGAATCCCCAGAAAGCATCAATTACTGTTGAATTCTCCGGTACAGGTGGAGGATTTAGAAAGTTTTGTGCTGGCGAAACTGACATCAGCAACGCCTCGCGACCCATCAGCCCAGGGGAAATGGAAGCCTGCAACAAAGCTGGCATCCGCTACTACGAATTACCTGTCGCTTTTGACGCGCTCACAGTAGTAGTCAATCCAAAAAACGACTGGATAAAAGACATTACTGTAGAGGAATTGAAAAAGATTTGGGAACCCGCCGCCCAAGGAAAAATTACCCGTTGGAATCAGATCCGACCCAATTGGCCGAATCGACCTCTAACCCTCTACGGGGCAGGCAAAGATTCCGGTACATTTGACTACTTCACAGAGGCAACAGTAGGTACTGCGAAAGCCAGCCGTACCGACTATACAGCTAGTGAAGACGATACAGTTTTAGTGCAAGGGGTTATTAAAGACGAAAATGCTTTGGGTTACTTTGGATTTTCCTATTACGAAGACAACCAAAGTCAATTGAAAGCTGTAGGTATTGACAGAGGCAAAGGAGCAGTGTTGCCCTCCCGCGAAACTGTAGAAAAAGCTCAATATAACCCCCTTGCACGACCTCTATTTATCTATGTCAACTACAACTCTGCTCAAAATAAAATAGAAGTACGCAATTTTGTAGAATTCTACATGAAGAAAGCTCCGACCTTAGTTAGTTCTGTGGGTTATATTCCTTTACCAAAAGAAGGCTATCAACTAATTTATAACCACTTCTACAATGGCAAGGTGGGGACAGTTTTTGGTGGCAAAGCTCAGCTTGACTTGACTATTGGCGAGTTATTGCGACAGCAGGCAAATTTTTAGGTATCAGTGCTCATCTGTCAACTGTTGTAGCTTCTTAGCTGTCAATCTAGATTGGTAACTAAACTATAACAACCGAGGTAAATTTCTCACGGATCTACTCAATGTTCAAGTCAGTTTCTAAAACAGTGAGAAGCTTGTTTTCACCGGAGTGTCGCAGAGAAGCGCTCGCCGAATTTCTGGGTACATTTATTCTAGTTTTTGCAGGCACGGGCGCGGTGATGGTTAACAAAATTAGCCAGGGTGCTATTACTCATTTAGGCATCAGTTTTGTCTTTGGAGCCGTTGTAGCCGCGATGATTTATGCTACTGGTCATCTTAGCAGCGCCCACCTAAATCCTGCTGTAACATTCGCTTTCTGGGCTAGCGGCTTTTTTGTAAGCAAACGTGTTTTGCCTTATATTCTAGCGCAGTGTGCGGGCGCGATAGCAGCTTCCACACTGCTGCTAATTACTTTAGGAAAAGTGGCAAATCTCGGTGCAACTGTTCCTCTGAATGGTAACTGGTTACAGTCTTTAATTCTAGAAACAGTATTGACTTTTATCCTGATGTTTGTTATTTTAGGTTCAGGATTAGATAGGCGCGCTCCGATCGGTTTTGCCGGGATAGCAATTGGGTTAACTGTAGGGTTAGAAGCTGCATTTATGGGGCCAATTACCGGAGCGAGTATGAATCCGGCGCGGTCATTTGGCCCAGCAATTGTAGGAGGAATTTGGCAGCACCAGTGGGTTTATTGGGTTGCACCAATTTTAGGAGCACAACTAGCTGTTTTGGTTTATCGGATAATATCCAACGGATTTCGCGATATAAGTAAGCGAGGAAAATAAATGGAAAGTGTGATATTTATTTGCCAGAAAAATTCTACCCCTGTCGGATGAGGCGGCTGCAATGGACGAACAACAAGCGCAACCAATTTCAGAGAATTTGTGGTGGGTGATTCCAGGCCAACTGGCAGGGGTGCGGAAGCCAACAGCAGAGGAACTCTCTACGCTTCAGTCAGTAGGTATTGGGGGGATCGTCTCTGTAATGGACGATGCTTCCAATCTGGATTTGTATGAGCAGGCAAACATTCCTCACCTTTGGTTGCCAACGAAAGGCGGTACTGCACCCAGCCAGGAACAGATTCAGCAATTGCAAACCTTTGTGGATAGCCAGAATCATTGTGGGCACGGGGTTGCAATTCACTGCACAAGTGGCAGACGACGCACCGGAACGATGCTGGCTTCCTACTTGATTCAGGCAGGTTCATCCTATGACGATGCGATACTCACTATTCTGGATGCCAATCCCAACGTTGAATTGAGAGAGGCGCAAACCGCTTTCCTGCAAGAGTTAGCAGGAAAACAAACTTATTCTCAATAGCCCCATTCTTATAACTAATTAACGCTACTCATGACTCGTTTTGACCATCCTCCTCGCATCCTGTTTTTGTATGGCTCTTTAAGAGAGCGTTCTTACAGTCGCTTGTTGGCAGAAGAATCTGCAAGAATTATTCAGGATTTCGGTGCTGAAGTTCGGTTTTTCAATCCTCTAGAATTGCCCATTTACGGTAGCGTTCCCGATACCCATCCCAAGGTTCAAGAATTGCGGGAATTGAGTTTGTGGTCGGAGGGTCAAGTGTGGTCTAGTCCAGAAATGCACGGCAATATTACGGGCATTATCAAAAATCAAATTGACTGGATTCCTTTAAGTATTGGGGCTGTCAGACCGACTCAAGGCCGAACTTTGGCGGTGATGCAAGTCAGTGGCGGTTCGCAGTCTTTTAATGCTGTCAATACTTTGAGAATTTTGGGCCGCTGGATGCGGATGTTTACGATTCCGAATCAGTCTTCTGTGGCGAAAGCTTATCAGGAGTTTAATGAAGATGGGACGATGAAGGATTCGCCTTATCGCGATCGCGCGATCGACGTGATGGAGGAACTGTACAAGTTTACCTTACTGTTGCGGGAGCAAACCGACTATTTGACCGATCGCTACAGCGAACGCAAAGAACAAGCGGCCAAAGAGGCGATCGCACTAGCAAATCGAGCCCTTGAATTACCGGGCGCTTAGAAACCGCCGGAACCCCGACAGCAACCCATAACCAACAACTAACAACTAACAACCAACAAAAACCATGAAAAAAGTAATGTTTGTTTGCAAAAGAAACTCCTGCCGATCGCAAATGGCAGAAGGATTCGCTAAAACCATCGGAGTCGGCAAGATTGGAGTCACCAGTTCCGGGTTAGAATCAAGCAGAGTACATCCGACAGCAATTCAAGTCATGTCAGAAATCGGCATTGACATCACCGATCAAACATCCAACCCATTAAACGAATTCAATGCAGAAGACTACGACGCCGTAATTTCTCTGTGTGGCTGCGGCGTGAATTTACCCGAAGCGTGGGTATTGCGAGAAGTGTTTGAAGATTGGCAACTCGACGACCCCGACGGACAACCCATCGAAACTTTTCACCGCGTTCGAGATGAAATTAAAGCACGAGTTGAAACATTAGTTGACACTCTCAAGTAAGAGTGATATAGCAATCCTAAATCATTTGTGAATTTCTTACTCCCGAGCGAGCGGGTTCGGAGAGGGTTGGGGTGGGGTAAAAAATTTACGACTCCTGCAAGGATTGCTATAGATTGCGAACTAAGCGTTTAAAACAGATAGGTGTAGTATGTGGCAGGTTACTAAAGGTTGGCTAAAAGTATCAGGCGCAGAGTTTTGGTTGCCATTGCCGTTTGTGGCGATCGCGTTTTGGTTTGGCTCCAGTTTTCTGACCGCTCAAGAATTGAGCCAATCCCGAACAACAGAGAACAAACTTCAGGCAGATACTCAACTTAAAGCAACCCGGTCTATCAACATATTGCTGATCAATGCGGTCATCAACTAGCAGCAAGGAACGACCATGATTGAGGGGAAAACAGCAGAACCAATTTTGAAGCGATTGAAATTAGAATTGTTGATTACTGATACAAATCCGATCGAGAAAGTGATCGCTAATGTTAAGCAAGCAGTTCAGAAAATAATAACGATATAATCAATGCAATTCTTCTAATTCAGGTAAGGGAATTGTAACGCTATTAGACTATTTCTCTGTCTGAAAATTTGCCCATCTACGACGCATAAAAAGTAATAATTGGGAAACTAAGACCATAATAGGGAGTTCGATAAGTGGTTCAATAGCCAAAACAAGGGTAATCAAAGGATGATTAGGAAAAACAGATGTAGCGATCGCAGATGGTAATGCACGGATTTTGATCTATTTCACCTGTTTTTATTGCACCATTACTACCTTTCTTCGTCCGAAAATCCATACAGTGTTTACTTGAACCACTTATTCAGCAAGCCCTAGTTAGTTAAGTATATTTGTTCATCATACCATAAATGTGCAACGCCCAACGCCCAAGTTCTAGGATGTGCCGATTCCTCAATGATTCATGGCATCATTCACCAACGTCGCATTTCTTTCTCGAAATCGCAGTGTGAAAATGCTACCCGTACCCAATTTGCTCTGCACAGTCAGGCTACCGCGATGTGCTAAGGCTATAGCTTGCGCTATCGCCAACCCCAATCCCGATCCGCCAGTAACGCGATCGCGTGAACTGTTAACTCGATAGAAACGGTCAAAAATTTGCCTTTGATCTTCTGCTGCAATCCCACACCCTGTATCTTGAACATGAATCACAACTAAATGGTCACTTTTCTCTAAAATAACATTTACTTTGCCACCAGGTGAAGTGTATTGAATGGCATTGACAATTAAATTAGAAACTAAGCGGTAAAGCTGGTTAGAATCACCGATAATAGTCAATGGCTGATGCACCCGCAATTCCGATGTTAGCGCTACCTCTCTTGCGAGCGCCATTGCTGCCAATTCCTCGACTAAATCGCTAACCAGGTCATTCAAACAACACAATTGAGGGCGATAGGGTATCGGTTGATTATCCATGCGAGCCAGCAGCAGCAAATCAGCCACTAACTGAGTTAGTCGTCGGTTTTGGCGATCGATCGTCCGCAAAGTTTCCCGCGCCTCTTTTTCATCCAATTGAGACGTCAACAGCGCTGATTCTACTGTCGCCTGCGAAGCAGCTAAAGGCGTTCGTAATTCGTGAGCGGCATCCGCTGTAAACTGTTGAATTTGTCGGTAGGAAGCATAAATCGGTTTCATTGCCAATCCTGCCAATAACCAACTAGAAAAGCCGACCAAAATCAATGCTGTAGGCAATCCTAATTTCAAAACCAATTTCACTGTATTGAGATAATCATTGAAGTCTTGCAGGCTCCGCCCCACTTGAATATATCCCCATTTTTGCTGTGTTTTGGTGTGTAACACTACAGAAATTTGGTGATAAACATTGCCTTTGGTGTCAGTTATTGTTTGCCAGTATTTGGAGTTAAATTGTGGTGATAATTCTTCTGGAGAAGCGCCTGCTGTAGCAATCAATTTCCCGGAATAATCAAATAAACGAATATAGTAATAGCCTTGGTTGATAGCGCTTAAAATATGGCGGCTTGGCAACTGTTCTTTAATGCCTTTAACTCCAGTTAGGCGGAGGTTGGGCAAAAATTCGTTTACTATAGGCTCCAAGCGTCCGGGCTGCTGCAATTTGAGTTCTAGGCTGTCGTGTAGCGTCCCAGCTACCAATTCTAATTCCCGGTCTATGGCTACCCAGTGAGCGTGGGCGATCGCCCTATATACGCCAAATCCCAACAAGCTTAAAATCAAACCCATTACTGCTGCATAGGAAATGGCTAATTTCCAGCGAGTCCGGTTAAATAGTTTATTTTGATTCATTTTTCATAACTTGGTAATTGGTAATTCTTAATAGGTAATTGGTCAGGACTTACGCATTTCAACGTAATTCTGTCATTCTGAGTGTACCGAAGAATCTCACAGAGGCTTCACTACACTGCGTTGCGTTTGACTCATGACAGACACAATAGCTGCGTCCAGGACTGTTGGTAAATAAAAGGGGTTCTGAACAATGCCCACCCTACTTTAATTTCTCATCCGGTATCCTACGCCGTGTACAGTTTCAATTAAATTCGCGCCGCCAACCGACTCAAGTTTGCGCCGCAGCAAGCGCACTTGAGCTGCTACGACATTGCTAAAGGTATCTGCACTAACCTCCCATAGCTGATTCCGAATTTGGTCGGTGGTGACAATTTGGTTCGGATGTTTCATAAAATATTCTAACAGTTGAAATTCTTTGTTGGTCAGCGAAATTATCTGGTTTTTACCGTTGCGTTCGAGATGACAAGCAGTGCGATTTCCGCAGTCGAGAACGAGATTTCCTACCTGTAGCTGTTGCGGTTGAATTTGGGGCGATCGCCTTTGCAAAGCCCGCAATCTTGCTAACAGTTCCGCCATCCCGAACGGCTTCACTAAATAATCATCAGCCCCCGCATCGAGTCCAGCCACTTTATCTTCCATTCGGTCTTTTGCTGTCAGCATCAAGACTGGCAATACGCTATTTTTTGCGCGCAATCTTCGCAGCAGTTCCAACCCTGAAAATCCTGGAAGCAACCAGTCAAAAATAGCCAAGTTATATTGAGTCCAATGACTTTCTAAGTATTCCCAAGCTTCACAGCCATCCTGGGCCCAGTCAACGATATATTTTTCTTGCTTCAAAGTGCGATCGATCGCTTTTCCTAAATCTGGCTCATCTTCAACTAGCAAAACTCTCATAACTATAATTTATAGCAGTAAATCCCTTTAAAACTTGATTAGCAAACAGATAGCAGCGCCTAAAGTTCCCCAATTTTCGCCTTTGAATGACAAATAGCAGATTTTAAATTGCAACTTTCTCTAATTTATTCAAGTTACTTGCAATTTAAAATCCTTAAAGACCAGCTACATTTAGTAGGTTTGAATTAAAACTGTACCGAGTGGTATGTCTGCGTTTATTCCCACCATTTTGCCAGCGATTGCGTACCTCCAATTGTGACTGTAACCTGGAGTGTGAATGCCCCGCATATCAATTGATATGGTGGTGTCAGAAGAAACAGGTTGGGAGAAAACCACTGTCGCTTTTCGGTTATTAACAGAAACTTGAGACTCGATTTTTTGACCAGATTGATTTGTTACGTCAATGCCGCTACGCATTTTCACATCTTCCGGCAAATCAATTGTGAGTGCTGAAAGAGCTCTTCCCTGAACGTGAACTTCAAAATGATGGGTAGCAGCCTGAAAGCGAGCGTTATTGGGATGGGCGCCGCTGTGTACGAGGTGAGAAACATTAGCATTTCGCATGGCTCCTCCTGCAAGAGTAGTCGGGGCATTAAATGCTAGCACAAAGGTGAATGCAGCAGCGTAAAGTAACTTTTTCATGGCGATGTTCCTCAAATAATTAACTCAATGGACTTGGCATTAATTGGTTTAAAAGCCCTGAAATAAATCCAGGTAAGATGTCAGTCGTTTAAAGACTCAACCTTCACAAGCATTTACCAACGCGGGAGAGTTTGAATATTAGCCGTACCAACTTTTATGTCTGAACTCTGACCCACTTTCTTGGCATAAACGCGGTAGATATAATTACTCGGGTAGATTGAAGCCTCAACCTCAAGCACAGAAATTGTCAGCACAGTTCCGGCAACTACAGGTTTGGAGAAAACTACGGTTGCTTTTCCACCTTTAACAGAAGTTGTTGCATCAATCTTTTCACCGGATTGACTGCTTACTTCAATACCCTTGATTCGCAGTGATGGCAACTGAATTGACAGTTCTGAAATGGCTTCTCCCTCAACGTGAACGTCAAAATCGTGGAAGGCTCTCCAAGTTGGGTAGTCAGGATAGGAACGGCCTCCGACAATGTGAGGAGATTGGGAATCTCCCGGTATTCCTGTTGCTTTTGCTGCGGAGATAGAAGAGGCAAGAATTAAGGCAAATACTGCACCAATGCTAATTATTTTTTTCATGACTGCACTCCTTGAAAACTAACTGCTTATTTCTTAGTTTGATAGGTATGAATGAAACCAGGATGAAATATCGGCCGTAACACCTGATTTTTTTATTGATAGCTGCGAACCCGCGCCATACCGAGGGGTATGTCTGCATCGTCGCCAACGGATTTAGCAGCAACCTGGTACATCCAAGCGCTAGAAACTCCTGAAGTTATTACTTTATTCAGGGCAATTTTGATTGTGGTTTCGGCAGATACAGGTTGGGAGAAGGTTAGTATAACTTGATTGCTGTTGACAGAAACCTTAGTGTCAATTTTTTGACCTGAATCGTCAGATATACTGATATCATCCCTGACAGTTAACCCGGCAGGAACGCTAATTTTTAATTGAGAAATAGCCCTACTTCCTTGAGGAATGTGCAGCCGGAAAGTATGCCTGACAATTCTTGCCTTAGTTTCTGGAAATTGTACTGAACTATCAATGTGAGGAAAATTCTCGGCACCTGTTCTGGTACTCGCATGGACAGCAGGAACTAAAACTGCGGCTGACAGAGCAAATACGCCACCGTAAATGAGTGTTCTCATAGTCTTGACTCTCCAGGGATTTAAGTACAGTATGCCAACCTACTTCAACATTCATATTTGAAGAGTCAGCTTCTTATTAACTAGATTGACAGCTAATAATGAAATCAAGATGAAATATGAACCAGTGAGAGGTGAATTTTAATCGCAAACAAGCGCTTTACTCTCTTACTTGGAAATGAAATGAACCCAGAAATTTCCATCTGCCATACAAACGCGACGAATTAAGTCATAGGAATAATGAAGATAGGCTCCAGTGGCGTTGTTGTCATACCCGCTAGCAAACCATTCTCCATAAGGATCGTGAACAATCAAGCCAGTTTCGTCATATCCAACTACGGGCAGAATATGACCGAAAGGAGTAAAATAGCCATGTATGACCGTTGGGTTTCCATCTACTAACCAATCTTTAACTTCCTCAAATGTCGCATTCTCTTTAAAGGTATCTTGAGCACCATACTCTCTGACAATTTTTGCTAAGTCGTAGGGGTTCCAGCGACTGTAACCTTTGTTGAGTGCATATTGGTAGAGTTCGTCCTCAAATTGACCGATCTTGTCCCGGCGCGGTTTGTTGAGGAACTGCAAGCACATTGCCATTGATGTGACATTGCAAGCACCAGTCGGATTATAGTAATTATCCAGTTGGTACTTGTAAGGAAAATTAGCAAGTTGAAAGCTCTTAGGCTTAGTTTTTGGATAAATTACCTTTCCTTCTTGTAAAATTTGGACGTGCGACCTATAGACATACCAGATTTGAGAATTTTTAAAGGAATCTTTTCGCAAAGCTACTCGGATGTGATCGCGAACCATTTCATAAGAGACAAGCTCCAATACTTTCCCCGTTTCAATTTTTTGTTTCTCTGCATCTGATAAATTTAACGCATAGATAGGTCTAGCCTTGAGAACTGTCTCATTAACTATCTTGAGGACAGGAGGTGGAAATTTGAGATCCGATGGCTTGGCTTCAATAAGTTTCTCGGCTGTTTTTGCTCCGATAAATCCTGGTTCATCAGTGCACTGAATCAGCTTGTGAAATCGATTGAGAGCCGCAGTAGAGACTGGACTAAAGATGCCGTTGGCTGGAGGGTCTAGCAAACCTAAGTCGATGAGACGAATTTGGATTTGGCGAGTTAGCTCTTTATCGGCAGCGATCGCCTTTACATCCACTTTCTTATTGGTTCCTACAATGTTTTGGAGTTTCATAATTAATTTATTGAATATTGGAACTAAATGTTAAACCCATTTCCCCATTTTCGATCGCCTCGCCCCCACGGATGTTGCGTAAATCCAGATTAAATTCCCAGAATGTACTGACTGTAATTCTTGGGTAAAAGTTTTTGCAACAGGTAAATAATCCCAAAACAAACTAGCAAATCTACCGTCACTAAAACTCCGAGCTTGAGCAGGGGATCGGGAGAATACATAAATTTATAAGACGCTAAATTAACATAGTTTACTACCATCACATCTAGCAGGTATATAGGAAAGGAGTAAGCCGCCAATATTTTGACTAATTTCGATAGGTTACTGGGAAGTCTGATGCTTTTAGAAAATGCCAATATCGACAGTACGAACAAAATTGCGTATCCTTGAGTAGATAGTTTAAAAAACGATCGGGCAAACCAGGCATCCGAATTCACTTCACTGAGTAGGTAAAATTCCCAAATACTTGCTAGATAGAACAAGATAGTTGCTGCTAAAATAAGCATTTTTTGGCGCTGAAGGTATCTTTGAATGTTGTCATAACAACTGCCAAGAACTAAACCAGTGGAAAACGGCAAAATCCAACTAAAAATCCAGCGCTCTATCAGCGGTATAGGTAGGGAAGGTAAGTATTTGAAAGCAGCTAAGTAAAAGACTATGGTAAAAACTATTTGAATGGTGAAACCCAAAGCCAAAACTTTTCGAGGCTCTAAGAATCTTAATTTAACTAGAATCCACCACCACAAATAGCATTGAACAATCACAACTATAAAGTAATAGGGGGGCATCACAGAACCTGTCAGCACATCTCTAACTAATCCAAGTAAATCAAATCGTTTGAGGTTGCCCAAATTATTTAAAATGTAGAAGGCTACCGACCAAAAAAGATAGGGCGGTATAATTCTTGACAGCCTTTTCTTTAATATCAGCGTCGGATTATTTTGATTGTCAAGCTTGTTGGTAAGAAAAAAACCGCTGATCAGTAAAAATGCAGGTACGCAGAAAAGCTGGAGTGTATCGATCGAAATAAATAGAATTCTGCGATCGGGTAATGACAAAAAACCAGCATGAATAATCACAACACTGACGATCGCCAAAGCTCTGATTAAATCGAATTCAGCAAACCTAGTAGATGCTTTTTGCATTGTAAAAACAGGGTAGTGATGGTAGCCACACTCGGCTGCAAACGATATCTGTCAAGGGTTTCAGTCTTAAGTTGACACCTGCGGGCAGTGACGTATCCCTACTGCTTGGCGGGTGCAACACCAGAAACGTTACATTCTGATTAGACAGCGTTTAACCGCGATCAACTTAAGGTTTACATTCCTAAATGAAATCAGGATGAAATTTTTAATATTGATGCGACTTATAGTCCAGGTAAATAGCTCATTCTCTAACAGCAATCCGGTATGCTATCATAAAATGGCAGAATTACCCTACTGTGAAAATGACAGAATGAAACTTATAAAAATGAGCCAGCAAAAATTAAAAAACCCAATTCTCCTATGGATGGGTATGGGGATAGCAATGCTGGCGTGTTGCCTTGTGCCTATGGCTGCTTTCTTCTTTTTAAACGGAAGTTGGCGGGCATTAGTTGGTCACGACAACAAACAGCCCGCCAGTAACCCGTCAACCAGTCAGCAGCAGCTTCAACCTACTAAAAAGTCTACCGAGTGAAGGTGAATCGACCGTCTACCTTTTGACCGTTAATATCAGCACTAATCTTCATCTGATACTGACCGACAACTTTTCCAGGCAGCAAAGCTGTATAGTGCTGGTCTTTCTGGTCATAAGTGAAGGTAACAGTCTTTTGAGTGCGATCGGGCATCTGAATTTGACCGGTTATCTTCGCATTAGGTATTGCCTGGTGGTTGTCGCCTTTTTGCAAATAGAAATCCAGGTGAGTTTGAGTGGCTTCTTTCCCGACAACTAACTCTAGATGATAGGGCCCTGATTCAACGACTTGACCGCCTTTGTTTTGAGCGGCGGCTATCTCTGTTCTTGCAATGGGTTTTGAAGACGAGACGGCAGAACTGTTGGCTGAAGTAGCAGCTTGGCTGTTGTTACTTCCAACTCCCCAAAATATTAGCCCCACAGTACCCAGAACAATTAAACCTGACTTTACTGTTTTCATGGTCTTTCTTCCTTAGATTAGGGATTTTGTACTCTTATAAATTTCCGAGCATTGACTTTCATTAATGCTAGGACATCCAACCAAATGATTATTCCTTCTATTCGTCGCTCAACCGGATAATCTTGGTAATTTAGACTATTCATTTTGCGAGAAAGCTATGGTGCTTCTCCTCTGTTTAAATCATTTTAGGGGATTTCCGATCAATTGTAATAAAACTTGCATTCTATTGACTGAAGGTAAAACGACCGTCAACTTTTTCTCCGTTAATATCCGCAGTCACCTTCACTGGATAATTTCCTGCATCTTTGCCTGGAAATACAACGGCGTAATGTTTGCCATCAGCATCGTATTTGAAGTCCAGCGTTTGCTGCTCTCCATTGGGAGACTGCACTTGTGCCGTCACTTTTGCATTAGGAATCGGTTCGTGGGTATCACCTTTTTGCAAATAAAGATCTAAGTGAGTTCCGGTATCCTCTTTCAGAGTTAAAAGTTCTAGGTGGTAAGGTCCAGACTCGACAACTTGACCTCCTTTAGATGGTTTGAGAGGTCCTGTTTTAGCGGATGCTGCAGGAGAAGCGGCCGGACTGGAAGTATTAGGTTGAGAGGCAACAGGAGCGGATGTTGGGCTGCTGTTTGGGCCGGTTCCTTGGTCGCTTTTGCTGCAAGCTCCCAAAAACAGCAATCCGACACTGCCTAGAATAACTAAGCTTGACTTGAGCGCTTTCATTCGATTTACTTTTTGGGTACAATGATTAGAATATGACACCCAAAAATGAAATCAGGATGAAATCTTCAGACTTTCATACAGGTATTCGGATTGTGACATCGGAAATTCAATATTTTTATCATTTTTAATCTTCCCCCCCCTTGACTCTATAGCCTACTTGAGGGTTTATGCTATATATAGTTTCCCAAAGAAACTTTTCGATCCTAGATTCCCAGGTAAAAATTCATGATTAAAGCAACTCAGACTAAACGCTTCACTCTTGCAGCTTTGACGGCAGTTCTCCTGACAGCAGGTACAGCCGCGGTTGTCTTTGCCGCCGGCCCCTGTACTACTCCTACTCCTGACTGCCCTCAAGCTAATTGCGATAAATAATCCTTATTTTTCCACTGCGTGTAGATTCCATCGCCAATTTTTCGCCGGATAAGCAAGAAAATATCCGACAGCAGCACGATCTCAATTTTGAGTGACTGCTGCTTTTTTCTCCAATATTATTCTTGACAATATAGAGTATATTATCGAAAAATTGGATGACTATAACCACTACACAAAACTGAAAGTGGCTATCACTATAATGATTGGGTTCAAACTTGCCTAAAACTGCTATGAAAAAATTTGGAACAGAATCCTTAGAACAGCAGCTACTAAAAAGTCGTTCAACAATTATACTTACTCACATCAAATCTGGTAGCTAGTTTTCTAATTGCTCTTTTACCCTGCTTCTCGAATAGTGCGATCTTGCTTGTGTGCACACTACATATAGTGTGCACACAAGTAAGTGCTGAGATAGTATAACACCCTGGCGGGGTGACAACCCCGCCAACTGTAATCGACAACTAAAGCGATGGCGATGGGGAAAATAATGATGATGCCAAGAAGTAAATACTGATTAGCGATCTCTCAAAATTTTGATGGTTTACTCCATGCGATCGAGGATGTCTTACGCCTTGCGTCCGGCACAGCCTTGGCGGTTGCTATAATTGTTTGCGTAAATTGAACGCGAGACAGGATACTTCTATTGTTAAAGAAATAATCATCGCGCTCGCAGCCGCAATTGCACCCGATGCCCCAAGCTGAACTGCACCGAACGCAACTAAAAGCAATATAGTCGTGCCAATCCAAGTTGCATAATTCAGACCTTTGGTTTGACCTGCCCCGACCAAAAAACCTTGAGTAGCATTTTGCACCGCCACCAGAAGGGGTACAAACGCGCACAACAGCAATACGGGACGGATACTCTCAACCAGGGCTTCATCGTTGCCGATAAAACTTTGCACAACCTGCAACCCAAATGGCGTTGTACTACCTAAAAACAACAGTAGCGAACAAAATCCACCCACACTGAGGGCAAATGCAATTAATTGGCGATCGCTCACTTGATCTCGATTTTTGATAATCACCTGCTGCACCATGCGAGTCGCATTGGCAATCACCAAAACCAATCCCCAAGCCGCAGGCCAAGCCGCCAATGCAATATTAGCGTCTTGGGCGCGGGCAATAATTCCCACCAGGACAGCACGTCCGCCCCAGACTACTAGCATTGAAGAGCCTAAAGGCCAGTAGAAATTCCACACACTTTTGAGATTGGTGGGTAGCTTTAACTCAGAATCAATTGGTCGAGGCAGACGAGTGGCTCCTAGCCGGTGCGCCGCAATGGTTACAACCAGCGCCTCTGAGAGAACCCCCGCGATTAAAGCAGTCCCCGCCAGCAGTGCGCCTGACATTTTCAACATAAATCCGCCCCATAACGTTAGGGCTACAATTAACAAACGAACCATGCTAGCTTTGGCAACCGCCTGAGAATGACCTGTGTGGATGAGCAATCCTTGAAAATAACGCCGCCACGCGATCGCCAAAGGCCACAGAAACATTAACGTCAACACACTCTGCACTGTCTGCCGCAATTGGGGTGGAATTCCTAACAGCGTCCCTCCCAGCGTGGCGAAAATAAACGGCAGCGTCAGCAGCAACAGTAACGCACTCAGTCCGCCGCCTGCTAAAAGCGTAAATCGCCACAAGGCGCGACGCGATCGCCCATTCGGTGCAAGCGCATTCGAGGCGTGCAGAATCATAATAATCGGACTTTCAAAAAAGACCGCAAGGGCTTTGGCAATGCCTACGGCTGCCAAATTCACCCGTGCATCGGGTAAATGAGCTAGGGCAGCCGTCATCATCGGATCGCCAAAAGCCATTGCCACATCGCTGAGGGAGAGGGGAATAAATTGCCGCCATAAATCTAGCAGACCGATTTTAGACGGACTTTGAGAAGCCTTTAAGGTCATTGTTTATGAAGGTTGTTGCTGTTGCACGAGGGTAAGAGGGACGCTTTGAAGGGCGTTAATTGTAGCGGTGAGGGCTTTTTGTTCTAAGATTTCAATCCCTTGCTCGGACAGCCATTCTGGATTGTAGACTGTTTCGAGATAGCGATCGCCCCGATCCGGGTTCAACAGTACCATGCGTTGAGGATGGGGATGCTGCTGGCTGTAAGCCAGGGCAGCGGCAACGATAGCGCCTGTGGATGCTCCTAACAACAAGCCTTCTCGACGTGCCAGGGCATGACAAACAGAAAAGGCAATGCGATCGTTCACAGAATACGCTGCATCCAGTACCATTGGATCAAAATTGGGCGGTACAAAAGATAACCCTAATCCTGTCATTTTATAGGGGTGAGACGGCGTGCCAAAAATAGCCGAACCTGCCACATCTACGCCGACAATTCGAGTTTGGGGATGGCGCTGTTTAAAATATCGGCTAATTCCTGCCAATTGTCCCGCCGTACTAATCCCAATAACAATAACATCTGGTGCGACGGGAAAAGCCTGTTCGATTTCGCGAGCAGTAAATTGCTCGTGGGCAGTTGGGTTTTCGGGATTGCGGTGCTGGCAAGGATACCAGGCACCAGGAATGGTTTCGGCGAGTTCTTTGGCTTTTTTCATCCTCGCAACTTGCATCGATCCATTGGCATCGGCCGCACTCAGGGGGACATCTACCAATTCTGCTCCATAGGCAGCCAGCATTCGCCGAATCGGGGGCGGTGTTTTAGCATCGATGACAATCATCACGCGATAGCCTCGCGCTGCACCAATCATTGCTAAACCAATGCCGAAATTACCCGAACTAGATTCAACAATTGTGCCGCCGGGGGCGAGTAATCTGGTACGTTCTGCGTGTTGAATCAGACATACAGCATTTTTCTCTTTAATGCTGCCACCGGGATTACAGGATTCTAATTTGAGATAAAATTCGTGATGCTGACAGAGTTCGCTCAAGCGATTGAGACGAACAATGGGAACCTGTCCAATTGCCTGGGTGATATCGCCAGCTAGGGATGATTTCAGCGCTGTTTGTAGAAGTTCAATCATTGATTTAGATCCTTCAAAATACACGGTAGTTAGTCATGGTCATCTATCTTCCTTGCCTGCGAGAAATTTCAGCATTTGAGCGCGAGATTATGCTCATCAATTAGCCAGAGGGCATCTTTGCCTAATTACAAGCTTGCAACGCCAGAATGAAATTGGGGTGAAATAAGTCAGGTTCATTAATTTAAAAATTTATAGGAAAGAGCGCAGGTATAAGTGGTTTTTATATTTGCAGGGATAAGCAAGAGAATATCCGACAGCAGCAGTAACTCAAAACAGAGTTACTGCTGCTTTTTGAGTCACTAAAATTTTTGACAAAATAAAATATTTTATCAGCCAAAATTGGGTGAGTATAACCAGCACAAAAAAGCGAAACTGGCTCCCGCTATAATGATAGGGTTCCAATTTACCTAGAACTACTATGACCAAATTTGAAACAGAATCCCTAGAACAGCAGCTACTAAAAATAGGAGAACTAGCCAAGCAAACTGGTGTTACTGTAGGCACCCTGCGATACTATGAAAGCCTAGGGTTACTGGAACCTGCCTTACGCAACAGTAGCGGTTATCGTTATTACACAGCCGATGCTGCCAGAAAAGTGCAATTTATCAAGAAAGCCCAAAGACTCAACTTTTCTCTTCAAGAAATTCAGCAAATTTTGGCCTCTCGCCGTCAAGGAATAACAGCTTGTCCGCTAGTGCAAGACTTATTAAGTCGCAAAATAGATTTCTTTGAGCAGGAAATTCAGCGCATGAGTGCGTTCAAAGCTGAGTTGGAAGCTTATAAAAAACTTTGGACAAATCGAACTTCAGACAATCCCGATAGCGAGGAACTTTGCACTTTGATTGAGGGAGTGAAGGAGGGTTGATCAGTTCGCTATTTCAGCTTTAACTACCTTGCCGTCTTGAATAAGTGGCTGAGGTTGTTGAGGTCGTAAAATTTTCCCAATTTTAGCATACAAAGCTGGCAAAACTAACAGAGTCAAGGCAGTAGAAGTAAACAATCCTCCTAAAACTACTACTGACAAAGGTTGCAAAATTTCCTTTCCCGCGCCTCAATAGACACGAAATTGAGCTACACCAATAGGAATTTCTCTATTAACGCCAACAAATTTAGTAGAAATTCGGTATAGCCAAACGTTAGAAACACCTCTTATTCTTACATCGTTTAAAACAAGTTTAAGCTTCGCTTCTGACGCAACTGGTTGAGAGATTTTCACTACAATTTGGTTGTCTAAAATAGAAAAATCAGCATTAATTTTTCCTTTCACATCGTCTGTTAAAGTGATATTGTTGCTGACTATTAACCCCTTTGGAACATCAATAATCAGATGAGAAAGAGGGCTACGGCCTTGAGGAATGTGCAACCTAATCGTATGCCGAACAATCCTCGACCGAGTTTGAGGAAATTGTACAGCTCCATCAATATGAGGACTAGATCCTATGCTGGCACCGGCATAGTCAGCAGCAATCGGAACTGTGAGAGCTAAAGCTACAGCCGAACAGATTAGCCTTTTCATTATTTTACTCCTGTATGACAACCGATTTCGTTAATCAAGCCTCAGAATCCTTAGTAAACGACTCTGTTATTATCTAAATTGACATATTGAGATGAAATCAGGATGAAATTTTTGACCGTTCAAGCACATTTATCCAGAAATCAGATTTTCAAAAGAAACTATTCATTCATGTTGTGGTAAGTTGCTACTGCCGAGGGTGCGATGCGACAGTATCGAGAATAGTGTATATCAAGATATTTTTTATACTCACAACACAACATTTTCTTGAGCAAGAGGACAAGGATAACTCGGATCGCCAGTTTCTACTTGGAGCGTAGTGTGTTCAATACCAAAAAGGTCGTGCAGCTCTCGATTTACCTGCACTAAAAAAGCATCGCCGGGATAAGCTGTAGGCATTACCAAGTGAGCTGTGAGGGCTGTCTCAGTTGTACTCATTGCCCAAATATGAAGGTCGTGAACACCAGCTACGCCAGGGAGTTCAGCTAAATAAGTGCGGACTGCAAGGGGTTCAATGCTTGCTGGTACGGCATCTGTTATTAAGTTGAGGGATTCTTGGAACAATTGCCAAGTCCCTAAAACAATAACAACAACAATAATCAAGCTCACAACAGGGTCAAACCAAAGCCAGCCCGTTGCCACAATAGCGATGCCAGCCAGCACCGCACCCAAAGATACCGCTGCATCAGCAATCAGGTGGAGGAATGCGCCTTTGATGTTCAAGTCATTATGACGATCGGCCATAAACATTAAGGCACTTCCCGTATTAATAGCGCTGCCTACGGCTGCAACGCCAATAATTGTACCGCCTGATACTGAGCTGGGTTCTGAAAAGCGTTGAATAGCTTCCCAAGCGATCGCCCCTGAAGCTACCAGCAGAAAAATAGCGTTCAACAGAGCCGCCAAAATGGAAGAACGACGCAGCCCATAGGTGCGGCGTGCTGTCGGTCGCCGACGGGCCAGGATCGTTGCTCCCCAAGCCAGTAGCAGACCTAAAACATCACTCAAATTGTGACCTGCATCGGCAAGTAGGGCAATGGGAATTGGCAAGAATGCCATAAACTGGCTCAATGATGACAAACCCCGTGTTGAGTGCGATGCTGATGGCAAAGGCACGGTTGTAATTACCACCTCCGTGGTCGTGTCCGTGTCCTCCGTGACTGTGATTGTGAGACACGATCGCTACCCTTGAAGCTTGTTTCTCTTGCCCTACCCAACAGGGAAAATTTACTGATTAAAACTAAAGCGACCGTCTACTTTTTTCCCGCCAATATCCGAAGTAATTTTCACCTGATACTGACCCGCTGCCTTTCCAGGAAGCAAAGCCGTGTAGCTTTTTTCTTGAGCTCCATAGGTCATGGGAAGTGTCTTTTGACTACCATCAGGTAGCTGAATTTGAGCCGTTACTTTAGCATTAGAGATTTCTTCGTTATTGTCTTCTTTTAGAAGATGGAAATCTAAACGAGTTCCATTATCTTCTTTCTCAGAGACAAACTCTAAGTGATAGGGATCTGACTCGACAACTTGAGCGCCTTTGTGAGACGCGCCGGCATGGGTAGAGGGTTCTTTTTTTGCTGCTCCATCGGACGACGCGGACTCGGCAGGCTGTGCACCAGTAGAACTAGCATCGGAATTGGCGGCTTGGTTGCTGTTCCCACAAGCTCCCAAGAAAAACAGACCCACACTTCCTAGAACAATCAAGCCTGATTTGAATAAATTCATGTGCTTTACTCGTTGCATTCAATGATTAGTAATTCTAACAAATTTTACATCATCTTTATCTTGCATACTCCCCTAAGAATTAATGGCAATCTTTAGATTAATTAATCTGTGCGAAACTCAGCTACACCTATGGGAATCTCTGTATCACTACCAATGACTTTAGCTGAAAATCGGTACACAGAAGTAGAATCGAGAATGGGTTGTTTAACTTTGTTGAAATTAATATCAATCCTGCTGCCAGGAGCGACGGGTTCCACGAAGTCTAATATAATGTTTCTGCCATTGACAGAAACATTGATGCTAATTTTCCCACCCTTGTGTTCCAGCACCTCAATATCATTACTCACACCGACAGTGGGTGGAATGGCAATAATTATCTGGGTAACAGGGTTGCTGTTTTCAGGAAAGTGTAATACGAAAGTTTGTTTGACAAGCCGCCAGCGAGTAGGGGAAGAGTACACGTCTCCGTCTACATTGGAAAGCCTACTCTCATCTGTCTCGAAACTTGCATAGCTAGGAGCCATTAAAACTGTACTAACCAGAGTCAATGCAACCGCATTAATTAGTATTTTCTTCACATTATTTTTTTGGAACCTAAACGAATAAGAAAATCGGAGCAATATACCGCGAAAATCACTTTTCAAAAACAGCTTGAACTACCTTTCCGTTGTCAGAAACTGGCGGTGTTTGTTTAGGCACTAAGAATCTACCAAACTTGGCGTACAACGCGGGTAACACCAGAAGCGTTAATGCTGTAGAAGTAAACAATCCGCCTAAAACTACTACTGACAACGGTTGCAGGATTTCTTTTCCCGCGCCGCCTTCTAATGCTAAAGGTGCTAAACCTAAAGCTGAAGTTGAAGCGGTCATCAAAATAGCATTGAGCCGTTCCATCGATCCTTTAATAATTGCTTCCTTAAAAGGCATTCCCTCGGCAAATTTAGTGTTGTAGTTGTCTACTAAAAGCAAGCCGTTGCGGGTGGCAACGCCAAATAATGTAACAAAGCCAACCAGGGAAGCTACAGAGATGATGCCACCAGTTAAAGCTACCGCGATTACTCCTCCCACTAATCCGAGGGGTAAATTAATCATAATCATCGCAGTTGAAGGAATTGACTTGACGGACAAGTACATCAATACTGTAATTACAAGAAAAGAGATCGCACTAAATATCATAATATTTTGCGAAGCTCTTTGCTCGGCTTCAAATTGACCGCCGTACTGGATAAAATAGCCAAAAGGCAACTCCACCTCTTGTTTGACTTTAGCTTGAATTTCATTCACAACCGATCGCAAATCCCTACCTTTAGCATTAGCGGCCGCCACAATCAAGCGAGAAACATTCTCGCGGTTAATCGTATTGGGGCCAGTACCGTATTTGACAGTAGCAACTTGGGCGAGGGGAATTTTATTACCGCTTGGAGTATCAACCAACAAATTCTGAATAGTTTCTAAGTTATTTCGGGCTTCAGGCTGCAACCAAACAACTAAATCAAAAGTTTGCTGAACTTCTAAAACTTGAGAAACAACTTTGCCGTTTAAAGCTGTCTCAATTATTTCAGAAAGCTCTCCGATTTTCAAACCGTATCTACCCGCTGCTTGGCGGTTAAACTTAATTTGAATTTGTTGCACGGGCACCTGCGGTTCGAGTTGCAAATCCACAATTCCCTCAACTGTTTTCATTTGCTCTTCAACTTTTGCCCCGAGGCTGCGAAGCTGATCCAAATCCGGGCCAAAGATTTTGACAGCAATCTGACTTCTGACACCAGATAAAACCTCATCCATCCGGTGAGAAATAAAACCGCCGATATTTGGTGCAACTCCCGGCAATTTAGCAAATTCCTGCCGCAGCGCCTCCAAAGTTTTCGGTCTATTTTTCATGCCCTCCTCGCTCAAACCGATATCAATGTGAGCTAAATTGACTCCCGCAGCATCCGCATCTCCCGGAGCTCTGCCCGATCGCACTTGCACGTATTCAAACCTGCTATCATTCTTAAGTGCATCTTCAATAGCAAAAGCTGCGCTATCTGTTGTCTCCAAAGACACCCCCGGATAAAGCTGAATAGTATTCACCAAAGTTTGCTCCTGAAACTCAGGCAAAAACACCCGTCCAAACGAAGGCAAAATAATTAATGCAGCCACCATGCTAGCAGCAGCAAAAGCTAAAATAATCCACGAATAGCGCATTGACAATTCTACAAAAAAAAGATAGGTGCGCTTGCAAAATCTCGGCAGCCAAGGTTCCTCGGATCTCATGCGTTTAGTAGGCAACAAGATAGCGCAGAGGGCCGGAGATATTAACAGCGATTCCAGACTAGAAATCACCACAACTATCAGATAAGTAATCCCCATAGGCGTAAAAACTCGACCTTCTATACCGGGTAAAGTAAAAATTGGCGAAAACACCACAATCCCAATAACAGTCGCTCCAATTAACGAATCGCGCACCTCCTGACTGCCATCAAAAATCACATCCATTACCGGGCGAGGATGAAGAGAAGCCTTATTTTCTCTCAAATTGCGGTAGGTATTTTCCGCATAGACGATCGCATCGTCGATCGCAGTGCCGATCGCCACCGACAAACCCCCCAAAGTCATCGTATTTAATCCCAGCCCCAGCCAATACATCGCCAGCAGCGCCAACAGCCAAGTCAGAAAGAAATCCAGCAAAACCACCGCCAGAGTGCGCCAATTCATCAAAAACGGGATAAGAATAAGGGTGACGATGATGCTGCCTTCAACTAAAGCCGATCGCACATTCTCCACCGAAGAATTAATATATTCTTCCTGTCGGAAAGTCACAGTAACTTTAATATCTTTTGGTAGAGCTTCCTGTACCTCAGCCATTGCTGCCTCAACCGCTTTCGTTACCGCTGGAGTATCAGCAACGGGCTGTCTGTTTACCATCACAATCACAGCTTTTTTGCCGTTAAAGCTGCCGTCGCCCCGCTTGATAGCAGCACCAACCTTGACATCAGCGACATCACCAATTCTGACGACTGTTCCTTGCCGAGATGCGATCGCAGATTGCTGCAAATCTTCCACAGACTCAATCCGCCCCACCCCCCGGATTAAAGTTTCTCGATCCGGCGTAATTAAATACCCCCCTGGCGCGTTAACATTCGCAGCCGCTGTCGCTTCGGCAACTTGCTGCAACGACACATTAAAAGCTTTTAACTTGGCAGGTTCTACTAATACTTGATATTGCTTCTGATCGCCGCCATAAGCCACGACTTGGGCAACGCCAGTCACGCCTAAAAGGCGGTTTGTGACTTGCCAGTCAACCAGACGGCGCACTTCCATCAAAGGAGTAGTTTCCGAGGTAAAAGCATAGGTAATCACCAGACCGACAGGTGAAGTTGTCGGAGAGATTTGCGGTGTTTCTACCCCAGCCGGGAGTTTGCTTTGCGCTAGCTGCAACCTTTCTGTTATCAACTGGCGCGCTTGATAAATGTCAGTTTGCCAATCAAAAATTACCTTAACGGCAGAAAGGCCCACAGCAGAAGCCGATCGCACTGCTGTTACCCCAGGAGTTCCGTTAATCGCACTTTCGATCGGCAGTGTTACCAAAGACTCGATTTCTTCCGGCGCGAGCCCCGGTGCTTCCGTCTGAATTTCTACCTGTGGCGGTGCGAAAGGCGGGAAGACATCGAGCGACATTTGGGGGATGATAGAAAATGTCCAAAGACTAACAATAATGGTGGCGACAACGACTAGCCACCGGCGGTTTATTACCCATCTAAGAATAGTGCTGAACATTTTATTAGCTTTGAGTTAATAGATACATACTTCTGGCCATTAAATTGCTATATCCACGCAATTGTTTACTTCAAACTCTTGACTTCTTCCTCTTGAGTTTTAACGTGATGGTTGTCATTGTGTAACACCAGTTCAGTGTCTAACGCCGATGCAGAGGCGGAAAAACCATTATTTGCGGCATGGTTTCCTGAATCCGCTGCTAATGCTGGCAATTTGCGCCGATTTCCCAACAACACGCCTGCTGTGAAAGTTAGGGATGCGATCGCAATTCCTCCCCCTATTCCCGCCCACCATAAAGACACGGGTAAATTATTAAAATTAACCTCTGTTGCCTTTGGAGTTGCCTCTTTCTTTTCCTCGTCTTCTGAGTGTTTATCGCTGCCGCCCCGTAAAGATTGGGCGTAAAGTTGAGGTGCTCGCTGCGTTACTATCAAATCTCCCTCGAATAAACCGGTTTTAACTTCAACTAAATCTCCAGCAGTTTGACCGGGTTCAATTTCAACAGCTTGATAAGCATTGCCATTTTGGACGTAAACGGTTTTTTTCCCGCTAACCTCCACTATTGCTGCACTCGGAATTGCTAAAATATTTGTGGCAGTTTTGTCGGTTAAAATCTCCAACTCAGCAAACAGTCCTGGCTTTAATTCGCCGTTAATATTATCTATTTCTGCTTTCACCGGCACAACCCGCGTTTCTCCTTCGACGGATGACCCAATGAAGGCGATTTTTCCATTGAAAATGCGATCGGGTAAATTAGCGACTTTTACCCTGACTACCTGACCCTGTTTTACTTTATTTAGGTCTTTTTCGTAGATATTGGCGGTGGCAAAAACGCGGCTGTCATTTAAGAGACTCATCAACGGTTTTTCAGCGTTTACTGACTCTCCTGGAGTGATTTCGCGATCGGCTACCGTCCCCGAAATCGGAGCAACTACGGTAACGAGTCCTCGATCGTTGGCAACCGTTCCTAATTGTTGGAGCCGCGCTTGATAGGGTGCGTCAGCCAAACGAATGCGCGACTGAGCAACTTGGACGGCAGTTTTGCCGCGTTTGAGTTGGTTCTCGGCTTCTAGGACTTCCCGGCGGCTCTGAGCTCTGGTAAGTTGAGCTTTTGCTTCTGCAACCATGCCTTGAGATTCCCGCAATTCCCGCATTGGGAGGTCTACTTCGGCTTGTTTAATTTCGGTTTGGGCTTGGATAACTTCAGGACGGCTTTTTGCCTTAGCAACAGTGGCTTGTGCTTCGGCGAAGTGCGCTTGCGATTCCAGCATTGTGCGTCGTGCGATCGCTCCTGATGCCACTAATTCTTTGTCGCGCTCGAACTGTTCTTTTGCCACAGTCAGTTCAGTTTCTGCCCGCGCTATTTCGGCTTGCGCTATTTCAACTTGGCGCTGATAGTTTTCTTGAGCGGCTTGCACAACTGAACGCTTGTTTACTAATTCTTGTTCTTGCTGGTACTGCTTAGTTACCGCCGTCAATTGGGTTTTGGCTTGGGCGATTTCTGCTGCGGATATTTGAAGTTGGCGATCGTAATTTTCTCGTGCTAGTTTTAGATCTCCTTGTGCTTGCTGCAAATCTGCCTCAGCTTCAGCACGTTTCGAGAGAGATTCAACCCGCAATTGTCCTAATTCTGAACTCGATAAAACCGCAACCGGTTGACCTTTTGATACTTTGTCCCCAGGCTTAACTAGCAACTCTACTACTTTCCCAGCAACAGGAGCCGTCACTTCTACTTTTTCGTTGGGTAAAGTTTCAATTTGTCCTGTGGTTTTGATGCCAATATCTAGTCGCTGGCGAGCGGCAGGGGAGACTTTAATACCTAATCGTTTTGCTGTTTCAGCATCGACAGAAATAGCAGTAGGAGTTTCAGTTGCTTCGTCGCTATGCTTAAATTCATCTCCGTGGCCAGCGTGGGCAAAAGCGGGGGTGGACTCGATGAATAACAAAAGAGTCAGGAGTATTCCCGAAAAGTGAACAATCGGTGCTGAGGAGCGGACACGGGGGTAGTATTGCATGATTGAGTAGGGGAGAATCTGAACTCAAAGATCAGTTTTGCAGATAAAAATGAAATCCGGGTGAAATATGGTGTTACTGTTTGTACCAAGCTTGCCGCCACTCTTTCATTTGCTCGATTTCTTGCTTTTGCGAAGTCACAATCTCTTGGGACAATTTGTTTATTTCCGGCCGCTTCGACTTCTTCAAAGCATCTTGGGCCATCACTAAAGCTCCTTCGTGGTGGGGAATCATCGCATTGATAAATCGCAAGTCAAATTGGTCGTCAGCGGCCCCTAAATCCATGCTCATCATCATGCTTTGCATTTGTTCGGGAGTCATTGCCATCGTGTGACTCATTGGAGCGTGATAAGCCATTGGCGTACTGCTGGCTTTGGCATACCAAGCTTTTCGCCACTCTTTCATTTGATTGATTTCGCGGTTCTGAGCGGCAATCATCTCATTTGCTATTTTTTTCATTTCCGGGCGTTTGGATTTATTTAGTACCTCTTTTGCCATGTTTACTGCACCTTGATGGTGCAGTGTCATGCCATCAATAAATCGCAAATCGTACTCGGCATCAGCCGGGCCTAAATCCATTGACATATTGTGATCCATGCCATGATTCATGCCACCCATGCCACCTTGTGCCGCGTCTGGCTTGTTGTTCACTTCGGTTGCAGCCGTAACGTTTGGGGCTTGAGTTTGGCTTGTAGGAGCTTTTGAACAAGCTGCGAGCACTCCGCTGGTTAGGGCGGCTGTGGCGATCAATGTCAGCCCTGCAAAGCCGGTTTTTAATGAAATTGGTTTCATACATTTTATATGCTTAAAACGACTATTTATCTTCAGCTTTCCACATATAAATGAAATTAGGATGAAATTTTCGACTGGGAATTGTAAAAAATTATTGCTGTGCTGTCGATCGAACTCAAATTTAAGATTTACAGGACTCACAACCTAATTATGTAGGGTGCACAGTGCGCGCCTTACCCCTATGGGTAGGGTGTCAAACCACTTTTTCCATAATTCCTGATTAATTTCGCAATCCCCCTTGACACTCCAGTGGACTAGAGAAGTCCAAGCAGTTGACTCAGCCGCCGTTGTTTAAGCCGATCTCAAGACGAAGTTGGTGACAATTCAAACTGTGAAACCGGAAAATGAAGTTAGGAAAGCGATCGCATCTGTTGGCAGTTGAAGACAGAAGGCAGAATATTACCCATTCCCAATTTCAGAGTGCATATATGGATCATCTGACAGTCAAACTCCAAGGCATGAGTTGAGTCGGTCGCCCTTCTGCTGGTATCCAGCGCGTTTTTGCTGAAGTTGGACTAGACCCAAAAGCAGCTCAAATCTAAACACTGCAAGCACCAGGGAAAATTGTAGCGATACTGGGAGATGGGATTAACGATGCTCCGGCTTGGGCAATAGCGGATGTGGGAATGGCGACGCTGCTCAGGTGAGGGTATAAATAAGCTTTCAGGTGTTTACATATCATTATTTGCTGATATGATGATACAAAAGAGCTTTGTATTGGAACTAAGCATATGATTGTCTCTGCTCAATCCCAGTCCACTCGCTTGAAAGCAAAACTCTTTCGTGGGTTTTCCGATCCATCCCGATTGGCGATTTTGGACGTGCTGCGATCGCGTGCAATGACTGTGAGTGAAATTGTTGAAGCAACCGGGCTATCGCAATCTAACACCTCAAACCACTTGGGCTGTCTCCGTGATTGCGGTCTGGTAAACACCCTGCAGCAAGGACGGTACACAAGCTATCAACTCGCCGATGCACGAGTTGCTGAGATTTTGGAAATGGTTGAAGAGTTACTGGCTGATGTAGCAAAAGGAGTTTATGAATGTACCCGCTACAACTGCTCAAAGGACGAATAACAACAAGCTAATTAGGAGGCGCACGATGTCAGACTGTGGATGTCACATGGAAGCCAAGAACGCAGCCGAGCGTAAAACGCTGCGAATTCTGTTACTTATCAATGGCACAATGTTTGTCGTCGGAATTGTGGCAGGAGTTTTAGCGGATTCAACTGCCTTAGTTGCAGACTCATTAGATATGTTTGCAGATGCTTCGGTTTACACGATGTCGCTGTATGCAGTTGGCAAATCGGCGCATCACAAGAATCGTGCAGCGAGTCTAAGTGGTATTTTTCAGATCACGTTAGCTGTGATGGTTGTCGTCGATGTGATTCGACGGTTTGTTTGGGGAAGTTCACCCGAATCAGGATGGATGATGGTAATGGCTTTTTTGGCCCTGATTGCTAACAGTTATGGTTTGTACCTTCTCTCAAAGCATCGTAAGGGTGAGGTACATATGCGGGCAAGTTGGATATTTACGCAGAATGATGTAATTGCAAATTTTAGTGTGATCTTCGCAGGTTTCCTAGTCACTCTATTTAATTCTCGCTTTCCTGATTTAATTGTTGGATTTGGAATCGCAAGCCTAGTCGTTTGGGGTGGAATCAGTATTATTCGGGATGCACAACGCGACAGAATGAAGCAACAACGGCTGTAGTAATATCGCTTAACAGGTTTTGCAGCAACGATTTGAACGTTTCTCGCTTCGTTTTAGTTTTTTCATCGCCGAGACATAGAAACAGTACCGAAGATAGCTATGAGTAAAATGTACTCCAGCAACTTAACCCTGGAACAATGGGAGTTGATTGAACCTTTTATTTCACCTGTAACATCTAGGGATCGTCATCCTAAGGTTGAGGTGTGAAATGTCCTGAATGCGATATTTTACCTGTTAACCCAAGGCTGTACTTGGCGTGACTTATTTGGAAATTCCCCACCTTGGCAGAGCGTGCATCGCTACTTCTGCACCTAGCGTAAAGACGGAATTTTGCTGAGGCTAAATGACCGACTTAGAGCCTAGGTTAGAGTTAGCCACAACCGAGTGGTGAGTCGGTCTGAAGCCATCGTGGATAGTCAAAGCATCAAAAACGCAGCAATGGTAAACCAAGCAATGGGATGTGACGCAGGCAAGCAAATAATATGAGTCAATAATTTTTACTTAACCTGAGCAAAACGATAATAATTCTTACTCTCGATCGCAACTTGTGACCGCTAACTAGAACTAACTAGCAGCCCAACTTTTAACTCAATAATTTCCCAAATTTTGAGCTTTGGAGATATAGTATGAATATGTGTTCATAAGTTAATTATTTCTTTCAACCTAGGAGACATCATGAACAAGCCAAAAGCATCGGATTCCGGCTGCTGTAGTTGCAGTCACGACGATCGCCCCGATCTCAGTCATGAGAATCATAACCATGACCACAGCCACAACCGCGGTCAAGGAGACTTCAACCTGAAGCAAGAATTGATTCCTGTGATATCGGTTGTTGTCCTATTTGTTGGCGGTTTAATTTTTGAAGAAAAACTGCACAACACGCCCTATTCTGTAGGTGAATATCTGGTTTTCATCCCAGCCTATCTTTTAAGCGGATGGAATGTTTTAACCAGTGCGGGTCACAACATTCTACGAGGTCGATTTTTTGATGAAAACTTCTTAATGACTATAGCAACACTCGGGGCTGTAGCTATTCACAAACTCCCTGAAGCAGTCGGGGTGATGTTGTTTTTCAAAATCGGAGAACTTTTTCAAGAATTTGCCGTTGGGCGATCGCGTCAATCGATCCGATCGCTTTTAGAAATTCGCCCAGACAGCGCCAACCTCAAGGAAAATGGCGACATCAAAAAAGTTTCGCCCGAAACCGTAGCCGTCGGCGATATCATCCTCGTCAAACCCGGAGAAAAAATCCCCTTAGACGGTGAAATTATAGACGGCAATTCTCAAATTGACACATCTGCACTAACTGGAGAATCAGTACCTCGAACCGTGAAAGCTGGAGAAACAGTTTTAGCAGGAACAATTAACCAGACAGGAGTTCTCACCGTCAAAGTGACCAAACTCTTTGGTGAATCTTCAATCTCCCGAATTCTGGAATTAGTAGAAAATGCCAGAAGCAAAAAAGCTGAAACTGAGAAATTCATCACCAAATTTGCCAGTTACTACACGCCGTTTGTAGTATTTGCATCGCTAGCAGTAGCTTTAATTCCGCCTTTGTTCATTTCAGGAGCAACTAATGCAGACAGATTTTTATGGGTTTACCGCGCCCTAGTCTTGTTAGTTATTTCCTGTCCTTGCGGATTGGTGATTAGCATTCCTCTGGGATACTTTGGGGGAATTGGCGGTGCAGCCAAGCGCGGTATTTTGGTTAAAGGCTCGACTTTTTTAGATACCCTGACAGCAGTCAAGACAGTTGTTTTGGACAAAACAGGAACTTTGACAAAAGGAGTTTTTAAAGTAGCACAAATTGTGCCTAGAAATGGTTTTGCCCAAACAGAGTTGATGACAATAGCGGCTAAAGTAGAATCTCAATCAAATCACCCAGTCGCGAAATCTATTATGGAAGCTTACGGCGGAAATATAGATTCATCGGATGTGAAAGATTACGAAGAAATAGCGGGACACGGCATTCGAGCCAAATTAAATAATCAAATTGTGCTGGCGGGAAATGACCGTTTGCTGCACCGAGAAAATATCCCTCACGATCTCTGCAATGCTGAAGGTACTGTCGTGCATTTAGCGGTAGACAACCGCTACGCTGGCTATATTTTGATTGCTGACGAGCTTAAGGAAGACGCAGTACAGGCTATTCGCGACCTCAAAAAATTAGGTGTTGAGCGAATCGTGATGCTCACAGGAGATAATCAAGCTGTAGCCGATAGTGTTGCGAGAAAGCTCGGTTTAGATTCCTATTTAGCCGAGTTATTACCCGAAGGAAAAGTCGAGGCGATCGAAAAACTGATCGATCAATCTAAAAAAGGCGATAAAATTGTCTTTGTGGGGGACGGAATTAATGATGCACCCGTTCTTGCGAGAGCTGATGTGGGCATAGCGATGGGGGGTTTGGGTTCGGATGCGGCGATCGAAACTGCCGATGTTGTGATTATGGCAGATGCACCGTCCAAAGTGGCTGAAGCTATTCAGATTGCCCGAAAGACTCACAATATTGTTTGGCAAAATATCATTTTTGCCATGTTAGTCAAAGGCATATTTATTGCTTTCGGTGCTTTTGGGTTAGCTACAATGTGGGAGGCAGTTTTTGCGGATGTTGGGGTGGCTTTAGCAGCTATTTTCAATGCGACTAGAGTTTTGAAATAGAGTGTTCGCAGGGTGGGCATTGCCCACCTTACGCCACAATTGAAACATACATTTTGAGGTCAAAAATACTATGCGTCGTCAACGTTCTCAGCCCTGGATTCACCGCTATT
>NZ_JAUBUY010000092.1:0-10527 GCF_036705565.1 Microcoleus sp. AT8-B5
AACGGTGGCGTACCAGTGACACCCGGTCAAGTCCTGACTCCAGCACAGTTACAGCAACTATTTTTCTCCACAACAGGCAACTTTACAGGAGCAAATTTCACCTACAGCGCCACAGACAACAGGGGCGCCACCAGTCCCGCTGTCGCTACTGTCGCGGCTATCTTGCGGCCGGATGGGCAAACTCCCACACCGACTCCAACTCCAACTAACAACCAACCGCCCTTAGCCAACAATGCCAACTCCCGCCTCGCGCCCAACAGCAGCCAGTTAGTCACAGGATTGGGAGGAAGTGACCCCGACGGGTCGATCGCCTCTTACACCATCAACAGCCTGCCCCCAGCAGACCAAGCAGTCCTGTTTTTAGGAGATCCCGCCAACGGTGGCGTACCAGTGACACCCGGCCAAGTCCTGACGCCAGCACAGTTGCAGCAACTATTTTTCCAAGCCACGGGCAACTTTACAGGAGCAAATTTCACCTACAGCGCCACAGACAACAGTGGCGCAACCAGTCCCGCTACCGCTACTGTCGCGGCCATACTTCCAACTGACAACCAACCGCCCTTAGCCAACAATGCCAACTCCCGCCTCGCGCCCAACAGCAGCCAGTTAGTCACAGGATTGGGAGGAAGTGACCCCGACGGGTCGATCGCCTCTTACACCATCAACAGCCTGCCCTCACCAGACCAAGCAGTCCTGTTTTTAGGAGATCCAGCCAACGGTGGCGTACCAGTGACACCCGGTCAAGTCCTGACTCCAGCACAGTTACAGCAACTATTTTTCTCCACAACAGGCAACTTTACAGGAGCAAATTTCACCTACAGCGCCACAGACAACAGGGGCGCCACCAGTCCCGCTGTCGCTACTGTCGCGGCTATCTTGCGGCCGGTTTCCCCCAATCCCACACCGACTCCAACTCCAACAAATCCCACACCGACTCCAACAACTCCAACTCCAACTCCAACTGACAACCAACCGCCATTGGCCAACAATACCAACTCCCGCCTTGGGCCCAACAGCAGCAGGTTAGTCACAGGATTGGGAGGAAGTGACCCCGACGGGTCGATCGTCTCTTACACCATCAACAGCCTGCCCCCAGCAGACCAAGCAGTCCTATTTTTAGGAGATCCAGCTTTGGGCGGCGTACCAGTGACACCAGGCCAAGTCCTGACTCCTCAACAGTTGCAGCAACTGTTTTTCTTCACAACGGGCAACTTTACAGGAACCAATTTCACCTACAGCGCCACAGACAACAGGGGTGCTATCAGTCCCCCTGCTACGGCTACTGTGGATGGACTGATAGTGCCAACTCCCACAACTCCCACAACTCCAACTCCAACTGACAACCAACCGCCAGTTGCCAACAATGCCAACTCCCGCCTCGGCCCCAACAGCAGCCAGTTAGTCACAGGATTGGGAGGAAGTGACCCCGACGGGTCGATCGTCTCTTACACCATCAACAGCCTGCCTCCTGCAGACCAAGCAGTCCTGTTTTTAGGAGATCCAGCCAACGGGGGCGTACCAGTCACACCCGGTCAAGTCCTGACGCCAGAACAGTTACAGCAACTATTTTTGCAAGCCACAGGCAACTTTACAGGAGCCACTTTCACCTATAGCGCCACAGACAACAGCGGCGCATCCAGTCCCGCTGTCGCTACTGTCGCGGCCATACTTCCAACTGACAACCAACCGCCCTTAGCCAACAATGCCAACTCCCGCCTCGCGCCCAACAGCAGCCAGTTAGTCACAGGATTGGGAGGAAGTGACCCCGACGGGTCGATCGTCTCTTACACCATCAACAGCCTGCCCTCACCAGACCAAGCAGTCCTGTTTTTAGGAGATCCAGCCAACGGGGGTGTACCCGTCACACTAGGTCAAGTCCTGACGCCAGAACAGTTACAGCAACTATTTTTGCAAGCCACAGGCAACTTTACAGGAGCCACTTTCACCTATAGCGCCACAGACAACAGCGGTGCCATCAGTCCCGCTCCCGCTACTTTTGTCGCTATCTTGGGGGCGGATGGGCCCACTCCCACACCAACGCCCCCCACGCCGATCGTCTCAAATCCGATCGGGGAAACAGATACCGACTGTTTGTGTCAGCCCATTATTGAAAAACCGGGAATTAACTTTGCGCCCCCGCCGCAACCACCTGCAGTTGGATTTGTCGGGCCTATTTCACAATTTTCCGAGGGACAAACCACCAAAGGAACCGACGGCGATGACTTGATCGTAGACACCAAAGGCAACCAAAAAATTGTCGGTTTTGAAGGTAATGACCTGCTTTTAGGTGAAGACGGCGCGGACGAAATTTACGGAAACGAAGACAATGACACGATTTTTGGGGGCATTGACACCGATATTGTTTACGGAGACGAGGGCAACGATATCGTATTTGCAGGCAAACAAAACGACTGGATTGCCGGCGACTTAGGCTCGGACACTCTGTTTGGAGATCGAGGTGCCGATACGATTCTCGGAGACACCGGGGAGAACAACTCCCAGAGTCCTGACGATGCTCGCGATTTGATCTTCGGAGGCGAGGGTGCAGACCTCATTAACGGCAACGAGGGCGACGATACCATCCATACCGGCAAAGGTGACGATATTGCCCTTGGAGGTAAAGAAAATGACCTGATTTGGGGCGAACTCGGCTCCGATACGTTGTTTGGTGGCATCGGCTCCGACAGCTTGTTTGGGGGAATCCGCGACCAAAGGGCCAGCGACTCCCAGGGACGCGACTTGCTTTACGGAGGCTTCGGTGACGACTTCCTCCACGGCCAACAAGACGACGATACGCTGGTTGCAGGCAAAGATAACGATCGCGCTTACGGAGGTAAAGGCAATGACCTGATCTACGGTCAATTAGGCTCCGATACTCTCTACGGTGGCGAAGGAGCCGATACTTTGCTCGGTGACAGTGGCAGTTCCCAGTCCATCGGGGATATCGGGGAACAAGACTTGCTCTTTGGTGGCAGTGGCAATGACATCATCGGCGGCGGCCATGGTAATGATACGGTGCAAGCAGGTAAAGGCAATGATTGTGTTTGGGGTGGCAAAGATCATGACCTGATTTGGGGCGAACTTGGCTCTGATACGCTGGTTGGTGACAGTGGCGACGACACCATGTACGGTGGTGCTCGAAGTCGAGCTCAAGATGCTGGCGGCCAAGACTTGCTCTTTGGTGGCCTCGGTGCTGATGTGCTGTTCGGCGATGAGGGTGACGATACCATCAGTGGCGGTGAAGACAACGATTTGATTTACGGCGGTAAAGCTAACGACCTCATACACGGAGATCGGGGTGACGACTCGATTTACGGCGGTGACGGCAGCGATGAACTCTGCGGTGGCGAGGGCAACGATACTATCTATGGCGATCGTGCTGATAACCGGGGTGTCTCGGTGCGGGCAAACGGCCAGCAAGACTGCGTCAACGGCGGTGACGGCGATGACTTGCTCTACGGTAATGAAGGCCAAGATACTATCAACGGAGATGCTGGCAGCGATACTCTGATTGGTGGTAAAGATAACGACATTCTCAATGGGGGATCTGGAGATGACTGGCTGTTTGGCGACTTGGGCGAGGATACTTTAATTGGAGGTATGGGGAGCGATCGATATGTGTTGAGTGCTGATGGCGGCATTGATACTGTCATTAACTTCGAGGTAGGCGTCGATAAGTTGGTTTTGACCGACGGCCTGAGTTTCCAGCAGTTGCAATTTAGCGCCACTCCGAACGGTACGTTGCTGCAAGTAGCAGGAACCGATCGGGTTCTAGCAAATCTGGTTGGGGTTAACGGGGCGATCGGCTCCTCGGATTTCCTACCAAATCTCTCTGAGCTCTAGAATTGGCGGCGAAAGTCTCCTGTTCTGGCGAACAAAACGCCACAGCAGATTAGAACTTCTGTGGCGTTCCTCACAATACTCAATCCGGGTTAGAAACTTTGTAGCGATCGGCCCTTGACATCGCTCTTACAGTTGCCTTTTGTCCCTCTCTAAAATGCTAAAAAATAAATGTGTATTCAAGCCTGATTTGGTATAACATCAAATCGGTTAGCCTGGGGATTATTCATAAATCTCTTATTTTTATCGGCGTGAATCTATTGTCATCTGCGGTGAAGAAATTCTCTTTTTTTACCGCTGATACAGGCCGATAAGGGATGAGAATTAAATAAAATCCACTTTTCATGACTGTTGTGGGATGGGCCTAAGAGCCCGTCCAAAAAGGACGGGCTCTTAGGCCCATCCCACTTTCAAGAGTGGAAGTTATTTAATTCTCATTCCTAATTTTATTGTGTTGCGCGATCGGGCTTAAGAGCCAACTAAAATTTATCACTAATTCCCCATTGCCATTCCATTGATTCACAATTTGGAAGTAAAAGATACACGGATAGCTATTTTTTCCTTTTTCTTGGCGAAGCTCCAATTCTCCATAATCAATTCAAATACTTAGCTTAGGATAGCGGAATCTGCTTGCGTAAAAACAGGCGGCGCGGCTGGCCCAACAGCCAACCAGTCCAATTCCAATCCACCTGTTGCAAGCGATAGCCGGCTTGATAGTACAACTGTCGCGCCGGGTGATTATTTTCCAAAACGTGGAGGTAAATCTCAGAAAATCCCCATTCTTTGGCTGTCTCCTCGCAGTTGCTGAGCAATTGTTGAGCAACCCCTTGCCGCCGGTACTCCGGGTGAACGGCTAAATTCGACAAATAAGGATAGTCGGAATTAGGGATTTGCCAAGGAAAGCGAGAACGTAAAGCCATTTCTACTGTTCCTGTTATGCGCTGAGCTCGGTGCGATCGATAATTCTGCGTTCCCTCCTCGCGCGAGACTAGCTCAGCAACCAGACAAATGTAATGTTCTGCTTTAGAACGCAGTCGATTTTTTAAATCTTCGTAAATGCCCAAACGCAACACTGGATACACCCATTCTACAAACCCCTCGCGAGAGTGAAAGCTCATGGCTAAAATATCCGCTAGCTGCGTTAAGTCGTTGGGCGCAGCGACTCGGATCGAAAAACCAGAAAGTCCGGGAGTTTGTTGTTGGTGAGATGGTGAGGAAAAAAATGAAGGATTCACAATGCCAGGCCACTATATTAATTTTTTTTACGCGGGTTTCTAAGCTACCCTCTTAGAAAATTCACTGATGTTATACTGCTCTTATAACGTAACTTATAGGCATAGTTTATTAGCCAGATTAAATTACATTTTTTGGCGATGGACTTTAAGTAGCATTTGAGGTAAATGGAAAATTTTTAGCATTTAATACTCTAGTTATGAAAAAATAAAACTCATCCCCTAATACTAGATTTATGGCTCAGCTATTTTGCCTTTAAATTGAAGCTCGATCCCTGGCTTTCGGCCGGCCTCACAAGAGTTTAAGTAAACGGTAGCTTACAAATTAAATGCGCGACAGCTTAGCGGGCAAGGTATTAAAAACAATCACAAAGGTTTTAACGTCAGGTTCCCGAAATCCTACCGCTCTCTGCTTATTGAAATACCCGATCGAATATAATTTATCCGTCAAGCGGTAGTTGAAAAACTCAACGACTGACCATACTAACACTGGGATCGCTGGCGCGTCGGATGTTCCCCGCCGCCCCCCGGCCTGGCACCCCAGCTTTCAGCAGTTCTGGGCTATCCATCGCCCGTCCCCAATCGAACCGGCCTTACCTGTTGAGCTACTTGGTACTTTTCCAACGTCCAATTTAAATTTGGATGCCTGGAAACAGTCTGCAGGGGTTTTCCCCGTCGGTTCGATACTCTGCTGCGCGCGAGACCTTCAAAACCTCGATCGAGCTGATTGACCCTGCCCAAAAACAGATACAAGCCACCGACACTCGTCGTGGAGAGATCAAAATTTTAGACCCTAGTTCAAGCTCCCCGATTCATCTGTGGAGTAAATCTAAAATCTAAAATCTAAAATCTAAAATCGACCGATCGGTTTCCACAGAGTACATCCCTAGCTAAGATTAACAGATGGATGCTCAAACTTGCGGTGTTTCGCCGCAGTAATTAGCTTGGGCGTTGGCCTGCAGGACGCACAAAAAATGCCGATATCGGGGAAAAAAGTGCAAGTCTAACTAAAATGGTACAGCAATTGCGTCACTCCCACAGACACCTCTGTGGTCTGTGGGCCACCCCCGAATATCAGTCAGGGGTTCAGGGCCCGATGGTGGTCGCTATCCTTGGCTGACTGTTAAAGTTGCTATTACTTGTGGGAAAAAACACAGGCGAAGATGTTGGTTGTCTATAGTATTTTGCTGCAGGCAGCTTTCACATACCAAATAAAATATTCCCAGGAGGCAGGAGCAAACATAAATTTGGCTAATCAACTCACAATCAAGACGGTTATTCCTCTGTATTCTGAGATATCCAGACGGCAGTTAAAATAGCCAGATTTGTGTTTGATCTCCGGCTGCCTCAAGGTAAGGGGTGAAAGAAATTTATCTGGAGACGAGTTTATGTGAATATCATTGAATAATAAAATTGGGGTGCACGACAGATAACTGTGGCTCAGAAGAATTCCGAATTGAAAACCCAGACATCAAAAATCAAGGTTGATGCTTGCCTCGGCATACTTACAACAAATTCATATTCACGAATTATTGTGATACCATTTTCCCAAAATAATGGCGACCTAGGCAAACTCCCAATCCTTATGTCAGGAGTCATTCGCAATCGAAAATCGAAGATAGAAAATCGAAAATGGTATGACTTCAGCAATTTAAATCGGCGAATTCTTCCTTTAATCAGACTTATTAAATCGAACAGCCCCGGGGCACAGGAGAACGGTGCATGAATTCCCAAGAAAATCCTAAGCTAAAAATTCTGATAGTCGATGACGAACCGGATAACCTCGACTTGCTTTACCGCACCTTCCATCGAGACTATAAAGTGCTCAGAGCCGAATCTGGCCCCGCTGCTCTCGAAATTTTGGCAAAAGAGGGAGAAGTAGCAGTGATTATCTCTGACCAGCGAATGCCAAAAATGAGCGGTACGGAGTTTCTCAGCCTGACGGCGGCTCAATACCCCGACGTGATCCGGATTATTTTAACTGGCTATACGGATGTTGAAGATTTAGTAGAAGCTATTAACGCTGGCAAAGTATTCAAATACGTTACCAAGCCTTGGGATGCTCAAGAGCTGATCAATCTTGTTAGTCAAGCTGTTGAGACTCACAATCTTCTGAAAACGCGCACCAATGAACTGCGCCGTGCTTTGAGCCAAGAATCGCTGCTTTATGCCGTTACCAATACTATCCGATCGGCTCCCAATTACCAGCAAATGCTGCAAAGAATTGTGGAAACTGTCGGGCAGATGTTTGAGGTGAGTTGCTGTCTGCTGCGGCCGTTCCAAGACGGCCGGGTGGCCGATGAGTGGTTCGTTTACCAGAAGGCAGAAACTAAAGGTGTGGGGGGCGATGAGGAAGTCACGCCCGGTGATGCTTCTGCTGCCGAACTCTCCCCGGATTTGCTGCCGGATTTGGTTTGGGAAACTCTGGATGTGGAGGTGATTCAAGATGCCCAAACTGACGATCGAGTTTTAAACTGGGATAATCCACAGCGAAAGCAGGCTTACGAAGCTGCGAATATTCGATCCAGCTTGATCGTACCGCTATTTTACAAAATCGAACTGATGGCAGTCTTGGCGCTGCATCAGTTTGAGGAACCGCGCCAGTGGCAAGACCACGAGGTACAGTTGGTAATTACGGTGGCAGACCAAGCGGCTTTGGCGCTTTCTCAAGCCCGGGCTTACGAACAGGTGCGGGCGCTGGCCAAGCGCGAGGCCTTAGTCAATACTATTACTACGGCAATTCGATCGAGTCTCGATCCCCAAAATATTTTTGCAGCCATTACTCAACAACTCGGCCAAGCTTTGCAAGTTGACGGCTGCGCCCTATCTCTGTGGACAGAAGATGATGAATACGTCCAATGCGTGGGGCTATACGACACAGATAGGGATACCGTGGCTGTAGAACAGGGTTTTCTTGATAATCCAGAGCTAGTTGCGAACCCTCTGGGCTACGAGACGGATTCTGGTGATGCTGCTGCTAACACTCGCGCCTGGGTTTTTGCCCATCCTTCTTTGCCACAGTCTTTGGTGCCGATTCGGGGCAATCCGCTGTTGTTGCAAGTTATGGTATCAAAAGAGCCGGTGGCGATCGAAGACCTCGACGAACACCCCGAATTAAATGTTACAGAACTGCAAGTTCGATCGCCAGCCCGCGCCCTGTTAGTCGTTCCCTTGCTCTCAGAAGGCAAAATCATCGGCAGCATTTCGCTGCGCCAAAATCACAGCATCCGCCGCTGGAACATCTCAGATATTGACCTGGCCCAAATAGTCGCAACTCAAGCTGCTCTAGCCGTGCAGCAGTCGCGCCTCTACCAGACTACCAGACAGCAGGCAGAACGGCTTCTGGAAGCCGATCGGCTCAAAACCGAATTTTTCCAAAATATCTCCCACGAGTTCCGCACGCCTCTAACTCTAACTATCGGCCCTCTGGAATCAGCTTGCAGGCGTAAAGAAGACTTACCCTACGAACAAGCCGTAATCGCTTTGCGTAATTCCCGCCGCCTCCTGCGCTTGGTAAATCAACTGCTGGACTTGCAGCGGCTAGATGCCGGACGGATGCAGCCGAGTTTTCGCCCCTGCGATTTGGTCGGTTTCTGTTACTCTACCGCAGAGTCGTTCCGCGCCTACTGCGAGAAAAAAGGACTGCACTTAATTACCCAACTGCAAGAATGTCCTTTACTTTATTTGGACTTGGAAAGATTTGACAAAGTTATTTACAACCTGCTATCAAATGCTGTTAAATTCACCCCAGAAGGCGGAACTATCACCCTGAAAGTTGAATCTGCCGGCGCTCACTGTTTGTTGCAAGTAAAAGACACGGGTATCGGCATTCGCACCGAACAAATTCCCTATTTATTCGAGCGATTTCACCAAGCCGAAGGTTCAGCTAGTCGTTCCTACGAAGGCAGCGGTTTAGGTTTGGCACTTGTCAAAGAATTAGTCGAACTCCACGGCGGTCAAATTTCAGTTGAGTCAGTTTACGGCGAAGGTACTACTTTTACCGTTTGGCTGCACTTTGGTTCGACGCACTTGCCCCCGGAACAGGTACTAGAAATACCTGCGGAGTTTCACTCATCGAAAGCTGCGGTGGAACTGGCCGATGTGGAGGCGGATTTATCAGAAAATGAGGCTGAAAATCATAACTTTGAGTCGCTCCAACCTGTCCGATCGGAAACAGCAGTGGGAACGGTTTTGGTGGTGGACGACAATCCAGATTTGCGCTTTTATGTGTCAGCAATTCTCCGAGATGCCGGCTTTGCAGTTTTGCTCGCCCGCAACGGAGAAGAAGGATTTGCCGTGGCTAAAAAACGTCGCCCTAATTTAATTATAACGGATTTGATGATGCCTTTGATTTCGGGCTTGGATTTGATTAAGATGATTCGAGAAGATGAGGAATTGCAGGGAACTCCGGCAATTTTGCTGACTGCTAAAGCCGACGAAGATACTCGAATTGAAGGAGTAGAACGGGGTGCGGATGCTTATTTGTCCAAGCCTTTTAACGATCGAGAATTGTTGGCGGAAGTGCGGAATTTGATCGCCCTCAAACAAAACGAGCGGCGAGTGCAGCAGTTGAACAGTTATTTAACTGAGTCGGTGCTGCGCCGATTTTTGCCGCCGGCGATGGTGAAGGCCGCAGCGGCTGGAGATTTGGCCTTGGATTTGCGCCCGGAACCGCGATTGATTACTATTTTGTTTAGCGATATTGTCGGTTTTACTCAAATGGCAAATACGCTGCGATCGCGCCGGGTAGCTGAGCTGTTAAATGAATATTTGGCGGCAATGACTAAGGCTATTTTTGACAGTGGCGGTACGGTGGACAAGTTTGTTGGAGATGCGGTAATGGCTTTCTTTGGCGCGCCGGAGGAATTAACGCCTAATGAGCAAGTACGCCGCGCTGTGGCTGCTGCGGGGCAAATGCTGGGAGCTCTCAAGGAGCTTAACAAGGGCTGGTTGGAGCAGGGAATTGTTGGGGAAAATGGCGTCCCTCCGGTGCGGTTTCGCTGCGGAATTCACCAGGGTACTGCGGTGGTGGGGATGTTTGGCGGCCCCGATCGATCGGATTATACTGCGATCGGGCCGAGCGTGAATATTGCCGCCCGCTTGCAAGAGGTGACGGAACCAAACACGGTGCTAATTTCGGCGGCGGTTGCAGATTATGTGGAGGAAAATCGCATTGTTAAATATAAGCCTTTGAAACTAAAGGGAATTGATGAAACTGTATTGACTTTTTTACTAAATTGTGATTAGTCATTATAAGTATTATATGTTGATATCCCACGCACAATTTCGGGAAAAACCTATTCCTAAATAAGTAGATGAGTGGCCAAATATGTATGTAGCCCAAAGCGATTATCACTCCGTGAAACGCTCATTTGGAGCGCGAATTAAATAACTTACAATTTTAATTGTTATTGTGGGATGGGCGTCCCGCCCGTCCTTTTTGGACGGGCGGGAC
>NZ_JAUBUY010000011.1:0-153136 GCF_036705565.1 Microcoleus sp. AT8-B5
CTTAGTTGAATCCCTCCCACAATTCATGTGCAGAGTCAATTCTAAAATCTAAAATCTAAAATCTAAAATCTAAAATTATTGCTGGGCGGTTTAAACTGCTGAGTCTGGTCAGGAAAATTCTGACCCGGATTTAATATGAGAGCTTAGTTGAATCCCTCCCACAATTCATGTGCAGAGTCAATTCTAAAATCTAAAATCTAAAATCTAAAATCTAAAATTGCTAGACTGACGGGCTTTATACTGTTTTTTCTGCTAAACTGCCCCGGAATATGTCAATAAATGTTTGATAACTGGTATGATTTACGTGCTTCGAGAGCATAAAATACTCGGAAGCAACCAGTGGGGCCAGACACAAACCTCACTATAAAACGCCGTAGAGGGAAAGATTGCCAGTACCTTGAAGGAAGTTCTCGATCTCCTTAACAGGAGTCAGAAGCCCACATCACAATCTATAGATTTGATGTAGGAGTGTCACATTCTAGAGCGCATTACAGGACAGGCTGAAGTAATGGCGAGACGACAATCTGACCAATTCCACACACCACCGCAATACAACCCATCCCCTAAACCGACGGCACAGTTCAGTGCAGAGGCGACAGGCGATGCGAGTTCCTTCGTAACGGCTGCGCCGACCGAAGGAAAAAGAACTTTTTGGCAGTGGCAGCTTATCTGGCTGAGTCTCCTGGTGGGATTTGGAGTAACGGGGGCCGCTGCATTTCTGTGGTTGCTGACGATGCCTCCACCGCCCAATTGCCAGCAACTGTCGCCGCTGGCGGCGGACGGAGAGCGACTTTACTGCGCTCAGCAAGCTGCTAAGTCGGGCAAGCTAGAACAGCTAGAATCGGCAATGGCATTGGTGCAGGCTTGGCCGAAAGAACATCCGCTATACTCGCAAGGTCAACATTTGATAGGGGAATGGTCGAAGGCCATTCTGGGATTTGCCAGGGCAAAAATTGAGAGGGGCGATTTGAAAGGTGCTCTGGAGATTGTGGCGAAAATTCCGAAAACCAGTCGGTCTTACCCCGAAGTAGAAGAGGCTGTGACTGCTTGGGAAAAAAATTGGCAGGAGGGCCAAAAACTCTACGATACAGCCCTAGCAGCTTTGAAAAGTGAGGATTTAAGGAAGGCTTGGGATTATGCTCAAGCTTTGTTCAAGCTGGAAAATATTTTCTGGAGTCAGAAGCGTTACAACGAGCTGATAGGGCAGATTTCTTTGGAAAGAAACGGCTGGCAGCGCTTGCAAGAGGCTAGAGATTTGGCGAAGGACGAGACTCCGCAAAAGTTCGCTGAGGCGATCGTCCTAGCTCGAAAAATAGACTCGCAGCTTTTTGCCCGCGCTAAAGCTGAGAAGGAAATTGAGGGCTGGAGCCGGACTTTGCTGGCAATGGCGACTAAGCGGTTGGGGGCGAAAGATTTGCCGGGGGCGATCGAGGCTGCTTCAGTTGTGCCGCAGGATTCCCCGCTGTTTGCGGAAGCTCAAGATTTGATGCAGTTGGGTAGGGCTCAGGCAGTGACGTGGAACCAGTCGATATCAACTCCGCTGCCGCAACACATTTTTAGCTTGCTGGAAGGGAAGGGGGCGGCGAGCCAAATAGCTCCGGGTCGCCCTCTGTATAAGCAAGCTCAAGTTCAAATTGAAAGTTTGCAGGTGCAGTTTCAAGATTTGCTGCGTCTGCAAGTGGCCAGCACGATCGCGAGTTTCGGTCACATAGGGACGTTTGGACTCGCGATCGAGCAAGCGCAAACTATCGGAATCAATCAGCCGCGGCGGATTCACGCTCAAACTTTGGTGGCTGCTTGGCGCCGAGAAATTCAGCGGATAGAAGACCAATCTTTTCTGACTCTGGCGAAGCAGTTGGCAGAAACGCAAACGGTTGAAGGACTCAAGGGCGGCATGGCTCAGTTAGTCCTGGTTGCTCAAAACCGGCCCCGCAGAATAGAAGCGCAAACTCTCTTGGCTGAGTGGACGAAACGCATAGAAGTTATTCAAGATCAGCCTTTTTTGGATGAAGCGATCGCCCTGGCGAAGCAAGGAAAACTTAGTGCTGCTATTGAAAAAGCTTCGGCAATTAAGAGCGGTAGGATTTTGTACGCGAAAGCTCAGGATAATGTCTATCAGTGGGTGAGCGAACTGCAAGTGGCTCAAGACAGACCGATTCTAGATCGCGCTGCGGAATTGGCATCTCAAGGCAGTCTAGGAGCGGCGATCGATACTGCTTCCCAAATCGGTTACGGTAGGGCGCTGTATTCAGAGGCGGCAGGTGCGATCGGGCGCTGGAGTGCTGAACTCAGAGCCAACAGTGCGCCCCCGCCGGAACCCGCTCGCGAGTACGCGCCGGAGCCCGCTCGCGAGTACGCGCCAGCTCCAGCAGAGGAGTACGCGCCAGCTCCAGCAGAGGAGTACGCGCCAGCTCCGCGACAGGAGGAGTACGCGCCAGAGCCAGAACCTTACTATCCGCCTGCGAGAGAGCCGGAACCGGAACCTTACTATCCACCCGCTCCGGAGCCGGAACCTTACTATCCGCCTGCGAGAGAGCCGGAACCGGAACCTTACTATCCACCCGCTCCGGAGCCGGAACCTTACTATCCACCCGCGAGAGAAGAGGCGCCGGCCCCGGCTCCGGAACCGGCTCCTCCGGCTCCAGCTCCAGAACCGGCGCCACCCTCGATTCCTGAATCGGTTGGGCCTCCTGATGCTAATTTGCTCCCGGAGTAATTGGGTTTTCGCGCGATCGCTCTCTAAAATCTCAAAACTAAAATCAAGTGAGTAATTTCCAAGTGCTGACGATCGAAGGCGACCCCATTTTCCGGCTGGGGCTGCGAATCGCTTGCGAGCAGTATCCAGACTTGCAAGTTGTTGCAGAGGTTTCAACCCCAACCGAGGCTTTGCGAGTTCTAGAAACTCGCTCGCTCGACTCTGGAGCAGCCAAGAAGCCCGCAGATTTGGTAATTTTGGCTGTTGAGACCCTAAATTTGCGATCGGGTCAAATAGAGGCGGTGGCATTTTGTCGCCAACTCAAAAGTTTGTACCCCAACCTGCCTCTGTTGCTGCTAGGCGGGCAGCTGACACCGGATCTGTTGGCGGAGTTACAGGCGACGGGCGCGAATGGCTATTGTCCTAAAGGTAGAGATATTTCCCTGACAATCGAAGCTATTCGCGCTGTGGCGTCTGGTTGCACTTATTGGGCGCCGGATGCGAGAGCTAACTCGGAAATAGAACTAAACGCAGCGGTGGTTCAAACAGTAGAAAAATCCGCAGTAATTGTAGATAAAAATGCAGAGAATTCGACAGTTGATACGCCAGTACACAAAAAAATGCTGGCTCATTTGTGCCTCTCTGGACTGCGCGAAATAGATGCAACTTTGGCGGTTGTTCAAGCTGATTTGCAAGAGATCAGATCCGCCGAACCGACAGATTTGCCCTCTATTTTAGATGGGGTTGTACTCAGCGGGCGCCGCAGGGAATTGCTCGCAGCTCGCTGGATAGTCAGTCAGTTATTATTTGAAGGGAAAGGGGAGAAGGCAGAAGGCAGAAAGCAGAGGAAAGAAGGCAGAGGGGAGAAAGAAGAAATTAGAGGCGAGAATTTGTTAAAGAATTCTCAATCGCAATTAGCGAAGTCCCAAGTTTTGGCGGGATCTTTGGTGGTTGCAACTAATTGGCAAGGTAGCTTGTTTGACTCGGCGGCAGCTAAATTGCAGTTTGATTTGGTGAATTTGACTGGCTTGCCTTTGGAAATCGATATTTTGCGATCGCCCAAAAAGCGTGAATTGATGAGTTCCATCCTGCGGAAGTTAAAGGATTTGCTGGAAGAATTGCGCTTTTCGCAAGTGCAGCAAACTCAATTGTCGCAAAAAATGCCTGCTATTTTACGGGATTTGTGGCAGGCGACAATCATAGATTTTTTTGGCAGATACTATACACTGCAAACGGGAGAAAATCTGGTTTTTGATGACAGTCAAACAAGCTTGAAACTGGCAGAAAGTCAAGGGGAAAGCGCTGCTGATATCTTGGCAGGCAGCGCTGTAGAAGTTGTGCCGATGCTGCTGGCAGATGCTGATGTAGTTGCAGCACAAATCCTTGATAAAATACCGATGACAGTTGATTTATTTGCACATTTGCTATTTGAAATTCCTCTAACAGTTGACAATATTTCTTGTGTTGCTGGCAGCCCGGAAGCGATGCAGCGAGCTGAAGCTTTGTTGGAAAATTTGGCAATTCAAGTTGCTAGCGGAGTTGTACAGCCTCTACTAAATAATTTGGCAAATATTGAAGAAATCAAGCAAATTTTTTACGATGGTAAGTTGATTTCGACGCGAGAAATTGAGAGATTTCGGAATGAGTTGTCGTGGAGATATAGCTGGGATAGATATTTTGTGGAACCGAAAGCTATTTTTGAAAGCAGGTTTGGGCTCTTTGTTTTGGGCGATTCGGGAATTAAGAAAATTTCTATTTATGCTCCGAGAAATCTGGAGTTAGCACAGTTGTCTGGGTGGCAGTTAGCCTTGACTTTGCTGCTGGAAACCAGGGATGCGATCGCACCTAGAGTTCGCGCAGTTATTTCGCTGTTGGGTGCTGGCGTTGTTTACGTTTTAACTCAGGTTATAGGGCGGGGAATTGGTTTGATAGGGCGGGGAATTATCCAGGGGATTGGTAATTCTTTGCAGGATAGCAAGTTTGGGAAAAATGGGTAATTATTTACAGGATATTCTAGGTTATAGAGTACACTAAAGCCAGTATATTAACAGGAAAATTAAACTGTACTTCATAAACCCGGAGTTTGGTCGGCATCTTGTAGCTGCAACAAAGCTTCGGTAACGCTCAATTAGGGTTCTCCCCGTTCCCAGGCGTAGACTAAATTAACAGCAGCTTTTACCGGAGTTTTCCCAACATCAGACCAAGTGTCCTTCGAGAGTAAAGCCGAGGTAATGTACTCCGAGGCTGCATTTTCATCTCTCTCTTCAAAGGTGACGAAGCTTGTGGGATAGATGCTTAAAGTTTGGTAGTCTGTGCGGGGTAGTGCTTCAAAGTATTTGCGGATAACAGCGGGAATTTTGGTGTCTTCTAAAGGTTGTGCGCTCAGAGATTCGATGAAGGTGATGGCGTTCGATTGAGCGACGATGTTGATGCCGTCGCGGGGGAGTTTTAAAAGTGCATCGGATTATAAATCTTATGCTTTGAGCTTGTAGATATAGCAATCCTAAATCATTTGTGAATTTCTTACTCCCTCCCCGCGGCTTCGGGGAGGGTTGGGGTGGGTAAAAAATTTATGACTCATTTAGGATTGCGATAGTTAAAATTTGATGCTCTTGGGTAGTTGGTACTGGCGAGTAGAGCAATTACACTAACTAATTTAACCTGTACACGCAAATATTAGGGAATAATTAGGAGGTGCTAATAAAGAATTTCCTCCCACATCGTCTAGGTGAAAATGGTCACCTTTTTTACTATCATGAGGGAAGAAATTTACCAATGACCTACCCAGTATATTAAAAGCAGATTTAGAACCTTCAAAAATCAGACGATTATTAGTGATACAAATTTTAATTAAACTTTTTCCCCCCGGACTTTCCATTGGTAATAACTTTATTGAAATGGCTTCCAAGTTTTCAGGATAAAACTTGGACTTTACTTGCTCTGCATGAATAGTTAAATCTTGACTAATTCCAAGGAAAAGCGTTCCCAGTTTGCTTAGACCGCTTGCCGAATCAGATATTTGTATTTCTGGTTCGTTCCAATTACCATCAAATAAAATATACATAGCTTGCATCCTTATTTAGTAATCTGTTGGCGTAATTGTTGTTGGGTCAATTGGAATATGAGGATCTGCTAAAGCACCCCCTTGAATAACACCGTCAAACTGTGTTTGAAGATTAAGATGCGATCCTAACTGCTGTACATGAGGAGTGTTAGAATTTACATCAAAACCTACACGTCGTGTGACTCTTGTACCCGTAGTATTTGCAAACTCTTGAATTGCTTGAACACCAGTCGGAGTTTCAATGAATCGCGTTGGTACATCGGGTTCCAGAAACTGCTCAGCTCTTTCAAGGGCTTCATCAAGGCTGATTGGATCTCCACCTCCAGCACAAGTATTATGAACCAGCACCCCCAACTCCGAGACAAAGTAAGTCGGGATACCCTCAACATTAAAATTGTCAACCTCAAACGGTCCTTCCCGCTTCTCAACCCGATCGACCTCAACAACCCGACCATCTCCAGTCTGCAACAACGACCCAACAACTAAATCCTTCGCCTCAATCCACCCTTTATCCGGTATCCAGAAAGGATGTTCTCCCGTAGTAGAAATTACCTCCCCATCTGCATAAAGGTCAACCAGCACATGAGTTTCCCGTACAAAAGTCTCCAAAACCTGCCGCGTCTCAATCCCCCGGAAATTTTCTATTTAAGGAGTTCTCAAAAGTTGATTGCATCGCTCTAGTACCATTAGCTCAATCTTAGGTAACATTTCTTGAAGATAGTCATCTTCTTTGCCTGCATAGGGAATCAGTTTGAAATTGGCTTCAATCTTTTGCAAAAAATCTATAATGTTTTCAGGTTTTCGGGCATCTAAATAATTTCATGCCAAAATTCACTATCTGTGGTAGAGCCTACAATTTCAGGAATTTTCATTAATATATCTTTACTATTGTCGCCAGTTCTACTTCGTATGTATATAGTTGCAGCAGCTTGAAAAAAAATAGTAAAATCCGAAGCTATTAATTTAGAGTCTTGATAAGATTGCCATCTAGCATAAGCCATTATTTGTGCAGTCTCAGTGTTTAATAAAATCACGTATCCATCAGAACCTGCTATTAATAAATAGTTATAGGGACGTTCGCCAATTCCCCACCAACGTAAAACAGTTTCTTGCTTTATATTATTTTTGACAAGATATTCTGCATAATTTTCCTTATTACCAAACCAAACTCCACCTAATGTTAGGTTGCCGCAATCATATTGAAGAATAATTTGTTGAAAAGATTCTGGAAGTTTTGTTTTCAAAATAGATTCCACTTGTTTTAAAGTTTCAATATTTATGTTAGATTGCTTTATGATTAAATCACTAAAATCCGATCTAATCTCAGTCGGAATTCCCAGAAAAAGCTGTTTCATTTTTTCTATAATTTCAGGCAATTTAAATAATAAATTTTCCATATCTTGAATATCTTTTTATTTTTATTTGTGGTGAAATGATCCACCTAAACCAATGTGAGTACCTTGGGGAACTGGGATAGCATGAGCACCTAGATCTACATAGGGATCGGTTTTGGTGATTTGTTGATTTATTAATGATTAATAGCAATTTTTTCGGTAATTAGGGGATTTTCCATTGCTGACACATTGATTTTATTGCATTTGCCTTATTCCTTATTTTTTATTCCTTATTCCTCCTTCGTTCTTGCTTCTGCTATAAAATGTTTATGGCTGGTGGTATTATAACTAAATGCTATCCAGTTGACAATCAAGCAATTGGGTCTCTTTCCCCCGGATTCATCGGTAGAAGCAAACTAAAATCTAACATAGGTTGACATTTTATGAGTATTATGATAGCGATAGATGCCGATCGCATAAACAGTTTAGATTTGTCTCCGGTGCGGACTGTGATTGAAAAGTGGCTGGCCGAAGGAGCGATCGCCCAAAACGAACAGCAGCTACAATTTGAAATTGAGTATCCGCGCGAAGACTTAGATCCGCGAGAAATTTCGGAAATTCCCGAAGTGCGGCTGTGGTTTATTCGCTTGGATGCTTGTTATCCTTGGCTGCCATTTTTGCTGGATTGGAAAGCAGGAGAATTGGCGCGCTATGCCGCAATGTTGGTGCCGCACCAGTTTCACCGAACCCAAGGTATTCAGTACAATCCTGAAGCTTTGGAAATGTTTTTGATGAACAAAATTTTTGTGTTGACTGATTGGTTGAATCAGCAGGGAATCCCCAGTAAATCGAAGTTGATGGCGATGTCGCAGATGTTTGGTTATGATTTGGAAGATGCTTTTTTTGATGTGATTGTGCCGCACAAATAAGCGAGCGCGCCTCTAATTAACATACTCCTAATTAGGTAGGCTACTCTATACCTTAAGACTAAGAACAAAGGTATAAACCCGGTTTCTTCCCTTGTGGGGCGGGCTTTCCAGTCCGCCTCCCCAGCTATAAGTTCCATCCACAATAGCTTAATTAATCTTAACAGCAACCGCAATCCGGCTTTAATACAATACTTTACCCAGCGCGCCTCAAAAAATTGTTGCTGGACTTCAGAATTTTCTCAGAATTGAGAGTTAGTTTAAAGAGACAACGATCGCCCGATTCAATCGATCGAGGAAATTTACCATGAAAACAGATTACCTCATCGTCGGCAGTGGTTTATCAGCACTGGTTTTCGGAGCTTTGATGGCAAACTCCGGCAAAACCGTACAAATCCTCGAAGCTCACGAACATCCCGGAGGCTTTGGTCACACCTTTACGATGGCCAAAAAATACACCTTTAATGCCCAATTCCACTACGTTTGGGACTGCGGCGAAGGACATACAGTCAATCGAGTTCTCAAAAAACTCGGTCTCGATCGAGATGTCACCTTTGAACGGTACGATCCGAATGGCTACGACCACATGAGAATGCCTGGGTATGCGCTCGATATTCCCTCAGAACCAGAGGAACTGATCCGCAGATTGTCGGCGCTGTTTCCCGAAGCGGGCGAGAGAATTCGCCAATTCGTCAACGAAGTCGAGAAAACCGGCAACGGACTCAGAAAACTCGCTCCTCCCGTCAAACCAATTGAATTGCTCAAAAATTTCGGGGACGTATTCTGTGCTGTCCAACACCTCAACAGCACGCTTCAGGACGTTTTCGACAAGTTCCAACTCCCGCAAGCCGCCCAAACCCTATTAGCCCTGCAATGGCCGGACTTTTTGCTGCCTCCGAACCAGCTTTCTTTCTATGCTTGGATTGCCTTGTTTAGAGGCTATCAAGAAGGTGCATTTTACCCGACGCAGCATTTTGAATATGTCATCAATTCTTTAGTTAAAGTCATTGAATCCAACGGGGGGAAAGTTCTACTAAACCATGAAGTCACGAATTTTAGGGTGACAAACAGAACAGTAACGGGAGTTGAAGCGATGGATTTGACCACCCATCAAACCCATGAATTCACGGGCGACACCGTAATTTGCAACCTAGACCCGAAAAGAGCGGCGAAGATGATTGGAGAGGAACTGTTCTCTAAAACAGTGCGGCGCAAACTCAACTATGAGTATTCTGCATCTAACTACATGGTGTACTGCGTTGTCAAAGACATCGAGCTCCGAGAGTATGGATTTGGCAAGTGGAATACGTTTCATTCGGAACACTTGGATCTAAATGAAGCCTTTGCTCAAATGTACGAGCAAAATGATTTTTCTCGTCCGAGCTTTGCAATTACAACTCCAACTTTACTGACCCAAGCGCGGCGGGATTGTCCAGAAGATTGTCAAATTGTGGAATTTCTGACTGTTGCTAATTACAGCTATTTTAAACAGCTTTGGGAGAGCGATCGCAAAGCTTACAGACAGAAGAAACAAGAGATTCTGGACTCGATTTTAGATGTAGTTGAAAAACACTATGTTCCGAATTTCCGCAAACACATGGTCTTTCATATTACCGGAAGTCCGACGACTAACGAGCGCTTCTGTTGGTGTCCTAACGGTAATTCCTACGGTTCCAGCCTGACGCCCCGCAACATGGGGGTCGATCGGCTAAATCATGAAACATCCCTCAACAATTTCTATTTCTGCAACGCCTCCTCGGGCTATCCAGGCTTTGCACCGACATTTTGGACGGGGGCGCTGCTTTATCAACGTTTATCCGGCGATGCGATTTTAGGCTAAGCAATGCCAATTAAATAACGGCGATATCTCGTAGGTTGGGTTGAGGCTTTGCGAAACCCAAAATTTGCTGATATCTGTCAGGAAACGGCAATGCCCTGTCCCTCGCCGGCAAGATTTGTAGGGATAGATGATTGCCGTTTCGTACCGATAATATCGGCATTCAATTAATATCTATTCAACTAATCAATAGCGGTACAGTTTGCAGTGTGTACCTACATATAAACCTTAGAGGTAAGTGTTGTAATAGCTATCAAATACAATTCGTCAAAAGAATGCAACCGTAGGCAATATTCCGACCACGAGCTTCATCAATTATTCCCAATTATTTCATCAAAAATCGAAAATACAAAATCCACAATGGTATAACCTATCAATCTAGGAGTGAACTATGAGAATTGCAATTGTTGGGGGCGGAGCGAGCGGTATGGCAGCAGCCTACTGGCTCGATAAACAGGGACATCACGTCACTGTGTTGGAAAGTCAGCCGATTTTAGGCGGACACATTCGGACGCTGAACAAAAATGTTGTACCCAACCAATCGGAGTGCAATGAAATATTAGAAAATGGGGTGCTGGAATTTCCCACTGTGTTTTACAATTTCGTGGCTTTTATGCAGGATCTAGGGGTGCAATTAGAACCCGTGCAGATTGGTTCAGCGCTGTTTTTTAAAGATGGCACTCACTTTTTGTCTGCGGTATCTATCCAAAAGAATTTCACCGGAATCCAACGCCTAATCGAGTATTTGCGACTTGATAGTCTTTACGCTCGTTCGGCGGGATTTATTTTAAAAATGCGGTTTGCTAAACAGCATGATTTCTACGATGTGCCGCTTTCTCAGAGTTTGAAAAGTTCGTGCATCCGCAATTATTGGCTGAAGTTGCTGACGATGTACAGCTACTCGATACCGTTTGAATTGCTCGACAATTTCCCGGCAGAATTAGCGATGCCTGTTTTGCGCGAATATGGCTCTGTCAACTGGGTGAGGATTAAAGGCGGGGTGTATTCTTACATTGAAAAGATTTTGGAGCGATTTAAGGGCGATATACGGCTAAATGTGGAGATTGCCAATATTTTTAGAAGTGCGAATGCTGTAAAAATTGTGCTTTCTGATGGGGAAATCCAGGAATTTGAGAAGGTGGTTTTTGCGATGCCACCAGATCGAGTTCTGAGGTTATTGTCTGATCCGACTGATGCGGAAACGAAGCGGTTTTCCGCGTGGAAAGCCAATTATGCAACGACTGTACTGCATTCGGATACATCGATGTACGATCGCTATGGTATCCGCAAGTTATCAGAATTTGATTTTTTCGAGACGGACAAGGGATGGGGATATAATGCGAGCTTGAATCAGCTTTGCGGTATCTCCTCCCCACGAGAGTACAGTTTAGCTTTTCAACTGCAGGAGTCGATCGCCCAAAAGCAGATTATTCACATTCAGAAACATCACACGCCGCTGTACACTGTCGAGTCTTTTCGATATCGAAATGAAGTTATCGAGACTAATGGCGAGAACAACACTTATCATGCGGGAGCTTATTTGGGGGATGGTTTGCACGAAGGAGCCATTACCTCTGCTTTGCGAGTCGCGAAATTAATCGGGTGAGATCAATTGTGATGCTACAAACTCTCGCAAATATCAGTAAATTTCTTGCCGGTGCAACACTCTCACAAAAGTAATGATGTCGGCATCAAAAGTTAAACCAATGCGAGAGTCGTACACTCGGATGCGAAATTAATTTTTGGCCTTGCCTAAGCTGCGACACCACGTGCTGCAGTTAAGTAGACATCATTGCTCAAAGATGGGGGGATTGTTGATCCGGCTAACTGAGTACCCTCAAAGTTGGTTCCCGTGAAACTTGCGCCGCTCAAGTCGGCTTCGCTCAAGTCTGCATAGCACAGCCTAGCCCAATCAAGGTTTGCCTGCACCAAAGAAACCCCCACCAGATTTGCCCTGGTTAAATCTGCTCCCATCAACTGGACGCCCCGCAACTGAGCCCCGCTGAGATTGGCAGCTAACAAGTTCGAGCCTTCCAGGTTTACCCCGTTTAGTTTGGCTTCACTCAGGTTGACGCCATTGAGATCCGTCCTGCTCAGGTCGATGCCATTGATATAAGCTTTGCTGAGATAGATGCCTGTTAGTTGAGCGCCAAAAAGCTTTGCACCGCTGAGTTTTGCCCCTCCGCAGTTTGCCCAGTTGAGGTTGGCTCCCGTGAGGTTGGCGCCTCGCAGGTTGATGAATTGCATGTCGGCTGTACACAAATTGGCGTTCCAGAGGATGGCGATCCGCAGGTTGCTACCGATGAGTTGGGCGCCACTCAACTTTGCCCTGGGCAGTTTTGCTTTGACGAGGAAAGCTCCGCTGAGATTGGCTTTTGTCAGCTCTGCATCGGCTAGTCTGGCTTGACCCATTTTGGCAAAACTCAGATTTGCCCTGTAAAGGTTTGCGTCGTTGAGTTCTGCTTTGGTGAGATGCGCCCGACTCAGGTTAGCTCCCGACAGGTTAGCCCTTGAAAGGTTGACGCCAACTAACATAGCTCCGCTGAGGTTTGCTCCGCTGAGGTTTGCGTCAGCAAAGTCTCTGTTTCCATTTTCGTATTCTTTGAGCAGCTCGGTTACTTCCATACGGGTCACATTCCTTATAGCGGAAATTAATCTAGAAATAAACACTCTTTATAAGTATTTTATCTCAAAAGGAGCGGACTGGATCGCACTTTCTTGAAAGCGGACAATTAACTTTATATTTATACATATACTTGGTGCTTTTTCCCTAGTCCCGATCGTTTTGAGGTCATAACCTGAAACCCTTGATTTACTTAGCCTCTAGTGTGCTTGGGCAAGGGTTGCGATCGTACTGAGATCCGTGAAACCATTATTCTCAGTAGGTAAGCCATCAAACCCTGTCCGAAGTGTTAATCAATAGTTAAAATCAATATTCTTATTGTCCACTGTGGCTAACAGCTTTTTTTAAACGGAGACGGCAAATTTGTTGTTGTTTTTGCGCCCGGTGTCGCGAAGGCTGGCATGGTCATAGCTCCATATTTTATCTACTGTCATTCGATTTTAGATTTTAGATTTTAGATTTTGGATTGACTTGCGCGAGATCAATTCGGGGGCGTGAGGATTTTAGATTTTAGATTTTGGATTGATTCCACGGATAAATCACGTGGCGGGTACCACATGAAGAAATTCGCTTGTCATTTTTCAGGAAAATTAGATGTGGAACAACAGCTTAATCAGCCCGAATTTTTCTCGGTAGTCTCGCAGCAGTTCTGCTCGTGCTTTTCAATATTTCCTTTAGTCGATCGGGTGAAAAGTAATTTCAGAAATTGTACTTCTAAGGAATTTATCGATATGCCTAACGGTAGAGGGGATTCGTTCAAGACCTAGCGGATAATATAGTGCAGATGGTACAAAACTAACAGCGAGTAATATCTGTATAGAATCACCCCCTCTACTGGCAGTTAGGCAAATGTGTCAATCTATGTTATGCTGAGTCAAAATTGAGGAAGAATCATGTCAAAAGAAAGAAAAAGCAACAAAGAAGTCAAAAAGCCAAAGAAACAACCTGATGGTGTTGCTAAGCCGAAGGATGACAAAAAAAATTATGGTAGCACGGACGGCCGCAAGTAGAGATAGCGGCCACTCTCGGAATTGCGATTAATTTTGTGTAATTGTCATTACTATCGATTTTTAACAGATTTAAATATCCTATTTTGGGATAATCCGAAAACAGGTTTATTATATCTAGGGAATATGCAGTGCTAAACCCAAAGTATAATGAAATCTGTTTTTAGCCATGAATATCAAACATTCTGTCGCCGATCGAATTTAACACCATTTTTTTAGACTTGGTTGAAAAAAAAGATAGTTCGATCGCCCAATCCCATCAAATCCCATCAAATCTATCACAGCGATATCTCAGTCACCGCAATATTACCCTCAAAACACACGTCAACATCAGTCCCCGCCGCTCGATCGCGCGATCCATACTCTCCCGCATAATAAAAGTATTCTCCCTCCATCCGGTAAACCACTGGCAGCGGCTGCGTCGAAGGCTGGCAAAACACAATTTCCGGTTCCGCACTTCCGGGCGCTAAATGCGGCAAATTCACATTCCAGAAACACCCCGACTTGGGTTCCCGGTTGAGCAAATCTGCTAACACCCGCGATGTCCAGCGAGTAGCGACATCCCAGTCAATTTCGAGCGGCCTTTTAATCCGGTGGGAAATTGCGATGCCCGGAATACCGTGCATCGCTGCTTCGCGCACAGCCGCCACCGTACCCGAAATATAAACGTCAACCCCCAAATTGCCGCCCGCGTTAATACCCGAAAGCACCAAATCCGGCTTCGCACAAACGTGATGAAGAGCGATACGGACACAATCGGCCGGTGTTCCCCCTACAGCATATTCCACGGACGATCGCCGATCGACATGAATCGGACTGTGGGCTGTCACCTGATGCCCGCAGCCGGACAATTGGCCTTGGGGAGCAACCATAATTGTTTTGCCCTTTACTGCTTGCAAAAGTGCTTGAATGCCGGGAGCATCGATGCCGTCGTCGTTGGTTAAAATTATCGTCATTAAAAATGTGTCGGTTTTATAGAACCGATTTGAGAGCGCAGAGGCTGGCAACCTTCTGGTAGTTCTAGCCTAAATTGGTTGTTGATTGGTGGCGATCGTCAGTAAGCTGTTCGGCATTTAAAGGACTTGCGTAAGGTGCGTCAGCATCTAAGGTTTTCCGTTTCAGCGTAAGGGTTCGCGAATGACGCACCCTACTAGCCTCGTTACTGGTTTAAATGCTCCACAGCTTATGAGCATTGCCACACATTTATATCATCGCATTAATTGAACAATTGCCCCAGAAATGTGGCGCGCCACATTTTAGCCGAGTCGCACCTTGATATGACAGCTAAAGCGACTTGTTACGCTTGCCCCAGTGCAGCATTCATGACATCAGTGTCGATGCAAACATCAATTAATCACATAATTTTTTCCTCGGCTCTCCCCGATGCTTTGTCTTAAAAGTAGCAGATGATACTAAGTATCTGAGACTGAACGTTGAAACTCTCGATCGTGCTAAATTCTTAGCTTGCGTTATCACCATAAGTACGAGAGAGCCGATAATAAGTTAATGTCGATTCCAATTGCGCTTTGACGTAGGGGAGGAGAGAATAAATATCAAATTTTTATCAAAGATAGTATCTAAGTTACTGTCCTCATTTCCCCTTCATAAATCAAATACTTATCTACACTGTTACCATTATTACATTGTAACTCAGGAGAGCCAGATGAACGAACCCACTCAAAGCAATACCAAAGCAGGCTGTCCCCCAGTTCCTCAGTCGATTATGAGCGCCAGTCGGGAAGAACTAGATCGCATCGATTTAGAATAGTTAATGAAAAGGGTAAGGTTAAAAAAACGATCATTCTTTCAGGATACGAAATTATAGAAAATATTTACGAAGGAGTCAGAACCGTTGTTTATCGAGGGATAAGAAATCGGGATCGACAGCTTGTCATCGTTAAAATAATAAAAAATGATTATCCTAGCCTTGAACAAATCACCAATTTAAGGCAAGAATTTATAATCACTCAAAATTTAGAGTGTGAAGGAATTGTCAAAACTTACAAGTTAGAGAATTATCAGAATAGTTTAGCGCTGATATTAGAAGATTTTGGGGGTCTATCCCTTTATCATTTTATGGCAGCCAATAACCTGTCAATAACCGAGTGGCTGAGGGTAGCGATCGCTCTATCCGAAACTTTGATCTATCTCCATCAAGTACCGATCATTCACAAAGACATTAAGCCCTCAAATATCATTATCAATCCAGCGACAGGAAAAGTAAAACTGACTGACTTTAGTATTTCATCGCGCTTGGAATTGAAAAACCAAAGCATTAGCAATCCCAACTTGCTAGAAGGGACTCTCGCTTATATGTCACCCGAACAAACGGGAAGGATGAATCGCGCAATTGACTACCGCACGGATTTCTATTCTTTGGGAGTGACTTTCTATGAAATGCTGACCAACCAGTTGCCATTTAGTACCACCGATCCGATGGAGTTGGTTTACTGTCATATTGCCAAACAACCCGTCCCACCTAAAGAGGTAGCAGAAATTCCTCAAGCGGTTTCAGATATTGTGATGAAACTGTTAGCAAAAAATGCGGAAGACCGATATCAAAGTGCGGCGGGATTAAAATTTGACCTGGAAACTTGTTTGCAGCAATTGCAGACAACTGGAAAGATTGAAAATTTTGCCATCGGTCAACGCGATCGCGGCAACCAATTACTCATTCCCCAGAAACTTTATGGTAGAGAAACCGAAGTCCAAATTCTTCTAGATGCCTTTGGACGAGTCAGCCTCGGTGCCACCGAGATGATGTTAGTTTCCGGTTATTCCGGGATTGGTAAAACTTCAATCGTCAATGAAGTTCATAAACCAATTGTAGCAGCTAGGGGATATTTTATTGCGGGTAAGTTTGACCAGTTTAAGCGCAACATTCCCTATGCGGCGTTAATCCAAGCATTTCAAGAATTAGTTCGTCAGCTATTAACAGAAATTTCCGAACACATTGCTATTTGGAAAGAAAACTTATTAAAGTCGCTAGATAATAACGGTCAAGTTATTATTGATGTTATCCCCGAAGTCGAACTAATTATCGGTAAACAGCCTGAAGTTCCTCAACTGGGTTCATCGGAATCCCAAAACAGATTTAATCGGGTCTTTCAACAATTTATTCGCGTTTTTTGTCAACCCGAACACCCGCTAGTCATATTCCTAGACGATTTACAGTGGGCAGATTCGGCATCTCTAAAGTTAATTCAACTCTTAGTCACTGACCCAGATAGCAAATATTTGTTAACGATTGGAGCTTATCGAGATAACGAAGTCAGTCCCGTTCATCCTTTAATTCAGACAATAGAAAAAATTCAAGAAACTGAAACGGCGGTGAATAATATCACCATTCAGGCGCTGGCTTTGGATAGCGTCAACCAATTAATCGCCGACACTCTCGATGCCAGCGTAAATTCAGACAAAATCAAAGTTTTTTCCGAGTTACTTTTTAATAAAACCCAAGGCAATCCGTTTTTCTTAACGCAGCTACTCAAAACCCTGTACTCGGAAAATCTGCTGGTTTATCAAGTAGATACAGACCGCTGGGAGTGGGATATTCAACAAATACAGGCGATTGGTATCGCAGATTTCAATATTGTTGAACTGGTTGGTCGCAATATTCGCAAACTCCCTGAAAAAAACCAGAAATCATTAAAATTAGCGGCTTGCATCGGCAACCAATTTAACTTAGAAGTTTTATCAATTGTCAATGAAGAATCAAACTTAGCGACGGCTGCTCATTTGTGGGAGGCAATGCAAGCGGGTTTGATTCTGCCGCTGTCTGAAAATTACAAAATTCCTCTAGTCTTTGCCCAGGAAGAGTTGGCATCTATACGCGATATCAAAGTTGACTACAAATTTTTGCACGATCGCGTGCAGCAAGCAGCCTATTCTTTGATTCCAGAATCGGAGAAAAAAGCCACTCACCTGAAAATTGGTCAACTACTGCTGAATAATACAACAGAGCAAGAGCGAAAAGATAATATTTTTGCTCTGGTTAACCAACTGAATTTTGGCACAGATTTGCTAACTAATCAGTCAGAAAAAGATGAGTTAGCCCAATTAAACCTGATTGCTGGACAGAAAGCAAAGGCAGCTACTGCCTATGAAGCCCCTGTTAATTATTTGAATGTAGGTATAGAACTCCTGAGTCAAGATAGCTGGGAAAGTAGATACGATGTGACATTTAATTTTTATCGGGAAGCGGCGGAAGCCGAATATCTCAATGCCAATTTAGAACGTGCGGAAATTTTGTGCGATCGCACTCTCAAAAAAGCCAAAACAATCCTCGAACAAGTCAACTTATACGCACTGAAAATTAGGCTTAACCTCGCTAAAAACCAGAACAATTCTGCGGTAGATACCGGACTGCAAGTTCTAGAAATGCTGGGAGTGACCATATCTCAATCACCGCCGCAAGAACTCAATATTGAGGAGTTAGCTAACCTGGCAGAAATGACCGATCCCTACAAGCTGGCGACTATGCAGTTTTTAGTTCTTATATTCGCACCTGCTTGCTTTGCAGAAAGCCCGCTATCGCTACCAATTCTATATACTATGATCGAACTTTCTCGTCAGTATGGGAATTCGCCACAGTGTACTTTTGCATATTCCATTTACGGAATATTCGTGTCTTGGCTCATACCAGATATAGATTTGGCCTATCAACTTGGTGAACTTTCTTTACAAGTATTAGAGCAGTTAGATGCCAAAGAGTTTCGTTCTAAAATATTGGTTAATGTTTCGATCGGTATTACGCACTTCAAAAAGCATACTAGGGAAACTCTAGAACCCCTTCGTCAAGCAATTAATAGCGGCTTAGAATTTGGAGATATAGAATATGCTTGTCATGCTGCTGATTACTACTGCGCTCATCTGTTTTTTAAGGGCGAGCATCTAGACTACGTGCAAGAACAACAAAAACACTATATTGATTTTGCCGATAACTTGTCCCAAGAACACCAGTTATATTTACTCAAAATCCTCGGTCAATTAGTAGAAAATTTAAGGGGGATGACAGATAATAAACTGCTTTTGATTGGCAGCATATTAAATGAGGAAGAAGCTATCTCTTATTTAAGAGAAGTAAAAAATTTTATGTGCTTATTCAGGGTTTATTATGCGAAAACTGTAGTTTGCTATTTATTTAAGCAATATGAAGAAGCTCTAGAATTTGCTAGGGAAGGGTTGAAATATTCAATTTACGTTCAATCAAATATTAGCTTTATTGAACATAGCTTTTACTATTGTCTGATTCTTTTAGCCCATTTTGAAGCAATTTCAGGAGAGGAAGAAAAGAAACAAAAATACCTTATTCAAGTCGAAGAAACTCAGAAAAGTATAAAAAATTGGGCGTTCCATTGCCCAATGAATCACCAGCATAAGTATGACTTAGTAGAGGCCGAAAAAGCCCGCGTCTTAGGGCAATCTTTCTCAGCAATGGAATATTACGACCTAGCGATAGATGGAGCCAAGGAAAATGGATACGTCCAGCACGAAGCCCTCGCCAATGAACTAGCAGCAGAATTCTATTTAGCATTAGGTCGTCAGAAAGTAGCGCGTACCTACATGATAGACGCTTACTATGCTTATATTCGCTGGGGAGCAAAGGCAAAAGTTAAAGATTTAGAAGAGCGCCATGCTGAATTACTCGCACCTATCGTCGGTAGGAAAAATAGCCTGACGAGTGGAAGAGACGAAACGATGGTTCAGAGCAGAACCACTGTCACTTCTACCAGTTCAGGTGCTGCAAACGAGCTGGATTTATCAACAATTATCAAAGCCTCCCAAGCGCTCTCAGGGGAAGTTAATTTAGATAAGTTACTCTCGAACTTGATGCAAGTCTTGCTGGAAAACGCGGGAGCAGAAAAGTTTTATTTTATCATACCTGACCCAGCAGGTAAGTGGACAATTGAAGCTCAATGTACGGGTGAACGATGTCAATTAATATCCAAGTCAGCGACTGAAAGTCAAGAGATTCCTATCTCCCTGGTTAATTATGTAGAACGCACGCAAGAAACTGTTGCGATCGATGATGCAACGAATAAAAGCAGGTTTGCCTCTGACCCGTATATTATTCAGCAGCGACCTAAATCTATTTTGTGTAGCCCCCTGATCAATCAAGGTAAGTTGGTAGGCATCTTATACCTAGAAAATAATTTAACAGCGGGGGCTTTTACGCGCGATCGCTTAGAAGTCCTCAACATCATTTCCGCCCAAGCTGCGATCTCCATCGAAAATGCCCGCCTCTATCAAACTTTAGAAGATAAAGTGCAACAACGCACCGCCCAACTCGCCCAAGCAAACCAGGAAATTAGCAGCCTCAATAACAAACTTAAAGCCGAAAACATCCGCCTCAGTGCTGAGTTAGAAGTCACCAAACGACTGCAACAAATGATCTTGCCCAAACAATCAGAACTAGATAAAATTAAAGGATTAGAAATAGCTGGATATATGGAACCTGCCGATGAAGTGGGTGGCGACTACTACGACGTACTAACCCAAAAAGATCGGGTAAAAATTACCATCGGCGATGTTACGGGACATGGTTTAGAAAGTGGCGTATTAATGATTATGGCGCAAACCGCCGTCCGCACTCTCCAAAAAATGAACGAAACCGATCCGGTGAAGTTTCTTGATGTGTTAAACCGCACCCTTTATGCCAATATCGAGCGCATCGACTCATCTAAAAACATGACCTTGGTTTTGTTAGATTATCAAGATAGTAACTTTACCATCAGCGGTCAACATGAAGAAATAATTGTAGTCCGTACTGATGGTAACATCGAACGGATCGATACAATCGAACTCGGCTTCCCTCTGGGATTAGAGGAAGATATTGCTGATTTTGTTTCCCAAGTTCAAGTGCATCTTAATCCAGGGGATGTAGTAGTGCTTTACACAGATGGAATTACCGAAGCTGTAAATATAAATAAAGTGTATTACGGCATAGAAAGATTGTGCCAAGTGACCAAAGAAAATCGCCACAAAACGGCTGAAGAAATTCGACAAGCAGTAATTGATCATCTGCTGCAACATATTGACAAACATAAAGTTTTTGACGACATTACGTTGGTAGTCCTAAAACAGAAATAACGCAAGTTTGTAATTGGTAATTAGTAATTGGTAATTGGTAAATTGTTTGAGCGTCCGACGATCGAAACCGACTTCACGCCCAACAATTTGGGAAATGGTGCGCGGACTCAGGAAGGTGCGATCGAAAGCTGAGCGCTACGTCTGTGCTAAGTTGGGCGATCGGGCGAATTGGTATTAGAGCTAATCGCAGGTTGAACAGACAAAACTTGCACTTTCATCGTCTTAATGAGTAATATCAAATCCGTTGGTATCGGAATTATTCATCTCTCTCTTCTCTGACTCTGTGTCCTCTGCGGTCTCTGCGGTTAAATCATTCCAAAATTAGACATCTCATTAAAAGCTAAGTCTAAATCCCCCTTTCCTGCCAATAACAGTAAAAGGGAGATTTAGGACGATCGCTAAAGCGTCAAAGACTGAGGATTTGTCTCAATCAACTTCGCTAAATCTTGCAAGAAAGACGCAGCATCAGCACCGTAAATAATCCGGTGATCGCAAGTAATATTCACCTGCATTTGGCGCTTCACTCCCATCAAACCATCTTCATTAGCCACTACTTGCGGCCGCGAAGAGCCGATCGCCAAAATCGAGCCTTGATTCGGCGGCAAAATCGCGTCAAACTTGTCTACTCCAAACATTCCCAAATTGGAAAGAGTAAAAGTCCCCGTGCTGTATTCATCAGGCTTTAACTGCTTGGTGCGGGCGCGATCGACTAAATCCTTCCAAGTGCGGGAGAGCGAATAAATATCGAGGCGATCGGCATTTTGCAACACCGGCGTAATCAAACCACCGCCATCCATCGCCACCGCTACCGCCACATTAATATCAGCGCGGTATTGAATTCCCGACTCCACATAAGAAGCATTCAGCAGAGGATGTTTTTGTAAAGTTACAGCTACAGCCTTCGCCAGCATAGCCGTCATCGTGACGCCCTTCGACTTAATTTGTTTGTAGAGTTTGTCCAGATTATCAGTAGTAATTGTGTAACCGACGCGGAAAGAAGGCACGCTCAAACTTGCTTCCATATTCCGCACCACCGCATTTTGCAGCGCATTCATCGGTACTTTTTGGCCCGAAAGTGCGATCGCCGGGACTGGTGCGGGTGCGGGTTTGGCTGCTGCGGGGGCGGGTGCTGCAGATGCCGGTGCGGGTGCTGCGGGAACTGTTACCGCTTGCTGAACCGGAGCTGGTTGAGCTTTGCCGGCTGCTGCTTCCACATCCTCTGCGACAATGCGACCGTTGGGCCCGCTGCCTTTGATAGAATTCAAATCTACTTTAAACTCTTTGGCTAATTTGCGAGCGCGGGGAGAAACGACGCTGCGGCCGTTTTGGCGACTAACATTTTGCTGTAAACCTGCTGAGGATGTAGCTGCGCTGACAGGAGCGGGGCTGGGAGCCGGGGCTGCGGCTGCGGTTGGGGCGGCGGCTCCTTGCTGCTGAGCTGTGGCGATTTCGGCTTCCGTTTCTGCTACCAGGGCGATTGCCGCCCCCACCGGAGCAACTTCGCCCGCAGGTACGATAATTATTGCTAAATAGCCTTCGTAGAAAGACTCCACGTCCATGTCGGCTTTGTCGGATTCAACGACTACCACCGTTTCGCCTTTTTCTACTTTGTCTCCGGCGGATTTGACCCAGGAAACAATTTTGCCCTCTGTCATGGTAGAACTCAGGGCTGGCATGAAAACTTCGCGAATCATCTGTAAAAAGTCCTTTTGTGTTGGTAATAGGTAATCGGTATTTGGCAATTGAGCATTGGCGATCGGCCACCGGCAATACTTATTATTATGCCAGTGTCTCGCATTCTTGATGTGTGACTGTTGACTCAAAATCAATTGCCAATTACCGATCGCCAATTACCACTTACCAATTTCTAAATATCACCTCGAATTTCTTCGACTATGCCGTCGCGGAGGAGAATTTCTACTTGCATTTTTTGAATCAAGTTTTCTCCCAGCCCGACAGTGAACGTGCCGTCAATTTGACCTTGACTCACTTCTTGTTCCAGGTCTAGCACCTGCACTTGCTGAAGCTGTTGCAGGTTTTGGTTTTTCTGTTCTAGCAGTTCGCTTTTTCTTTGATTCACCTGCACTTGAATGTTTTCTATTTGCTGCATTACTTGCGGGCCTGGGGGCTGCAAATTTGACTTTTGGATTTCTGAAATCATCCGCTGCCCTTGCATTTCTAACTGTTGTAGCTGAGAGTCTATTTGGTTGATTTGGGCTTGGAGTTGCTGTTGAGCTTCTTCTTTCCAGCGAGGAGTAACGACGACTTTAACGTTAATCGATCGCTTCAAGAGTAATTGTGGTTCCATAAAAAAGTTGTTGCTTGTCAATTAGGAATTAGGCATTAGTCATGAGTCATTAGTTGGTAAACCTGAACTAATGGCCCAGGACTGAGGACTCGGAATCGGGACTCGGGTGTTGGGATAATTTTTTCTTTTCCATTCCCCAAGTCCAGCGAATATTTCAAAACATCCCGTCAATCATATCGCGGTAGTGTTGCGTCACAACCGGGCGCTTAATTTTCAGGGTCTGGGTCAACATTCCATTCTCGATCGAAAATGGCTCCTGAATCAAGCGGAACGGGCCGATGCGATCGTCCGCGCGGTATCCAGGGCGATTTTGCACCTCTCGGTTCAATTCTTTGCGAAATAAATCTTGAATTGTCTTGCTATTCCAGTCAATTTCGTGTAAGGGGGGATTTTGAGTTTCTGCCCATTTCTGCACGGCTTCTGCATTGGGGACAATTAAGGCGCCGACGGATTTCTGGTCTTGACCTACTAGCATAATTTGGTCGATGTAGGGGCTGCGGACGCAGGCGTCTTCTATGGGCTGGGGTTCGATGTTTTCGCCGTTGGTGAGGACGATCGTATCTTTGGCCCGCCCGGTCAAGATTAAGTCGTTTCCCGGTGTCAGCCAGCCCAAATCCCCGGTGTCGAACCAGCCTTCGGAGTCGATCGCCTTGGCAGTCGCTTGGGGATTAAGATAATAACCTGCCATGATTTGCGGCCCGCGCGCCAATACTAAGCCGCGCTGGCCTGTGGGCAGTTGCTGTCTGGTTTCTGGGTCTACTATTTTAATTTCCGTATGGGCAATGGGCTGTCCTGCGGAACCTTTAAGATTGTGCCAAGGGCGGCGCACAGTTAAAACCGGCGAAGTTTCGGTTAAACCGTATCCCACCAACAAACCGATATTCGCTATTTCAAAGAAATTGTCTAAATGCGTTGCCAAAGAACCGCCGCCGCTAATTGCCCATTTTAAGCGTCCTCCCGTAGCTTCCCTGACTTTTTTGTAAACCAATTTTTCTGCCAGGCCGTGTACGGGCGACCACAGAATGCTTTTGATGCGGGCGATTAGTTTTTCGGAAGCAGAAGCCGGTTTCAAACTGAGAGTTAATCCTTGGGAAATGCGGCGGTTCTCGATGTATTGCTGGCTGGCAGATAACAGGAAATTCACCAATTTTTGTTTGTTAGGCGGCTGTTCCCGAAATTGCTTTTGTACGGCCTCATAAATCGATTCCCAGATGCGCGGAACGCTGACCATGTACTGGGGTTTGTAAGTTTTAAAGTCTTGTTTGAAATAGCGAATATTGGTGTAAATTTGCGTGCATCCTTGGGAAAGCAGGAAGTATTCGACGCTGCGTTCGTAAGCGTGCCAACTGGGCAACATACTGAGGGCGCATTCGCCCGGTTCTGGCTGGAGAACTGTACCTAAAGTGGTGACTTGGTGCAGCAGGTTGCCGTGAGTCAGCATGACGCCTTTGGGTTTGCCGGTGGTGCCGCTGGTGTAGAGGAGGGTGGCGAGGGTTTGCTGGCTGTGGTTGGTGGGTTTGAGGGGACGGTTGGCCCCTGTGGTCATGACTTGGGAAAATTTGACTGTGCTCAGGGTTTGGCTGATTTCCGGTTCTTCGTCCGAGAGGAGGACGATGAGTTGAACGGGCAAATCTGGGAGGCGGTGTTGCAGTTTTTTCAGTAATGCCAGGTTTTCGACTACCAAGGCACTGCTGCCGCTGTCTTGGATGATGTACAGGAGTTCTTCGGGGTCGGCGGTGGCGCCTCGAACGGCGTTGGCGCCCCCGGCCATCATGATACCTTGGTCGGCTATCAGCCAGCGGGGACTGTTGTCTGCGAAGACGGCGACGCGGGGAGGGACTGCTTCTTCGGGATTTGGTTCGATGCCTAGGGCTTGGAGGCCGGCGGCGAATTGCTGGATTTGTTGGTACAGGTCGGTGTAGGTCAGCTTGATTTCTGGCTGGGTGTGGGGGTCGTGGAGGGCGACGGTTTGACCGAATTTTTGTTTGACGATCGCCCAAATTTCGGGTATCGATCGAATGGAACTGTAATCGATTAGCTTGCTGAGGTTCGCGCGTTCGCGATCTGCCATTTGAGATGATGCGTAAGATGCTGTGCTGTTCATAAGGTATTTTCCTGAGTTTGTGCAGATAAAGTTATTGGCTATAAGTTTAATATCACAGTTATTTTAGAACTATCTGGCAGTCTCGTGACAGTTTACCAACGTGCCATTGTCTATTCAGGAAATTAGAGGTACAAGATGATGAAACTTATAGTTGCACAGAAACACATAAATTTAGCAAGTTTGATAGTAGTTGCTTTGAGTGCGATCGTAGCATTATCTGGAACTAGCCTCGGAGTGAAGGCCGCAGAAGTGCGATCGGGAAACAGAACGTTTGCTGATTGGTGTCGCGAAAAAGCTTCCTTGAGTCCTGAAGTTAAACATACAGTAGAAGTGCTGTTGGAGAAAGCAGGAGCCACTGAGTGCGATGAAGCTAATCAGAAACTTTCGAGTCTCGCAAACCTCAGCCTCGAAAACAATAAAATCAGCGACATCAAACCCCTAGCATCCTTGACTAACCTGAGTGTACTATCCCTCGACAACAATCAAATTATAGACATTAAACCGCTAGCATCCTTGACTAACCTGAAAGGGCTGAGCTTGAACGACAATCAAATTATAGACATCAAACCGCTAGCATCCTTGACTAACCTGACTGAGATCCTCCTCAGCGACAATAAAATCAGCGACATCAAACCGCTAGAATCTTTGACTAATCTAACTTGGCTGTTCCTCAGCGACAATCAAATTATAGACATCAAACCGCTAGAATCCTTGACTAACCTGACTGTTCTCGGTCTCAAAAACAATCAAATCAAAGATATCAAACCGCTAGAATCATTGACTAAACTGACTAGGCTGTTCCTCAGCGACAATGAAATCAGCGACATCAAACCGCTAGAATCCTTGACTAACCTGACTGTTCTCGGTCTCAACACCAATAAAATCAGCGAGATCAAACCCTTACAATCCTTGACTAAACTGGATTATCTCGATCTCGACAACAATAAAATCAGCGACATCAAACCCTTACAATTATTGACTAAATTGACTAAACTACACCTCATAAATAATCAAATCAGTGACATTAAATCTTTGCAATTTTTGACAGAATTGCGTGCTTTATATCTCAACGAAAATCCAATTTATCCCAAAACTTGTCCTCTCAAGCCAGAGTCTATCTGTAAGTGGTAACTCTAGAATTAAATGCTAAAACTTTCCCACAGTTCGGAAATAGGGTGTAATTTGCCTTCTTTAATTTGCTGGAGGGAGTTACAGAGGCTGGCTAAGACGAGTTCGGCAGGATCGTCATCGGGATCTGCGGGCGGGGGGACAATATGGCGACTGATTAATAGTTGGTAGAAGTCGTCCACAGACATTACAGCGAGTTGAGCGGCTTTATCGAGACTGAGGCTGTGCTGCTGATAAAGTACGATCGCCAATTCTATCCTCACATCGGCTTCAGTCAGGGGGAGATTGTCGGGAAGGTCGATCGTAATTTGCATGATTTATAGTACATTTTAATTTCAATTGTCTCTGAAGTGCGATCTTACAGATTCATTAAACTTTGATTCATTGTTTCTGCCTGTTCCTAACTTTTACAGCTATTGTGCAAAAGGCATTTGGGAAGTCGCAATGAGTAACGTGCAGGCTGCTCAATTACTAGCAGTTGCCTTGACTGAGCACAACTCAGGTGAAGCGGCATGAAATAGGGTGAATTCAACAACAGATGATAGGGCTAAGATGTGCCGAAAAGTACCCTTCCTCCCATCCCCAAAAGAATTTAACTCGATTGTGCGGCGGCAATCGCTGGGGAGCATCTCATATTTGTAAAAACACTTTTTCTGGCTCCTTCCTTCTTCCTTCTTCCTTCTTCCTCTTTTCTCCTGGCTCCTGACTCCTGACTCCTAACTCGAATTTCTAGCGGAGGGCGGCTTTCATTGAGATGCTCTCAATCGCTGGATTCTGCATAGTTAATTAGTCGCCACAAGTGTCTGGCATTGCATCACAGTAATTAACCGCGAAATCACCACCGTCAATCTTGGTTTCAACAGTGTCAGTAATTGAAAATACAAAGACTTGCCACCGCCCGTCGGGATGACAATCATCATATCCAGTTTTTGTAAAGCAGGTTCGACAATTTCCTGAGTTGGTTGTTGGATTCTACACTATTCCATGCTTTTGGAGAACCAATACACTGAGTGCGATCGCACAAAATTCCTTAAGCAGAGAAACCGATACTTTTAATCGGGGTTTAGATTGATAGTGATGGGTAGCGATAGTGATGGGTTTAGGCCATCACAGAAGTCACCCCCAAATGGAAGACCGTTATCAATAGCAAAACTTTCCATCTTACTTTAATCCGTTATATACCCAGACCAGAGGGTCAATTAATTGCTTGAATTGCTGCTACAAATTAACAGCCATCAATATTTCTTTACCACGATCCGGCCCTGGATTTCACAAACAAGCGTCGAAAATTGATGGTTTTTGAGTTGTGAATGTCAATTTCTGTGTATATATACGTATACCCGACACAACACCTGCCTCGCCCAGCTTCACAGAATCTTCACAAATATCCGTATAATTACTGTAGGTTTATAAAGATTACGTAAAGATTGCCCTTAAAGGTAGCCAAAACCACGATTCTGTAAGTTAAACTGAGAGCCAGCCAAAACCACACTTACGTAATCACCACAAAATCCTGAAAAAACGCAATTTTATATATCCTAAAGGCGTTGAAGGGATGCCGTAACTAAGAGGTGTTAATCGGACATATCGACAAACAGTTTGTAAGCCAACTAGGTTGCAACTAAACCAATAAAAATCGCTCATAACCGGGTTAGTTGCCATTCAAAAAAAATGAAACAACTTTTTGACAGGGTAAGTTATGAAAAAAAAATTAGGGGTGGGAAATCAACTTTTTAAAACCCCAGAAGCCTTGGAAAATTTCCCGGCTATTCAGAAAATTTTCGAGGAAGTCGGTGCAGGGCAGACTTTAGTGGCGAAATTAAATACAGCCTGTGAAATTTGCGAGTTTCAACTCGGAGATGAAATCACTCAATATCAAACATCAGATAGTAAAAATTTCCTTGAAAAAAAACAGAGCGATTCCCTACGGGATAGCTTCGCTTCACGCAATTTTTATTTAGTTTGCGAGGGAAGAGTCAGGCTGCTAGCGGTAGAAGCGTCGCAACAGCAGGAGATTTCGGCGGTGGTACTGGAAGTCGGAGCAATATTTGGCACAGATCACCTATTTATTGAAAGCGGACTGCCTTACAGGGCAATTGCGGCTGGGACTTGCCAAATCGGTCGAATTTCCGCCACCACATTGGAGCTGATTTTAGAAGAATTCCCGCAACTGCAACTGCACTGGCGGCAAGAATTTCAAAAGCGACAGCGGTTAATCTTTTTCAAGACACAAACAGATTTGCGATCGCTCCCTCCCCACAAACAACAGCTTCTGTGGCCGCACTTACTTCCTTACACAGAAGAAAGCCGAATTACTGCCGGAGTTTCCATCGCTGAGCACTGCCAAAACTCCAACAATCATTTTTGGCTCCGCAGCGGTCAAATTCAAGGTCAATCACCGCCAATTCTCGGCAGTAATTGGGAACATTCAGACGTAAAGAGCGACTGGATAGCGGTAACAGACCTGATAATTTACCAGCTTAGCAGCGAACAGTGGGAAATCGCCAACGCCACAATTAGTTCCGAAAGCAATTCCCGCCCTAAAATCATCCGCAAACCTCCAATCTTAAGCTTAGTAACGCCGCCCCAAAAGGCCAGCTCTACCTCACAAACCGAGCCATCAAAATTAACCGCAGTTGCTCAGCAAAAACCCGCAACCGGAATCATCAGCTTTCCCAAACCCAAGCATCTGCGCTGGTTGAGCAGCAGACACCCATTCATTCAACAACAGAGTTCAGCAGATTGTGGAGCTACTTGCTTAGCCATGATTAGCGAATATTGGGGTAAGAAATTCAGCCTAAATTACTTGCGGGAATTGGCAGAAATCGGCCGCAGTGGCGCGTCGCTCAAAAGTCTGGCAAAAGCAGCGGAAAGGATGGGATTTCAAACCCGTCCCGTGCGAGCTTCTTTAACTCCGCTGCGAAATCAAAATCCCTGGATTGCTCACTGGCAAGGCAATCACTACGTGGCAGTTTATCGGTTTAAAAATCAACAGGTTTTAGTGGCCGATCCGGCGGCGGGCAAGCGGTGGATGAGCATTAAAACTTTTACCGAAAATTGGACTGGGTACGCCCTAATTTTAGACCCAACAGCGGAACTATACCGCAATCACACTGCCGAACATCAAGGTATCAAACTTAAAAATTTTGTAGGCATAGTCTGGCCCTACCGGGGTGCGATCGCCCAAATTCTGATTCTCTCCTTGTTGCTCCAATTATTTGGTCTAGTTACTCCCCTATTTACCCAAGTAATTCTCGACCAAGTGGTTGTCAGCAAAAGCGTAGTAACTCTGCACGTTTTTGCGATCGGGCTGCTGCTGTTTAGTGTTTGGCGAACGCTGTTGGGTGCAACGAGACAGTATTTGCTGGATTATTTGTCGAACCGCATTGACTTGACTTTAATTAGCGGCTTTATCAGTCACACTCTCAGTTTGCCGATCAAGTTTTTTGAATCTCGTCAAGTGGGCGATATCTTGACGCGGGTTCAGGAAAATCAAAAAATTCAGGCATTTTTGACTCGCCAAGCTATTACGGCTTGGTTGGATGCTTTGATGGCTGTAGTTTACATCGGACTGATGGTTTACTATAACTGGCGTCTGGCGTTGTTGGTGCTGGCGTTGATTCCGCCGATCGTGATTTTGACTTTAGTTGCAACTCCCTTTCTGCGAAAAGTGTCGCGGGAGGTTTTTACCGAAAGTGCCAAGCAAAATTCATCTTTGGTGGAAATGATTACTGGGGTAGCGACGGTTAAGGCAACTGCTGCTGAGCGAGAAATGCGCTGGCGCTGGGAAGACCAATTAACCTGCATGATTAATGCTAAATTTCGCGGGCAGAAGTTGGCGAATTCTTTGCAGGTGATCGGGGGTGGGATTAATACTTTGGGGAGTACGGCTTTGCTGTGGTATGGGGCAATGCTGGTGATTCAAGACGAGTTGACGATCGGTCAATTTGTGGCTTTTAATATGATGATTGGGAGCGTAATTTCTCCTGTGCTTTCAGTGGTGGGACTTTGGGATGAGTTTCAAGAAGTGCTGGTTTCGATCGAGCGTTTGGATGATGTATTCTCTGCCCAACCTGAAGAAAGCCCTTACAAGCCAATGCTGGTGCTGCCTCGCATTCAGGGAAACGTCAAGTTTGACAATGTTTCTTTCCGTTATTCTCAGGATGAGGAACGCAATACGCTGCAAAATCTTTCCTTTGAGGTGCAAGCTGGAGAAACTGTGGCAATTGTCGGCCGCAGCGGTTCGGGTAAGAGCACTTTGGTAAAGTTGCTGCAAGGTTTCTATTATCCAGAAAAGGGGCGGCTGACAATTGACGGCCACGATATTCGGCACATTTCTTTGCAGTCGCTGCGAGTTCAGTTGGGTGTTGTTCCTCAAGATTGTTTCTTGTTTTCGGGAACGATTTTGGAAAATATTACGCTGTATAAAAACGGAAGCGATGCTGCTTCTGCAAGCTTGGAACAGGCGATAGAAGTGGCGAAGCTAGCAGAAGCTCACGCTTTTATTCAAGATATGCCGCTGGGTTATCAAACTCCTGTGGGGGAAAGGGGAACGAGTTTGTCTGGGGGCCAGCGACAACGAATTGCGATCGCCCGCGCTCTTTTGGGCGATCCCCGGATTTTGGTTTTGGATGAAGCAACTTCTTCGCTGGATACCGAATCTGAGCGCAGGTTTCAGCAAAATCTCGCCCGCATTAGTCGCGATCGCACTGCGTTTATTATCGCTCATCGGTTGTCTACGGTGCGTAATGCCGATCGAATTTTGGTTCTAGACAAAGGCATTTTAGCCGAACAAGGCAACCACGACGAATTGATGGCTGAACGCGGACTTTACTATCACCTCGCTCAGCAACAACTGGATATTTAAGTCATTAGTCATTAGTCATTAGTTATTGGTCATTAGTCATTGGTCATTAGTCATTGGTCATTAGTCATTGGTCATTAGTCATTAGCAAGACAAGGCTAAAGATAATTTTCATATCATGTCCGATCGATTAACCATAATATCCCGGTCGGGCGGGTTTTTGAGATTGTCAATTATTGGCAGGTATTGTTGGTGAGGGGATCCCCTACAAAAATCGCGATCGCTCGACCGGACATGATATCACTTACTTCTGACTCCTGACTGATAGCTCCTAACAACTCCCAACTGCCAACAGTCAACAGACTAATTTGGAGGAAAGACAATGTTTTCAGAAGATGCCAAAGAATTAGGCCACGCTCCTAACGAAATAGGCGAAGTTTATGGGGGCGTAGCTTCTAGGCAAGAAAACGAAATCCGAAAAAAAGAGCGCTCTTTAGAAGTTGTCGAATCTCAAAATCGCTCTTCTCAAACTCATGACGGTATCAATATTGCAAAATTACAGTTACGACAGCCTGATGCGAATAATTGGTCTACTTCTTTGCACTCGGTACTCGACCAGCCGCCAGTATCTTTTCCCCAGCGGTTGATATTAGGAGGAATGGTTTTTTCCGTAGCTTTTGGAGCGTGGGCAACTTTGGGAAAAATTGACGAGGTTGGTCATGCTCAGGGCAAATTAGTTCCCAAAGGCGCTGTTTACAAAATTCACCCGACGGAGACGGGAAAAATTATTAACCTCGCTATCAAAGAAGGTCAAAAAATCAAAGCTGGACAATTATTGGCGGAATTAGACCCGTCGAATGCCGAGAGCGAGGTGGAGCGTCTTGAGAAAATTCTGGACGCTTATCGGATTCAATTGATGCAAGAGATGAGTTCGATCGAGAGAACTCGACTGGAAGTTGAAGCGAGCCAAGCTATTGCGGCTGCGGACAAGCGGGGGGCTGAAGCTGCGATCGCCCGTGCTAGCGCTTCAGCGGCCACCACGCAGTCTCAAATCGAGCAATTGCAAGCAGATGTAGTGTCTCAGCAAGCGCGGCAACAACAGCTCAAACCTCTGGAAAACAATGTGCAAGACTTGCTCTCGCAACTGAAAACAGATATTAACTCCCAGCAAGGGCGGCGCGATCGGGTGAAACCATTGCAACGCAAGACTCAAGAATTGCTGGCCGGGTTGCAAGCAAAAGTGGTAGCTCACAAAGAGCGGATCGCGCGTCTCAAACCTTTGGTAGATGAGGGAGCACTGTCTAAAGACGTATTGTTTCAAGCTGAGGAAGCTCTGCGGGAAAGCGAAAATGCGGTGATTAGAAGCCAGTTGGGAGAGACAACTCAGGCTGACGATCGTGCCTTTGAAGTCGAGCAAACCGTTCGCGACAGGCAAAGTGCTGCCATCAGGAGTCAACTGTCTGATGCAACCGTGGTTAAGGAAAGGTTGTTTGAAGTCGAGCAAAATTTGCGCGATCGAACTAGCGCCATTTCTAGAACCCAAGGTGAATTAACTCAACAACTGGCAGAAGTCGATCGACTGCAAGCCGAAGCCGCCAGCAAACAAGCCGCAGCGCGCCAAATGCAGTTAGAAAAAGAGCAAAAAATTCAGCAGTTGGAAATGCAATTAAATCAAGTCAAATCCAAAATTGCCGAAACCCAAACCCTGCTCGATCAAGCAAAAAATCAGCTCAAACAAAGATTTCTCTACGCACCCGTCAGCGGAGTCATTTCCGCACTCAACGTTCACAACAAAGGCGAAGTAGTTCAACCGGGTCAAACTATTGCAGAAATGACTCCGAATCACGCTCCTCTGGTGCTGGAAGTGAGTTTGCCGAACCGAGAAGCGGGATTTGTCAAAACCGGAATGCCGGTGCAAGTCAAATTCGATGCTTTTCCTTATCAAAATTACGGCGTGATTCCGGGAAAAGTTTTATCTATTTCGCCGGATGCCAAAACAGACGAGCGATTGGGTGTTTTTTACCGGGTGGAAGTGAGTATGGATCGAGACTCAGTGAAAGCCAAAAACCAAACCTGGAAACTCAAAGCTGGCCAAACAGCTTCTGCGGAAATTGTCATTCGCCAGCGCAGCATAGCCGACATTTTGCTTGATCCTCTCAAGCAGCTACAAAAGGGCGGCATGAGTTTGTAGAACTTAGTTAAGTGGTTGTTGTCCTTTGTCACTCTTTATACACAAAACAGGATAAAATAATGAATTCCCAATTTCACCATTCTGCCAATCATTCCCAAGTTGGAATCAAACCAGAACAATTGGATGAGATAATTTCAGCCATCCTGGCAGGAAAGTATTCTTGGGCTTGTTTTTTACTTTTGCGGTGCACGGGTTACAACCCCCTCGACTATATCCCTTACCGTACTTCCAACCGCTTGCTTAAGGAAAACAGTCAAATCGGCAAGTCGAGTAAATCGGAAGCTAAGCCTGCATTGGGTAAAATTGCTGATTTAGATTATGTGGAAGTGGTGAGGGAAAAACGAGCCGGAGTTCGAGGGGGTTATGTAACAGAGGCTTTTACCGAGTTGCACTCAGATACCGCAGGTTTTGGACTTGAAGTCAAGGAAGGGCAATATCTCTCGATGCCGAAGGTTGAGTGTTTGCCAATTCCAAGTCAAGGATTTTTTGCGGGATTTAAGACGCGCTTGTTTAATTTGGCGGGTAAGTAATTTAGTCGAGAGATCGACAACCCGATTGCGGGCGTTGGGTGTACCAATTCTTTGGTTGACTCACCGCGGGCGATCGGGTTTTTGAGTGTCGAACATCCGCACTTCCGATAAATCTGCCAAAATGGCAACCTCGTGTGGCGATCGTACCTAATACTTTGTTAAGTAGGTCAACCTAAAAAAAGGGAATACCCAGATAAGCTGTTCGGCATTTAAAGGACTTGCGTAAGGTGCGTCAGCATCTAAGGTTTTCCGTTTCAGCGTAAGGGTTCACTCCTGACGCACCCTACTAGCCTCGTTACTGGTTTAAATGCTCCACAGCTTACCCGACTTCTTTAAGAAGTCGGGTATCTAAGATAATAACCTTTTACGTTGACTCAATCTCAAATCTCAAATCTCAAATCTCAAATCGGTTGACCTGTAATTCCTGCGGTTTAGCCTGGGCAGTCTTTATCTATACAAGTTATCAATTGAGCTAAATACTACAATCTTCCAGTCTCGTTAATAAACTCTAAAACGAGGCTGATTTTTGTATTTCAAAATACCTCGATTTTTTGTAGCTTTTGGACGAATAATTTACAAATATTCATGAATTTGAATTTACATTTTAATTTTCACAAATCTGCCAAATTGGCAACACAGCTCTAATTAGTCCAGATATATTAGGTACATCGAAAGCAAACAAGATTGCTTCGAGCAAGCACTTAACCAACAAGGGAAAAAACCATGATTATCTCTGACCTGAACCATGTCGAAGTTGTTTCCGAAGCAACCAGAATCGAAGGCGGTTTCACTGAATTTGATTTGATTGTCGGCCTAGTTTCATTCGGTTCATTCACTGCTGGCGTAGCAATTGGTAACGTAGCGGTAGCCGACGCTGGTGCCGATGCGATCGGTTATGGCTCATTTACCAAGGCTGCTACCAGCACATTTACGACTCCTTTTTCGAGTTCATCCGGTGCATTTTCCGTATCGGTTTCCGATTAAAAATTTGTCGCCAGTTGCTAGTTGAATAAGTCCGAACTGCTGGCAGCAAAACGATAGAATTACACAGTTTTTTAGTTAAACAAACCTGCAATAGTAAAGGCAAAAAACCATGATTATCTCTGATCTGAACCATGTAGAAGTTGTGTCCGAAGCAACCAGAATCGAAGGCGGTTTCACAGAATTTGATTTGATTGTCGGCAACGTTTCTTTCATTTCACTGACTGCTGGTCTAGCAATTGGTAACGTAGCTGTAGCCGACGCTGGTGCCGGTGCGATCGGTTATGGCTCATTTACCAAGGCTGCTACCAGCACATTTACGACTCCTTTTTCGAGTTCATCCGGTGCATTTTCTGTATCGGTTTCCGATTAGGAATTCAGTCGCCCGCTGCTAGTATAATTAAGTCCGCACTACTGGCAGCGGAACGATAAAATTACACATTTCTCAAGTCAAAAATACAGGCGTATCCAAGAATAATAATCAGATAAAGGTAAAAATCAATGAGAATTGAGGATTTGACATATTTGGATAAATTTTCTGACGAAGGCAATATTGTTGGCGGTTTTGCTTCAGTCGATATCAGTGTTTTTACCTCCGCGATCGGTGCATTCACCTCAACTGCTGCTAATTCTCAGTCTTGGGCAGTATCTTCGCCTTACGGTGGTTCTCTAGCGGTTGGTTACGGTCAGGTATTTGCGATCGCCTACACTCCCCCGTCATTTCCCAAGTTCCGAAACTAGATTCCGTGAATAATAGAAATTAAATAATTTTTATTATCTCGATAGGGTAATGAAATCAAAATAAAAATGTATAGCTCCATTGCTTTGACCCAGAGCAATCTTCAGTTGATTTATCCAGCTTAAAACAAATTTTAAGGAGATTAACAGCGATGCCTCAATTAGACGCATCTGCTCCTCCTACCCTAACGGTCGGTAGCAGCAGTCCAAGTGGCTCTAGCTTGTTAGCGGGTGGAACTGGTGCAAGTAATAGTGAACTTACTAACTATTCAGCATCTTCAGAACCAGCCCCAACAGCTAACATTTCTACTCCCAGCGAGGTTTCAGGAGGCAGCAGCAGTTCTGCCAAATCCACTTCATCCACTTCGGACAGCGGTGCAGGGAGTACAAGTAGTGCGACAGGTACTTCTCCAACGGGAGAATCTAGCAACAGCAGCCAAACAGTCTATACTCCGGGAGCCACCTCCAGCAGCGGTAGCGCTACAGCTACAGCCTCGGCGGGGGCTTCTCCGACGACAAGTGCCACAACTTCAGCCCCGGCAGCAACACCAACACCAGCACCAACACCAGCACCAGCACCAGCACCAACACCTGCACCTGCACCTGCACCTGCACCTGCACCTGCACCAGCACCTGCACCGTTAGGAGACAGCAGCGGTGCCAGCAGCAGCGCGACAGCGACTTCTCCGACAGGGAACAGCAGCAGCAGCAGCACTCAGACAGCATCGACTCCCGGCGACACTTCTAGCAGTGCGAGCGCCTCAGCTAGCAGCGGTTTAGATGCTCCGCCAACTACTAGCGCCACAGCACCTGCACCTGAACCAGCACCAACACCTGCGCCCTCAGAGAGTAGCAGTTCGAGCGAAACGAGCTCGATCGCCAATAATCAAGGCGTTACTAACAACAGCAGCGCGACAGTAACTTCCCCCGCAGGCAGTAGCACTAGCACTCAGACAGCCTATACTCCGGGAGCTACTTCTGGGAGTGCAGAAGCAACCGCTGCTACAGGCGCTCCACCAACAACTAACATCGCAACACCAGCGCCAACACCAACACCAGCGCCAACACCAGCGCCAACACCGCCAACACCCTCAAATAATCAGGATGCGGGTACGGGTGGTGGTGGCAGTAGCGCGATCGCTTCTAATCCGACAGATAACAGTAACAGCAATAATTCGATCGCACTTCCCGGTAACAATGCCAACAGCAATGCTGAGACAACGCCGCCTCCAGAAATGATCGCCCCAGAAAACTATCCTGACGCATTAACTATCAGCTATGACAGCAATGGCGACGGATATTGGCTCGGCACCAACGAGAGCGATGTGATTACTGGCGATAGCGGGAGCGATCGAATTTTTGCAGGAAGCGGCGACGATATTGTCACAGGTAACAAAGGTGATGATGCGATCCATGGAGGCGATGGCAACGACACTTTGCGGGGAGGAAAAGGTCAAGATTTGCTGATTGGTGACAACGGCGACGATTTTCTTTGCGGCGACTTCGGCACAGATACATTGATTGGAGGTAGCGGCGCTGATACCTTTGCCTTTAGATCCGAAACAGCGAGTGCAGCAGCTAATCCATTGTTAGCCGATCGAGTCGTTGATTTCAATTTCGCTCAAGGCGATCGAATTGGGCTGACAGGGGGACTTTCGGTAACAGACTTGACACTCGTCGCGTTTGATACTGACGGTGACGGTACGACAGACGCCACTCTGCTTAAGTTTAGTTCAAATAATGGCGATCGAATTTTAGCTGTTGTTTTGGGAACAGTTAACGCAGCGGGTGCAACAACTTTGAGCAATGCTGATTTTATTAGTTTGCCAAATGACATCTTGTAGCTAACCCTTAACCGTTAACCCCAACTACCCCGCAGGAATCTTCGGGGGATGAAGTTAATAAATTCATATAGGTTGAGAGAGAAAGATGAAAGACTTTTACGGGCCAATGATTGAAGCAAGTGAAATCATCGAACTACTCAAACAAGAGATGCAATTAAAAACATTTAGTCAAAAGGTTTTGCATAAAAAAGTTATTGAGAAAGCAGCCAAGGAACGGGAGTTAACTGTGACTCCAGACGAAATTCAAGCTGTGGGCGACCAACTCCGCCGCGAGAAGCGTTTGGAGAAAGCGGCGGACACGATTGCTTGGCTGGTCGATCAGATGATTTCCGTAGAAGATTTAGAGGCCGGGATTCGCGATCGGCTTCTCAGCCAAAAACTAGCCGAACACTTATTCAGCAAAGAAGTAGAAAAGATTTTTGTTCAAAACAAATTGCAATTCGACCAAATAATTCTTTATCAAATAATTGTTGCCAACCCCCAGCTTGCTCAGGAACTATTTTATCAAATTCAAGAAGGAGAAATCAGCTTTTTCGATGCTGCTCACCTTTACGATATTGACGAAAATCGTCGGCATATATGCGGTTGCGAAGGCAAGGTTTATCGGTGGGGTTTAAAACCAGACATAGCCGTCGCCGTATTTAGCGCTCAACCCGGAGAAGTAATTCGTCCAATTGAAACAGAACTAGGATATCACTTGTTTCTGGTTGAAAAGTTTCTCCCAGCGGAATTAACCCCTGAACGGTATCAAGAAATTTTGCACAATCTGTTTAACGAATGGCTGGCTAACGAAGTCAACCATTTATTGTACACTTCTAAAGTGTAGAAACTTAATTTCTCGCCGTCAAAAACCCCTATATATAATTTTGCCAAAACAAAGTACAATGCTAAAACTTAGGGTACTTCTGGGTGAAGAGAGAGACTTAATATCGTTTCCGGCTGCATCAATATTATTCAATCCTTGGGGCTGTGCGTGAGTGTAAACAGTCTCATGCTTGTGCATTTAAATATTCCTCCCTCTCACGCACTCTACTACTTAGATAAAAACTGGTTTTACGAGGTACTTATAGCTCAATAAGGTTCAGTTAAAAAGGTATTTTATCGCCCTAGCAGCTCACGAAAATTGAGAACAAAAGAAAGTCTCGGCGATAGCTTCTGGATTGCTTCGTACCCTCGCAACTGCGCGAATCATAGCGAACAATGACACACTTAGCTAACCCAAGCTTACTGACTTATAGCCCTCTTAAAATCACTTGTTAAATTTAAGTTTTGCCCACCCCCTATACGCCAGCTAGCAAAGCCAAATGAAAAAAATATATCTGTTAAAAACGCCACTCTAATATATTATCCCAAAAGCTACTTTTTGCATTCTCATTTTTCCCTCCTCTCTATTAATTATCTGCGTCCATCAGCGTACATCTGCCTACATCTGCGGTTAAAAACCGACATAATTTTGCCGCCACCAAGCCCGCACAAACTTAATTTCCTCAAACGTATAACGTTCTTCCAGAAAATCATAAATTGCTCTCAGTTTTTCATCCCCCATAACTTCAATAGCGTACACTATCGCCTGCTGGCGTTCCGATTCTACCAACAAATTTATATCAACTTCCCGGCCCATTTCCATCAATTCTATCAGATGCCCAGAAATAGTATTAGGGCTCATCCCCCGCGCATTAGCTATTCCTTGAACAGTCAAACCTTGTCGGTATAATTCCCAGGTTTGCATCTGCGAATAAGACGCAACGTTGGAAAGATTTGGAAGATTAGCGACATCAGAAGATGCAGCACCACTTGGCAATCCTTGTTCTTGACAAAAAGTGCGTATTGCCTCCAAGAAAACCTTACCGTACTTATCTCGCTTGTTGCTACCAACGCCGTAAACTTCCTCGAATTCTCTGAGATTTTGCGGGCGTTTTTCTGCCATATCTCGCAAGCTTTTATCGGCAAAAACTACGTAAGGTGGCACAAATTGTTCGTCGGCAATTTGTTTGCGTAGTGTCCGCAGTATGCTAAATAAAGCTTCTACTTCTACTGCCAAAGACCGAACTTTCGCCTGTACTTCCCGTTGGGGTTCAATGGCGATTTCAACTGTGCGCTGACGTTTCATAATTTCCCAACTTTTTTCATTCAGTTTCAAAATGGGAAATCCGTCTGTTCTTTCCTCTAAAAAACCTTGATTTAACAGGGAACGACTCAATTTTTTCCAATCGTCTGCACTTCTATCTTTGCCAATTCCGTAAGTAGAAAGTTTGTGGTGCTGGTATTGCAATACTTTTTGATTTTTGGAACCGCGCAGCACGTCAATAATGTGATTCATGCCGAATTTTTCTTGGCATCTGGCGACGCAAGACAGAAATTTCATTGCCTCAATCGTCCAATCTTCTACGGGTTTTTGGTTGCAACAGTTATCGCAAGTACCGCAGTTTCCGGGGAATGAATCGCCAAAATAACTTAACTGGATTGTGCGACGGCACTCGGTGGATTCTGCATAGTTGATTACTCGACGCAACTGTTGGCGGGCAATTCGTTGTTCTTGCGGGTCAGGTTTTTGCTCGATGATGTAGTCGATCATTTTGACATCGCCGTAGCCGAAAAATAAGCTGCAATGGGCGGGTTCGTTGTCTCGGCCTGCGCGGCCGGATTCTTGATAGTATCCTTCGAGATTCTTGGGTAAGTCGTAGTGAATTACAAACCTCACGTCTGGTTTGTTGATGCCCATACCGAAGGCTATTGTGGCTACCATTACTTGCACGTCGTCGCGAATGAAGCGGGTTTGATTGGTGGCGCGATCGACATCGTTCATGCCGGCGTGGTATGGTAAGGCTTGGATGCCACTTTGTTGCAATTTATAGGCAACTTCGTCAACTTTTTTGCGGCTGAGGCAATAGATAATTCCCGAACCGCCTTTTTTTTGGATGATTTGCAAAACTTCGGCAAAACTGTGTTTGGTTTTGGGGCGAACTTCGTAGTATAAATTGGGGCGGTTGAAGCTGGCGACGTGGATGTAGGGATTTCGCAGAGTTAGCTGCTGGATGATGTCTTGGCGGACGCGCTCGGTGGCGGTGGCGGTTAGTCCCATAATGGGAATGTCGGGATATCGATCGCGCACTCGCTGCATTTGCCTGTATTCTGGTCGAAAGTCGTGCCCCCATTCCGAAACGCAGTGGGCTTCGTCGATCGCAAATGCCGAAATTCCTAACTTATTTGCTACTATATCTAAAAACGGTAAAAATCTCTCACCGAGCAAGCGTTCGGGTGCAACGTAGAGCAATTTAATCTTACCTTCGAGAATTGCTGTTTCGCGCGATCGGGTTTCCTGAGAGCTCAAAGTGCTGTTGAGAAAAGTCGCCCCAATTCCATTATCCTGCAAAGCCTCCACCTGGTCTTGCATCAGAGCAATTAACGGCGACACAACCACTGTCAATCCCGGTTTCAACAGTGCCGGTAATTGAAAACACAAAGACTTGCCACCGCCCGTCGGCATGACAATCATCATATCCCGTTTTTGTAAAGCAGCTTCGACAATTTCCTGCTGTCCCGGACGGAAAGAGTCATAGCCAAAAAAATGTTTAAGAGCTTGTTCCAGGGACAGTGGCACAGAAGATATTGGCGGATGAGACGCTGGCATTTGCAGTAGTTGGTTGTTGGCTTCTCAACTATTCTATGCCTTTTGAGCACAAATACAGTTACAATAATTGAGAATCTCAATTTAACCAGAAAAACAGATGCCGAAAGCAATTTGGAATGGTGCCGTTTTGGCCGAGAGCGACAAGTGCGAAATTGTAGACAACAACTATTATTTCCCCGCCGATGCCATCAACCGTGAGTATTTCAAAGACAGCAGCACTCACACTACTTGCGGTTGGAAAGGTGTTGCTAGTTACTACAATGTCGAAGTCGGCGGACAAGTTAATAAAGATGCTGCTTGGTACTATCCAACTCCAAAAGATGCTGCTAAAAATATTGCCGGATATATTGCTTTTTGGAAAGGAGTTAAGGTAGAGGCTTAGGTTTTTTCCGCAGGTTTGTTAGCTGGCGATTCCGACAGGCCGCCAGGGAATTAATTCCCTGGCTCATAGCTGAAGTCGTCTTAAGACGACTGTGGAAATTAGGGAGGAATAACATAAGTTGCGATGAGTTCAAATAGAAATAATATCTAATATCTACTGATAGCGATTGCTCCTATGATAATTGTCAATCCTTTAAAATATAGGACAGAGCTTAATTAAATTCAATACCATAACCGCTATATTTAACAGTCCTCTTTGAGAGGACTTTCGCTCTCTCGACGGGGGTTTTGAACCCCCGGCGGACTGTTGGAGAAGCGAAAGCATCCTCAAAGTTTAATCGTTTTCCCAAACGGCGACAGCTTCCGAACCCAAACCACGGCGAACAACAATCGGTTCGCTTTGTGTCAAATCGAGAATGGTAGAAACTTGATATCCCGGATCGGAACCGTCATCGACAATGATATCTACTAACTTTGAAAAACAGTCAAAAAGTTCAGCTTTGCCAAAACTTTCTGCTTTTTCTGCTGGCACCGGTGCAGCACCTTCATCATCCGTGGTAATGTGAGCGGATGTTGAAATAATTGGATTTCCCAAGGCTTCCAACATGGTAAAACAAAGCCGCTGGTCTGGAACGCGAATTCCAGTGGTTTTGCGCTTCGGGCTCATTACCAACCGTGGCACTAACTTGGTAGCAGGCAGCAGAAATGTATAAGGCCCTGGTATTAACCGCTTGATAATTCTGTATGCTTCATCGCTGACTGTAGCATAGTCGGTGATATTTGACAGAGATGAACACAGGAACGTTAAAGGCTTATCATTGGATAGTTGCTTGATCTGCCTGACTCGTTCTACAGCAGACTTGGAGTTGAGATCGCAGCCGATCGCGTAAACTGTATCTGTCGGATAAAGCATCACGGCCCCATCTTTTAGAGCTTTGTTAATTTTCTCGATCCGGTCTCTTTGGGGTGCAACTGGATGCACTTCGTAAATAGTTGCCATGTTAAGATATTGCAGGCTAAGTGGGCGATCGAAATATCGAGTGAAACAATCAATGCTAAAAATTAATTGTTAACAATGAATAAAATAGCTTATTTTGACTGTCCAACCGGCATTGCTGGCGATATGTGCATCGGAGCTCTTGTCCACGCTGGCGTTCCTTTAGAATACCTAATCGAAAAACTCAATTTGCTCGGCATTTCGACAGAGTACCAGTTGCGGACGGAATTAGTCCACCGGAATACTCAACAAGCCACTAAATTTTATGTCGATTTAGCTGCGGATTTGTCGTTAAAACCAGAAAATCCCGCTACCGAACTCGATCCCTCGGAAACCGAATCCCCGACTTTTGACGCCCGCCACCACCATCATCACGGGGAAGAACATTCTCACAGTCACGGCGAAGCAGAGGCCGAAATTAGCCACAGTCATCACCGCAATTTACCCGAAATTGAGCAAATCATCGTCTCTGCAAAATTGCCTCCGCGCGTGGAAGCCGGGAGTTTGGCCGTATTTCGCAAATTAGCAGAGGCAGAGGCTGCAGTACACGGTATCCCCGCAAGCGAGGTTCACTTTCACGAGGTGGGGGCGACGGATGCAATTATTGATATTGTGGGTACTTGTTTGGGTTTGGATTGGTTGGATATTGAGGAGTTTTACTTTTCGGCGATGCCGACTGGTGGCGGTACGGTGAAGGCGGCCCACGGCCGATTAGCGGTGCCGACGCCGGCGGTGATGCGGTTGTGGGAAACGCACCGAGTGCCGGTTTATAGCAATGGGATCGATCGCGAATTGTGCACTCCTACGGGAACTGCGATCGCCTGTACTCTCGCCGCTGGTTTCGGCCCGCCACCGTCGATGCAAGTTCAGGCGATCGGTTTGGGTGCAGGTTCTCGAAACCTGGCAATTCCTAATATTTTGCGCCTCTGGATTGGGGAGAAGTCAGAAGGAAGTTCGGCAACGGATTCTGTAACGGATGTAACGGATGTCAGAAAGAGGGCAGAAGGAAGAGGGAAGTTTTTAAACAATACTCAATTCCCAATTACGGATTCCCAATTACCAATTACCAATTCCATAGAAACTATTACGGTACTGGAAACGCAAATTGATGATTTGAGTCCGCAGGCGATCGGCTATGTTTTTGATGCTTTGTTTGCCGCCGGAGCTCTGGATGTTTTTACTGCCCCAATTGTGATGAAAAAGTCGCGGCTTGGGGTTTTGTTAACTGCCATTTGTCATCCAGAATTTGAGGATGCTTGCGAAGCTGTGATCTTTCGCGAGACTACTACTTTGGGAATTAGGCGATCGACTCAACAGAGAACTATTTTGCACCGAGAAATCCAGACTGTTCAAACAGAATACGGCGAAGTCAAGATCAAAGTGGCGAAGTCTGGACAAACGATTGTTAATGTACAGCCGGAATACGAAGATTGCGCGGAAATTGCCAGACTTAAAAATATTAGCTGGCGGGAAGTTCACCGCTTGGCGCTGCAAAGTTGGTACGATCGCACTTAATCAATTACAGTGACTTACATGAGGAATTTAGTCCCTGACGGGCTGACAATCAGTCAGACCCAGCAGGCTTGAGGAATATCTAAATCAGAGGAATCAAAACCTCTGATATCATGTCGGGTCGATTACCCCTAATACGATAGGGGCGGGTTCACGAAAAATATCTGCCAATAATTGACCATCTCAAAAACCCGCCCTTTTAATCGCTTTTTCTTCAAGCTATTATAGAAACATACTTGATTCTCGATCGCATTATGGTTGCCTTACCCGATCGCCCATCGATGAGTGCAGAAGAATACCTGGCTTGGGAACCCACCCAAGAGGAACGCTACGAGTATTGGGATGGCGAAGTCGTCGCCATGAGTGGGGGCACCCGCAATCACAATCGAATTTCAGGAAATTTCTTCAGAATCCTAGATGATGCCCTTGTCGATCGCCCTTGCGAACCTTACATCGCGGATGTCAAAGTCCAAGTGGAACGAGGGCAAAAATATTTTTATCCTGATGTTGTGGTAACTTGTGATGAGCATGATAACGATCCGCAATTAGTGCAATTTCCTTCCTTAATTATCGAAGTTTTATCGCCTTCCACTGAAGCAGCAGATCGCGGCATAAAATTTGCTAAATACCGCCAATTTTCAACACTGCAAGAGTATGTATTGGTGCAAGTTGAACAGCCAGGAGTAGAGATATTTCGGCGCAATCAACAGGGGCAATGGGTTCTATTCGAGTATGGTTTAGGCGATTCCTTGCAACTTGAATCGGTGAATCTAGAAATTGCGATCGCCGATTTATATCGCCAAGTACAATTTTCTTAGTCTCGTATTTGTGTGTTACTAATTTGTAGGGTGCGTCGCTACCAGATGAGAAATGGAACTTGCAGATTGACGGGTGGCGACGCACCTTACCATTTGTGTGGTGCTAATATTTCAGAGCCCCGACTTCTTCAGCCAAGTCGGGGCTTTGGGTGTTCAGTTTTTTGAAATGAGCTTACTTAACCAGGATTTACGCACTCGACAAAAGAAACCGGGTTTTTTACCAAATCTTCGGACTGCAACGCGTCTTTTCGTAAAAAACCCGGTTTCTGAGCCCCATCGTAAGTCCTATTTAAACAAACTGGCCCGTTGGAGTCGATCGCACCCGACGAATTCCAATCACCGACGGCATCGGCGAACGACGCCTGTCATTCTCAATATTACTCGGCCACAAACTGCCGCGAGAAACACTACGAGTCTGATTAAAAACAGCACCGTTCAAATCCAACATTTCAATTTGCCGACTCAGTACAGTACCATCATCGATCGGACAATCTTCCCCAGGATGCTGCACCGCAAGCAACAGCGTATCTCCCACAAAAGTCGGCCCCGTCATTTCGCATCGGTTCGGGCCGTAAGCAAACGGAATTACTGTTCCTGCATTCGGCCCAGAAGTGGGAATATAAAACAGCCAATTGTTGCCAAAAACACCAGTCAAATCTGACACATTTCCAGTCTTGTTGTGGTCGATCGTCTTTGGCTCTCCACTCGCACCGACATCAAAACCGTTGTGCGTGCTCGTAGACATATCAGTGACGACCCAAACATTGCCTTGAGGGTCAAAATCCAAATTGTCTGCATTAGCAAATCCCGCCCCATCTACCGCACCGGCTTCTCCACCCTGAGCCAAACGCTGCCAGCGGAACGTCAAACCCGCACCGTCGGGACTGTCTTCAATTATTTTGTAAAGTCCTCCCGACTGCTGATTGCTGTTGACTGCGCTACCGTATTTAGCAACATTAAAAATGCGAGAATCTGGATAGCCGTCGCTTCCCGGTGCGCCGTCAGTATAAGCAATGAAAACTTCCTTCGTAGTAGGATTAACTTCCAAATCTTCCGGCCGCGCCGTCGGAGTGCCACCAATCAAATTAGCAGCTAAGAAAGCATCAACTAAAACCGCGCCTTGGCTGCTGTAGAAATTAGCCAGAGTTTTATTTTGGTAGCCCGAAATTGCTGTTGCTTCATTGGTTGTATCTACTACAAAAGAACCGCCGTCTTCGGTTTGACCAGCAATTCCGGCGCGTTTGGGCAAGCGAGTAGCGGCATCTCTTTGAGCTTTGCCAAAACTTGCTAATTCCGCCTCGCCAACTCTAGAAGGACGCACCGGATTTGTCGGGGTATTTAATGTCAGTGGCAGCCATCTTCCAGTACCGTTGCGGTTATATTGGGCAACGTACAAAACCCCATCTTCAAACAATCGGCTGTTGTTTTTATCTGCGGGATTGGTGACATTACCGTTGCTGACAAATTTCCAGGTGTGTCCGCCGCGCCGATCGTCCCCCATGTAGCCTATTAACTTGCGGCCTGCTTCAGCGCGAATCGCGACGTTTTCGTGGCGGAAACGGCCCAACCATGAGTGCTTCCGGGGGCGGAAACTTGGATCTAGGGGATCGACTTCTACCATCCAGCCGTATTTTTCGCCGACTAAGCCAAATTCCTCACCGATAGTGCCCTTGGCGTAGCTGGTTTGGCCACCGTTGGGTTTGACGTTTTCCTGAACCCCGACGAAAAATGCTTCGCTACCTTGGAAGTTTTCTTCGGCGGAGAGGATTGTTCCCCAAGGGCTTGTGGCGCCGGAACAGTTGTAGGCTGTACCGATGATGCGGTTGCCGAGTCCGTCGGTGTTGACTTGCGCGAAGACTTGGGTAGCTGCAGGGCCCGTGCCGATGAGGTAGTTGTCGTCCCCTTGTCTGGTTCCCCAGGAGGTGACATCTTTGTATTTGTCGGTACGCTGGCTGTTGATTCCGAGGCCGGAAAGTCCGTGAATACGGCGGTTGAGGGGGTCGCCGGCGATCGCCTGAAATCTGCCGTTGGCTTGTTTGGTGATGCGGACGATCGAACCACCGAGATTGTACAGGAATTCGCCGATGGTATCGCGATTCTTTACGGATAAGTCTATACCGAGGACGGCGCGCTCGGTTGTTGGAAATGATGCCAAGTCTGACGGGGTATCGGGTGCCTCTTTCGACATTGGGAAGGATACGTACTCGTGGTTAACCCAGAGATAACCGTCGTCATTGCTGCCGCGAAGGCCTACAAAGCCGGTGTAGTCGCAGTTGTAGCCGAAATAGTCTGCCGGATTGGGAAAAACTCGATCGCCCCAGCGGACAATCACGTAACGTTCGTATTCCGGCGGCACAACCACATCGTCAACAATGCTGTAACTCGTTAATCTAGTATCCTGTGAGGCAGCCATCACAGTTCCCTGTCCGTTTAAGCCCATCGGCATAAAGCTGGACAATTCTCGATAAATCGGCAGCGGGTGGGGAAGTCTTAACGGAGTGAAAGATAGCGGAACTACAGCTTCGGCCGAGGTGGAATTGATGCCGAATAGTGTTTTAGTTACTTGAGGGGCAAGCACAGTGGTAGCTGCACTGCTGCCGAAGAAAATTAGCAGTTGTCGGCGAGTTATTTTAGACATAAATTCCTGTTCAGCCCAACTTCCCTAATCAGATGATTCCGTATGAAACTATATCACTGTTCAATTAAGGGAAGTTAACCTGAAGGTTAATTAACATTGGGAGATATTTAGGTTAACAACAAGTTAAAAATAGGAAATTATAGCAATCATAAATCATTTGTGAATTTCTTACTCCCTCCCCTTGATAAGGGGAGGGTTGGGGTGGGGTAAAAATTTCACGAGTCATTTAGGATTGCTATAGTATGAGAGAGATATTTAGGAAAAAATATCTATCCGTGTATCCGTGATTTCCGTGTCGTGCTGTTGGTTATTTGTTATTTGTTATCTGTTACCAATGCCCGATGCCCGATGCCCCATGCCCGATGCCCGATTTCAATCATCTCGAAAACCTGGATCATTTTCTCTGGAGGTCGATCGACTAGGCGCAGGTACATTCCTCACTTGCGAAAATCCAGAATTTGGGGACGAAATACCGCCGTTTCTGAATCCCAGCAGCAATTGAGCATCGGCAAAATATCTAGTCCACTGTTCGATTCTCGCATCTTGTTGCCAGTCGCGACGGGATACTCTCGATCGCAAAACTGGAACTCTTTGTCGGCTGCGATCGGCTGTAATAATGACTGTAACTTCTGTTAATGCCGGATTTTCTTGAAACTCGCGGGCGATCGACTCTTTCGCTAAATCTTCCGCCTGCTGCACTAAACTCGCAAAAGATTGACTACCGTCCGAATCTAGGGTAAGGTAGCGCTCTTTTGTTTCAGCCAAACCTATTGATATACTTGCTGTTAAACTGATAATTGCTAGAATGACAGCCGACAATAAGCGTAGGTACAAATTCATTATGTTTGAAACTAAATACTAACACTTGTCAATAATAGTTAATAAAATTTAACATACTGTTAAGCTTAAATTAAAATAATATTTTGTGTTATCAGAATGCGCCAAAAATGCAGGCTTTAGGGGGAAAGTTTCGTAAAAATACAACTTGTATGGGCGGGTTAAACCCGAAATCTGTTTAGGAATCAAAGAATATTGATAAACCCGCGCCGCCTTAATCTTCTCTCTTCCTGACATCCGTTACATCCGTTACACAATCCGTTGCCGAACCTTCCTTATGAAACTAACAAAATGTGCGATCGCCCTCGGTAGCAACTTAGGCGACTCCCTAGCCACACTCTCTAGCGCGATCGTAACCCTAAACAACACCCCAGGAATAGCAGTAAAATCCCATTCAAGCTGGTATCAAACCGCCCCCGTCGGGCCGCCCCAACCCGATTACATCAATGCCTGTGCCATCCTAGAAGTTGCACTAGAACCCGAACAATTACTAGCAAAATTATTAGAAATTGAAATAAAATTTAATCGAATTCGCCGAGAAAAATGGGGGCCAAGAACCCTCGACCTAGATTTGCTGCTGTACGACAATTTAATCCTAGAAACTCCCACACTGACTCTACCTCATCCCCGGATGACCGAAAGAGCTTTTGTATTAGTACCTTTAGCAGAAATTGCCCCGGATTGGGTGCATCCGGTGACGAAAAGTGCGATCGTCCAACTCCTGCAAACCGCAGACTGTTCGGGAGTGCAAAAATTGTAACTGTAAAAAGTGAGTACAATTCACCGATCGTACCAGTTTCAAAAAAAATGCAACCGTAGCTAAGCTGCCAACTGTGATAGTCATCAGTCATTCCCAATCTAAAATCTAAAATCTAAAATCTAAAATCGTATTAGATCGCCTATGATGTCTTAAATCGGTGCACCCTAACATTATTCGCTTGTCGCTTATGTCGATCGGTCAAGAACTACCCCAACTCCTCAAACAACGCCTATTTTACCAAGGGCGCAAATTCAACTTTGACGTAGCCACCCTCCGTCTTCCCAACGGTTCCGAAGGCGAGTGGGAATGTATTCGCCACCCAGGCGGAGCACTTGCAGTTCCCGTCACACCCGAAGGTAAACTCGTCTTGGTACGCCAATATCGCTTTGCCACAAAAGGGCGAATTTTAGAATTTCCCGCAGGTACAGTAGAAATCAATGAAAATCCCGCCGAAACTATCAAACGAGAAATCGAAGAAGAAACCGGATATCGCGCCGGAAAATGGCAGAAATTAGGGCAATTTTTTCTCGCCCCCGGTTATTCCGACGAAATCATTTATGCTTTCTTAGCCCAAGATTTGGAAAAACTGGAACAGCCGCCAGCACAAGATGATGACGAAGACATTGAAACAGTTCTATTCACCCCTGAAGAATTAGAAAAAGCTATCTTAGCTGGGGAACCCATTGATGCAAAATCTATTTCTAGCTTTTTCTTGGCACGTCCCTTTTTGATGTAAATCTGACTGACGGAAAAACCCGGTTTCTTATAAAAATCGTGCGTCCAACCGATAAATATTAACTTAGAAACCGGGTTTTTGAACCCGCTTGTGTCCAGAACTGTAAAATCTAAAATCTAAAATCTAAAATCTAAAATCGAATGTCTGATATATCCAATCTAATTTTATTTTGGCACCGCCGCGACTTGCGTATTTCTGACAACATCGGACTGGCAGCAGCGCGCCAGCAAAGCCCGAAAGTAGTCGGAATTTTTTGTCTCGATCGCAATATCCTAAATCGCGATGACGTAGCCCCAGCCAGAGTCACCTACATGATCGGCTGCTTGCAAAAACTCTCCTCGCGTTACAGGGAAGCAGGCAGCCAATTGCTGATCATTCAAGATGACCCGATCCTAGGAATACCGAGATTAGCAACAGCTATAAATGCCCAAGCAGTATTTTGGAACTGGGATGTAGAACCCTACGCCAAACAGCGCGATCTGGCCGTCTCAAACGCCCTCCAACAAGCAGGAATTCAAGTTCAAAATTTCTGGGATCAACTCCTGCACGCCCCAGATGAAATTCGCAGCGCTACAGGGACTCCCTACACAGTTTATACACCATTTTGGAAAAAATGGAACAGTCAACGAAAAGCCCAACCAGTAGAGACACTGCCGATAACTTATCTGGAATTAATGACCGGATTAACCGCCGAAGAACAAGCAATCGCCAACCAAGCAGGTGCAAGGGAAACAGTGCCAACTGCCTCTAGTTTAGGATTTATTTGGGAAAACCCATTAGTAATAGAACCAGGAGAAGATGCAGCGCAAAAAAAATTAGAAGAATTTTGCGATCGGGCAATTTACAAATATCAAGGACAGCGCAATTTTCCCGCCATTAACGGCACATCCAAACTCAGCGCAGCCCTCAAATTTGGTGCAATTGGCATCCGCACTGTTTGGCAAGCTACCCAAATAGTAATGGACACTTGCAGCAGCGAAGAAGCGTCTACAAGCATCCGTACTTGGCAACAGGAAATAGCGTGGCGAGAATTTTACCAACACGCCATGTATAACTTCCCAGAATTAGCAGACGGCCCCTACCGTCAAGCATTCAAAGACTTTCCTTGGGAGAACAATGAAAAACTCTTTCAAGCTTGGTGTAAAGGCAAAACAGGCTATCCTATTATCGATGCAGCAATGCGGCAGTTAAATCAGACAGGTTGGATGCACAATCGCTGTCGCATGATAGTCGCCAGTTTCCTCACCAAAGATTTAATTATTAACTGGCAGTGGGGTGAAAAATACTTCATGCAAAAATTGATAGATGCCGACCTTTCTGCTAATAACGGCGGCTGGCAGTGGAGTGCATCTAGCGGCATGGACCCGAAACCTTTGCGAATATTTAATCCGGCGAGTCAAGCTCAGAAATTCGACCCGGAAGGGGAATATATTCGGCACTGGGTTCCCGAATTGCGTCGCGTTGATACTAAATTTTTGCTAACAGGAAATATTTCGTCTTTAGAACGCCGACTTCTTCATTATCCCTCTCCGATCGTAGATCACAACGAGCAGCAGCGCAAGTTTAAGGAACTGTACACGCAGCAAAAAATTTAAACATCACACCCAGAACCCCGACTTTTTGAAGAAGTCGGGTTTCTAGCTGCCCTTATTACACCTACCTAATTAATATGTGATATCATGTTCTGTTAATTCCCCTTAAAAAAATTGTTTGTAGTAAGGACTTGAGTCCTTGTTGACTCTATTCGAGGACTCAAGTCCTCACTACGAACTATTGATGGCTATATGAACGGAGAATTTTTCATGATTCAAACCATAATCAAATCTATAACATTTGAAGACTTTTTAGAATGGTATCCAGATGGAAAAGGACGTTTCGAGCTACGCAATGGAGTAATAGTTGAGATGAACCCAAATGGAGACCATGAGGAAGTTACAGGTTTTCTGCTTCGTAAAATTAACGTAGAAATTGACCGTTTAAATCTTCCTTATGTAACACCTTCAACTTATTTTGTCAGACCTCCCGAAACGACCACGGGCTACCAGCCGGATATTATAGTCTTAGACAAACCAGCCTTAATGTCAGAGCCACTCTGGAAAAAATCATCAGTTATTTCTCAAGGTAGCTCTGTTAAGCTTGTTGTCGAAGTAGTTAGCACTAACTGGCAAGATGATTACCTGGTAAAAGTGGCTGAGTATGAAAGATTGGGTATCCCGGAATACTGGGTTGTTGACTATGCTGCCTTGGGTGGTCGGCGGTTCATCGGCAATCCCAAACAACCTACTGTCTCGATTTACCAGTTGGTAGAGGGGGAATACCAGGTTAGCCAGTTCCGAGAGGGCGATACGATTATTTCGTCTGCCTTCGGGGAACTTAATCTGACTGTTGAGCAGGTTTTTAGCTCTATAATTTAAATAAATCGGAGGTTGAAATGGTAACGCTGCAATTAAGGCAAATCATTGTACCACCTGGACAGAGAGTGCTGTTAAATGATGTCAACTGGCAGGAATTTGAAGCAATTTTAGAAGAGTTGGGAGAACACCGTGGCTCTAGAATAGCTTACAGTCAAGGAACTTTGGAGATTAGGATGCCACTACCAGAACATGAATTCAATAAGGAAATCATTGGCGATATGGTGAAAATATTACTCGAAAAACTTGAAATCGATCGAGAATGTTTTGGTTCGACGACTTTTCAGCGAAAAAGTATGTTACAAGGAATTGAACCTGACAATTGCTTTTACATTCAGAATTATGCTCTAATGATTGGCAAAAAGCGGATAGACTTAACTATCGATCCGCCGCCTGACTTAGCTATTGAAGTGGATATAACTTCCAAAACTCAACTCGATGCTTACGAAGCTTTGGGAGTACCTGAAATATGGCGCTATGAAAATAAAAAGCTTCAGATTAATGTGCTTCAAGATGGGAAATATGTTGAATCGGAAATTAGTCCGACTTTTCCAAATCTGCCAATTATTGAAGCTATTTCTCAATATTGCGAACAAAGCCAAACAGTGGGCACGAGTCAAACTCTCAGATTGTTTCGCAAGTGGGTTAGAGACCAAATACAAAATTGATATGAAATCGGTCTTCCACGGACTTGCTGTAAGGAATCCGGCTTATTTACGATCGCCAAAAAGCAATTTTCTCACAGCAAGCGTCCTAATTCCGTTTTATTTTTAATTTCGCTTTTGGGAAATAGAGAGAGAGTAAGGGTGTTGACCTTGAGCTCGATCGCCCACAAAAATAACATAAGTCCCCTTGTCCCCATAACCGGAAAATTCTACATTCCCCGCAGCAGCATTCGCCGGCAGCACGCAGAAACGCCCCCTCGGCCCTTGAATCATCAAACTCGGAGCTCCAGCGGTTTGTACTGCAATCCGCCAGTAAGGCAAATCCTGCGTTACTTCAATGACGTGGTTCGGCCCTTGGGAGACAAAACCGCAGTCGCCACTATTGTTCGGGCCGCCGGAAACTCCAGAAACTCCCAGCGGTTCGGGAAATCCCGGAGCAATTTGTAGCGGTTGGCTCCGAAGGGCACCCGCATCCGCTAAAATCATTGCCAAGGCTACGGTCACGATCGAGCTAAACCACAGTTTGCCGCGATCGCCCGGATAATTTATCTTCATGTTTCCTCACACAATGGCATTTGGTTATAGTTCTTTGACGGTAGGGGATAATGGCAGTTCCAAACACATTAATCTAAAATAACTTCCGAATTTTTTTATGAATCCTCAAAATAACTTCAATTGGCAGCAAGCGTTCGGAGAACTAAAAGCTAAAGTAGAAAGATCGCGACTCATCACACAAAATTCCGACAGCTATCAAGCCCTCGGAACCTTATACAATCAATTACTAGACAAGTTTCACAGACTCCCCAAACCGGGGCAGGTGGCAGCCTTTGCCGTCGGAGCGATAATTGTCCTGACAGTCTTCAATAGCATCGTACAGCTAATTTCCGCCCTGATGACTCTTGCCGTTCTCGGAGTGCTAATCTACATAGCATATAAATTGGCAATTTCCCCCCAGTCCTCAAATACTAACGACAAATAATAGGAATTTCTAAATATGGCTAACCCCACCGCGCCCAGCGGCATCAATCAACCCGATCCGTCTTGGCAAACACAATCCAAGCAAATGCCACTGCTGGTTCGCAGGTGCGGCGCTTGGGCAGTGGAAATTTCGTTAATTGCGGCCAGCGCCCTCGTTCCCTTCAGTATCGGGGCATTAGTCAACCAGGAATCTCAAACCGTACCGCTCAATTCCTCAGTAGCAGCAGCATCCGAAACCGTCGCCCGTACCTTGGGCATACCCGTGCGCGATCGCAGCCCCAGAGTAGCACCCCTAACTAATCTATTCTGGTCGGGGGCGCTGCTGGCACCGGCAGTTTTAGCGGGGTGGCAACTGTTTTTGCTCGCCAGAACCGGTCAAACTATCCCCAAACGCTGGTTCGGCGTCAAAGTTGTCACAGCGTCGGGTACTCCTCCGGGTTTTGGGCAAGTGCTAATTCGCGAAAGTTTGGGGCGCTGGGGAGTGCCTCTGGGCGTCGCTTACGGCATTTGGCGCTTGACGGGAGCGTTTCCTGATTTGCTGATTTTAGGGGGGCTCAGCGGCTTGGCAGTGCTCGCAGACGGGGCTTTTGCATGGCGCTACAAACGGCAAACGGGACACGATCGCCTCGCCAATACTTTGGTCGTCAACGCTCGATCCCATCAACTGTCTGCCAATCCTGTCAAGACTCAAGATTGGACTGAGGAAGACGCGCAGATTGCGGCTTTGGTTGTGACTCCACCAAGCGGCCTGAAAGTAAATGCCAGTTTGTGGAATTGGATGCGCCAACACCCAGGCACAACTTTAGTAATAGTTACCGTCGGCAGCGCGGGATTGATTTTAACTTTGTTTGTCGGCACTCTCATCTACACTCAAAGTCAAGCAAATATGCGGGATTCCCGGCAGCGGAACGACGAATTATTTGTGGCTTTAGTCAGCAAATTGTCTCCCACATCGGCTAGCGGGGCATCGGGCAGGCGATCGGCAATTTTGGCTTTGGGGGCGGTGGAAGACTCCCGCGCCCTACCCCTGCTATCGGATTTGCTAGCTCAAGAAGACAACCGGGCCATGCTGGACGCGATCCAGCAAGCTTTAGTCAGTAGCGGGCCGAAAGCTTTGCCTGACTTGCAGCGGTTGAACCAAGCCCTCAGCAACGACCTCGATTCCCTGCGGTTTGACGGCAAGGCCCCGGAACGCGAGTTAGCGGCCGCCCGCCAGCGAACAGTACAAAGGGCGATCGGCAAAATTCTCACAGTGTATAGCAGCCAACTCAACGGTGTCGATCTCAGCCGCACGGATTTAGCTCAAAGTCCTGCCGGCCCATCTCAGTTTACTTTAGTTTTAAACAAAGTTGACTTGTCGGGAATTAAGTTGAGAAATGCCAATTTAACCAATGCCAGCTTGCAGGGATCTCGCTTTTACGGCACCGGCGAAGACAGGCGTCCGGGTACATTTGACGATTGGATTTCTGACTTGAGCGGCGCTAATTTGGAAGGAGTAAATTTGACCGGGGCGTCTTTGAACAGTGCTGTAATGAACGGGACTAATTTTGTGCGCGCTGTCATGAACAAAGCTAATTTGTCAAACGGCAATTTGAATTCAGCTAATTTCAGCAGTGCTATTTTAATTGGAGCCAATTTACAGGAAGCAATGTTAAAAAATGCCCGTTTTACCGGAGCCGATATAGGAAGCGCGAATTTGTCGCGAGCGGATTTGTCCGGTGCACGTTTGGGCAAAGTTAAGGCTCAAGGCGCTCAGTTGTCCTTGACAAATTTGTCTAAATCGGAATGGCAAGGTGCTGATTTATCCGGTGCTGATTTGAGCGGCGCAAACTTACAAAATGCCAATTTGACTTCGACTAAACTCGCCAACGTGAATTTAAAAGATGCTCGGTTGCAAGATGCCAATTTTCGGAATGCAGAGGTGAGTTCGGTTGATTTTCGGGGCGCGAATTTAGCGGGAGCGGATTTTAAAGGCGCGGTGTTTCTGGGGAAAGCAGCTTCGGAGCAATTTATTCAAAATCCCACGACTGGTAGTAAATCAGGTAGATTCCTAGGAGTTGATTTTGCGGAGGCTAAGAATTTAGATAAAAGTCAAATTGCTTACATTTGTTTGCAGGGGGGGATTCATCCAAAGTGCCCGCAGAAGAAGTAAGGATTTGTTGTTAGCGAGTAGGCTAATACAGTTGAGCATTTAAATTGTATATTCACGGCGGGTGGGACACCCCAAAAAAGTTTGATTATTTTTTGACATACAATTTAAATGCCACAACAGCTTAGTCAACAATCAATAATCATGAGGAGTGCAACCGGGATTGAGATTATGCAATAGCATCCGAAGTGACAAGAGTCTCGAATTGCGCCAATAGCATTGCCTCACCACTATTGGGAGTTCCAAAAATTTTAGGTAACTGGCCTGTTTGGGCGAGAACTTGTCTCACTTCTTGGTTAGATACATCGGCTAGATTTTTGTTATTTAGAATGGCATTAACCGCAGCGATACCCACACCTTGACCAACTGCAGCGTTGAATTCAACTATTCTGCCGACAGAACAGGCTAACCCTTCAAATCCCGAACACGGACTGACTACTGCCAAGTTAGGAACGTTTTTAATTAATGCGTGGCGGATGCCAATATTAAAGATAGGCTGTTTAAAACTCAGACTTTTAAACCATCCTAGACTGTTTGCTTTCTCGCCAATACCCTGGATGCCTCCCCGTACATCAAAATGATAGCTAAATGTTGCCAGGGCTTCATTAGCAGGTACGCCACCTAACAGCATTTGTGCGCCAGTTAAAGGTTCTACAACTCCCGTCACATTGCCAGCGTGTCTGATATAAAGTTCTGAGGCATAAGTAACAGAAGTAGCCCCCAAACTCCTCAGCCAAGTTGTAATAAATAACATCTCTCTTTGCATATTAGCCGTGGGTTTGCTCCCGCTTCTAGCTAAGGCTTCGGCTTCGCTGGCTGTGACTGCAAATAAAAGCGCATTCCACGAAAGTCGGTCATTTGGAAGTATTGCTATATTTCCCTCATCTAAAATTATGCCAGTTTCAGAAAAAGATAGTTTTCTTCCTCTAAATGAGTGGTAAGCTACAGACAGAGCCGGCGCGCGAACATCGATGTAATCGTTACCCGCCCACAGAGTTTTGAGATTGCCTTGAGTGTCCCTCATTTCCCGCCGCAGCTCTTCTGCTAGTTTGGCATCCTTGCCTGCGGCGTACAGCAAAAATTTTTGACTCTCTGCATCGGCCAGGTTGGTAAAGCGTTTTAGATAAATATAATCGAATTCTTTCAGTGCTCTTGCACTGAGTCCTTGGGTTTCAAAAACGAGGGTGACTGGAAGTTCTGAATTAGGCAGACCAAATGTTTCAAATCCCTTCAGCTTTCTCACACCGGCAGCTTGAGCTAATTCGGCATTGACAGTGGCATCAATAAATTGCTTGCCGGCATAAACTACGCCTTGAGAGGTGGTTATACTGACAATTTTTTGACCTTCTTTACTGACTGATTTAATTTCTACTTTGCTCAGGAGATCGGCCCCAGCTTTTACCAGCATTTCTTTCAGGGCTGCACTGGCTTTGCGGGGGTCAAGTGCAATTGCGGTGACACCGGATTTTTGTAAGAATTCTTTATAGATTGTCGCTGGTGAACCAAAGGTATCTAACTTTAAAGATTTTTGAAGTTCTTCACTAATCTGACTTCTATCTAAATAAGCAAGACCGCCTCTTACCAAATGCCCGCCAATTCCTTCTTGCAAGCTTCCTTTAGACATCAGTAGAATTCGCGGATAACGCTTTGTTCGGCGAAGATATTCTCTGGAGGCAGAGATAACAGCTAGAACTCCTGGAACTTCATCACCAAAACAGATGATATCGTAAGAACGCAGATTCATGACCATTATTTAATAACCTCTGTTGATTTTCATGTTTTCGAGCTGCATCTCAATGTTTGCCGTCCAACTTTCTGTTTTTCCCAAATCTAGCTAGATACTTCCTGATTTTTGCGATAATATTCACACATTTCTGGAGGCAGAAACCGGGTTTTTTCCAGAAAATCCTCCTTTGAGGACGATCGATCGGGCGTTGCAAAACCCGGTTTGTGAGCGTCTAGAGTACAACACTGAGGTACTCTTGATTGCCATCAGCCCAGATTATCAGGATCTATCCCCAACTCCCGCAATCGCTGAGCCAGTCGATCGGCGCGCTGGGATTCCTGTTGGGCGCGCTGCGCTGATTCTTTCACCTGTTCTTCAGGTGTCAGATAACGTTTTCCATCGGCATCATACCAATACAACCACTCTCTTGTCACCCCAGAATAACTTCCCCTTTCACAACCAATCCCCAAACCAATTTCAGGCATCCAAACTGGATGTTCTGGCTGTAACTCGTACTTCCCATTGACTAACTTGTGTACTTCCAAATGAGGTTTACGGCGGCGGCGGGAAGAATAAATGACGTAATAAAGTACGCCTAAAGCTTGATAAGTGTCTAATTTTGTGCTGTATTCCTTGCGATAAGTTGGGGAAACAACTTCCAGCACAAAAGTAGGCAGAACATTTTCATCCCACAGCACGTAACTGGGGCGCAATTCTTCGTCGTAAAATCGTTCTACTCCTAAACTTAAGAAAGCATCGGGGACAATGGGCGGTTCGTCAGGGTGATGATAAATACCCATATCTATGCCAAAAAACCAGTCCATGCGTTCTGCCCAAAGTATGAGCAATATTGCTTTTAACAACCCTGGTATTAGTTCTTGCAGTTCGTTATCCACAGGAGTTTCATCTGAGTCTGGTAGTTCATCGGCTGAGGGCCAGTGCCTCGGAAATTTGTAATCTAACATGGCGGCTTTCCTCAAAACTCACTAATATTATACCGTTGATTTGTTGGGCAATAGTATTTATGGAACGAACCGCGAAGACGCGAAGGAAGAGAAGATGAGAGGTAATTTTGACTTAGGAACGCGAATTAAATAACTTACAATTTTAATTGTGATTGTGGGATGGGTGTCCCGCCCGTCCACTCATGACGGGCTATAAGAGCCCATCCCACTTTCAAGAGTGGAAGTTATTTAATTCTCATTCCTTAGTTAATCTGAAGTAATTTTTGTAAAAGATTTGCTGAGACTTACGCGATCGACTAAACTATGTGTAACCAGTCGGTTCTAATGGGGAGCAGCCGTTAGAGGAAACGGGGAAAGTTCGGTGCAAGTCCGGCGCTGTCCCGCAACTGTAATGAGAGTTTTGTCGCTTTCTGAGTCAGGATGCCCGCCGATGTGTTAGTTTACATAGTCTCATCTGCGAGGTTCAGCGTGAAGGCCAGAAATCGGAAATTGGTCAGCTTGGGATTGATGGCTGGCTTGAGTTGTTATATTGTCCTGGGTTCGGCAACGCCCGCCGCAGCTATGCACATTTCGGAAGGTTTTTTGCCGGTGCAATGGGCGGCGTTTTGGTGGATGGTGGCGTTGCCTTTTTTTGCAGTAGGTTTGCGATCGATTACTCGTATTACAAAAGAACACCCGGAACTTAAATTATTGCTTGCTTTGGCGGGTGCGTTTACTTTTGTGCTTTCTGCTTTAAAAATTCCCTCGGTAACGGGCAGTTGTTCTCACCCGACGGGTACCGGTTTGGGTGCAATTTTGTTCGGCCCTTCGGTGATGGCTGTACTGGGGGCTTTAGTTCTGCTGTTTCAAACGTTACTGTTAGCTCACGGCGGGCTGACAACGCTGGGAGCGAATATGTTTTCGATGGCGATCGTCGGCCCTTTCGCTGCCTATTTTATCTATCAATTGCTGATGCGAACTGGCAGGCAACGGGCGGCAATTTTTTGTGCGGCGGCTTTAGCAAATTTACTGGCTTATGTGACGACTTCGATTCAATTAGCGTTAGCTTTTCCGGCAGCAATTGGCGGTTTTATGGCTTCGTTTCTCAAGTTGGCTGGCATCTTTGCTATCACTCAAGTACCCCTGGCGATTAGTGAAGGATTGCTGACTCTATTGGTCTGGAATTGGCTGCATTCTTACGGGAAGCCGGAGTTGGAAACTTTGAAATTATTGAGACAGGAGTCATAAGCCGTGAGTCAAAAAAACACAAGAAATCAGCAAGCTACTTCACAACAAAATTGGATGTTGGTAATTGCTGTTATCGCGCTTGCCGTTATTCCCCTAGTTTTTGTCCGGGGTGAATACGGCGGATCGGATGGGGAAGCACAGAAAGCGATTGCGGAAATTCAACCTGACTATCAACCTTGGTTTAACCATTTTTTTGAGCCTGCTAGCGGAGAAATTGAAAGTTTGCTGTTTGCGACTCAAGCGGCGCTGGGGGCTGGCGTAATTGGATATGCGATCGGGCTGTACAAGGGGCGATCGCAGCGACAAAAATCTGATGATGAATAGCCGTCAGAATGAACCATCAGATTGATAGTCTGGCTTATACAAATCGCTTGCGGGGGTTGCCGCCATCTCACAAGTTATCCTTTGCGATCGCCCTTTTAATTCTGTCTCTCGTTTCTGGGGCGATCGTCCAATTGTCGATCGGCTTTTGGTTAACCGTCTGGATCGTCATCTATGCGGGTATTCCGGCGAAACTGTATTTGCGGTTGCTGTCGCTACCGTTGATGTTTTTGCTGACAAGTTTGCCTGCTTTGGCGCTGGGTGCGGTTGAGTTAAGTCAAATTCAGGAAATTCAGTGGGATATTTGGCAAGGTTGGGGCATTAGCATCGGCACTTTTTATCTGTATGTGAGCCGCACTGGAATATACCAAGTGAGCTTGCTGTTTGCCCGCGCCTTCGCATCGACAAGTTGTATGTATTTCATTCTCTTGACGGTTCCATTTACCGAAATCTTGCAGATTCTCAGACAATTACGCTGTCCAGAGTTAGTCACAGAACTGCTATTACTAATGTATCGGTTTATTTTTAGCTTATTGGCGATCGCCCATGAACTTTGGATAGCACAAAACTCGCGCTGTGGCTACCGCACTTGGAAGCGGGGAATGCAGAGTTTAAGCATTTTAATCGGGCAATTGCTTCAGCGAACTTTGGAAAACTACCGTCAAGTTTCGTTGAGTTTAGCGTCGCGCGGCTTTAATGGAGAATTGCGCGTTTGGAATTCTTACCCTTATAAACCTTCGCGAAGATATACATTTGAAGCCGTGTTTGGTTGCACGGTTTTAACTTTGTTAAGCGCGGTACTTCAACGCTAAATTTATTGTTATTCCTGGACGAATGGGGGTCAGAAACCGGGTTTTTTGACCTAATCTGCGATCTAACGCGTCTTTTCGTAAAAAACCCGGTTTCTTTGGTCGGAGTGGGTAAGTCCTGCATGATATTCACGATTAGTGCCGGTGACGGTGGCGGTGGTTAATATCAACGGGAGTTACGCATCACAATCAAAGAAACCGGGTTTTTACAGAATCTGCGGGTTGTAACTGAGATATTGCAGCATTCTCAATAATCTTTTTATGAACAGGCTTTCCGGCTTGTTCCACAAGAAAATTTATCTCTTGTGGAACAGGCCGGAAAGCCTGTTAAGCGAGAATGGTGCAAGATGTGAGTTGTAACCAAGTATTCTCGCAAAAAACCCGGTTTCTGAACACCCGCGCCTCCAGGAATATTGTTGATAATTCTCCTATTCTCGTTAGTTTAGCGGGCCGGATTTGAATAAGGGCGATCGCACTTCTTGCAACAGCTATTACAAATACAGCGGATTCCAGGTTTATAAAGTACACCCCAGAAACCGGGTTTCTTGTGGATTTCTCGCCAGAAACCGGTTTGATTCAAGAAACCCGGTTTCTCTGTACTTCACTTACCTGGAAAGTGCTGTATGACTTTTATGAACTTAATTAATGAATTATATGAATTGACGTGAACATTAGTTGAATGAATAATTACAGTATCAAAATAAATAGAAAAAATTCTGTATCAAGATACTAACAAAAACAACAGCCCGCCCCCCATTATTTTTATTATTGCCATCGGCTTAATTTGGTTGGGCGCCTACAAGTTCCTTCCCGGTTTATTGAATGCCAAAAATTAAAATAGACCTACATCTACATCTACATCGGCAACGATCGCACCCGGAGCGCCAGACGAGCTTTGCCAATAATCTATCAGGATTTGGCAGCTACATCTTTCGGACAGTACCCAATATTAGCTTAATGGCAGCTCCCTTAGCAGAATATGGAGTGAAAACAGCAGCCAAAACTAATATTGCGGTTTGTTATGATTCCCAAGCACCGGATAACATATCATTTAAAGATGAATTTGTGGCATCTCTTACTGCTGCTGGTGGCAAATTAGTTCCCACTGTTTGCGACTTTTATTTACCCTCTTTTAATCCCGAAAGTGCGATCGCCGATGCTGTCAGCAAAGGTGCACAAGGATTGATGGTAGCGCCCCACATCGATCGCATTGACCGTGCCATTTCTCTGGCTCGCATCAATCGAGGCAAATTGCCACTCTACGGCAGCACTACGCTCTACACCTTTCAAACTTTAAAAGACGGACAAAAAGACGTTGACGGGATTGTTTTGCCCGTTCCCTGGCATCCTGAAACTAATCCCGGTAGCCGTTTCCCAGAAAATGCCCGCCAGCGTTGGGGAGGCATTGTGAATTGGCGAACAGCAACGAGTTTTGACGCGACTCAAGCTGTCATCGCTGGCTTGCGGCAAAGCAATACGCGGGAAGGGTTGCAACAAGCACTCAGAAATCGGAGTTTTTCAACAGCAGGATCGAGCGAGGATGTGAAGTTTTTGCCCACGGGCGATCGGGCTGGGAAGCCGATTTTAGTGCAAGTTAAACAAGGAGGAAGCACTGGCTATAACTTTGTCCCGCTGCGGTAAGTTTGTTAAGTAATATCATGTCCAGTCGATTGACCATGATTCCTGTAGGGGCGGGTTCACCAACAATATTTGCCAAAAACCGACAATCTCAAAAACCCGCCCCAGCTTATGTATTATGCGCGATCGATCGGACATAATATAAGTTTCCTAAGTGCGATCGGACTCATATTTTGCATCATTTTTATTAATAAAGGGCTAGTTTGTGGGGTGGGGGCGGGTTTATTTAACCTGTCTGCACCATGAGAAAGCTTTTGGCGAACCCGCCCCTACAGGCTTTTTCTTTTTCTCAGACTATTCGTGGGAATGCGTAGCCGAAGCTGCGGTATCCAAATAATATCGAAATAAAGATAACAAATCATCCCTATAATTAAGGATTTTTAAGATAAACTGAAATGAGTAGATTAAAGGAGAGCGTTGTGTATGATCGCGCAAGTTGAAACCAAAACCTACACCGCTGAGGAATATCTAGAATTAGAAATCAATTCTCTGGATCGGCATGAATTTATCAATGGGGAGATTGTTCTGATGGCTGGCGGCACACCGGATCACAATGAAATTACCACTAATTTAGTTGTTGCGCTGAAACTGGCGTTAAAAGGGAAACCATATCGGACTTTTAGTTCGGATCAGCGGCTTTGGGTTCCGCAGCTTAATAATTATACTTACCCGGATGTGATGGTGGTAGCGCGCCCGATCGAGATGCAATCTGGACGGACGGATACAATTACTAATCCGCTGCTAATTGCTGAGGTGCTGTCTAAAGGTACCAAAGCTTACGATCGCGATGAAAAGTTTGCTGCTTATCGCAGTATTCCTAGTTTTCAGGAGTATTTATTAATCGACCAATATCGGCTACAGGTGGAGCAATATTCTAAAACTGATGCGAATAAGTGGATTTTTTCGGAATATAGCTGTATGGGCGATCGGCTGAGTTTAACATCTGTTGCTGTGGAGATTTCGCTGGCTGATTTGTATGAAAATATTGAGTTTGGTTAATAGGCACACGGCTTTTTTTGTCAAATATCCCAAATAGTGGTAATATCCCCGTATATCGATCGGCTCTGATGAAAAACACACATCAGACGTAAGGGGGAAAGTTCGGTGCGAATCCGGCGCTGTCCCGCAACTGTAATGAGAGCATTGCATCTCTGAGTCAGGATGCCCGCCGATTTGTTTACAATCATGTTTTTCATCTGCGAGGTATGGATGATGGTGAGTTCAATATTTTTACAAATAATCTGCTGTTGTGCTCCGTTTCCCGATCGACAATAACGAAATTTTAGGCAGCGGGAAACTAAAAAAATGCGAATCGAAGATAGTGTTTGGCAGGGTAGTTTTGGCTACTGGCAAAACTTGTTTATTCATCAGAATATTTTGTCGATCGGACATACCGCTTGGAATGGCTTTTTGCATCAAGGACGAGGCTTGGTTGCTTGCAAAATCAATACTCCCATTAACGGCTATGTGAATTGGAGCGTAGATACTATCAAGTACGATCTGGAATTTATTTCCGACTTGGAGGCAACCGTTTATTTGCAACAACTAGAAATCGAGCAAAATACTGTTTCAAATCTGCTCCAAATCATTGATAGCTACGAACCCAAGGAAGCAATTATATTTTTGTCGATCGCCCACGGTCACATTGATATCAATTTGTTGCAAAAGTTGGCAATTTCTCCGGTTGAGTGCTATGAACAGGTATGCAAGCGCTGGGAAGAATTTCAACTCAGCCCTAAATCCTAAAACTTACTAAATTTTCCCAATGTCGCAGCCAAAATCTATCGAAATTTCTAAAGTAACTCGCTACCAAAATGCAGCGCTTAATTACTATTTGGGCTTGACAGATTCGCCCTACCTTCACTACGGCTATTGGGAAACCCTACCTGTGCCCGCTGACGAACTCACGATCGCACGATTGCGCGTCGCTCAGCAAGCTTATACTGTAAAACTGTTAGATGCAATCCCCAAAGGCACTCATACGATACTCGATGTGGGCTGCGGGATTGGCGGAAATGCGGCTTATTTGCTCGATCGAGGTTTTGCAGTCGAAGGGGTCGCACCCGATCCTTTCCAACAACAGCGCTTTCTTAAGTGTACGCGCGATCGGGCAATCTTCCACCTCACGAGGTTTGAAGACTTCAAAGCAACCCATTTCTACGATCTTATTCTCTTTAGCGAAAGTAGCCAGTATATGTCGGCTGTTGATATTGCTAACGGTGCCGCCAAAATCCTCAATCCCGGCGGTTACGTTTTGCTGGCTGATATGCTGCGATCTGATGCTAATTATCAAGAGGGAATGTTCTCTAATTGTCATGTTGTTACGGAACTTCATGCAGCATTAAAGCAAGCTGGATTCACTTTAGTAAAAACTGAGGATATTTCCGCCCATATTTTGCCAACAATCGATTTGTATGTCGATACTTTCCGCCGATATGGACTAAATACAATGATTTATGTTGCAGATTTGATTGCGATTACAGTTCCCCCCGTCCACAAATTCCTGCGCTGGATATTTCGTCGCTGGTTCAAGAAGCTGGTGGTTGAAGGATTGGAGGCAAGTCAACTTTTTGAGCAACATCTCTGTTATGAAATGCAACTTTGGCAGTTGGCAAAATCTGATCGAGACTGACACAAATTTAGCAATTATAAATCATTTGTGAATTTCTTACTCTCTCCCCTTGATAAGGGGAGGGTTGGGGTGGGGTAAAAAGTTGACGAATCCTTTATGAATTTCTTACTCCCTCCCCTTGATAAGGGGAGGGTTGGGGTGGGGTAAAAAGTTGACGAATCCTTTGTGAATTTCTTACTCCCTCCCCTTGATAAGGGGAGGGTTGGGGTGGGGTAAAAAGTTGACGAATCCTGCAAGGATTGCTATACAATGAAAATCGGTAATCGGTAATTGGTAATCATTCATCGGTAATCGGTAATTGGAGGCATAGCCTCCGGGTATTTATTCCCAGGCAGAGCCTGGGAACAAGGTTATAAAAAATAAAAAATAACGAATATGTCTGAATGGATTCTCGAATTCGATCGCACTTCCTACTCCTATCCCTGCGGTTCGCGAGTGGCAATTCAGGGTTTAAATCTCAAAGTTCCCGCTGGGAAACGGTGCGGGCTGATCGGTCAAAATGGCTGTGGCAAAACCACATTTTTTCTGTTAGCAAATGGCTTATATCAACCGCAACAGGGAATGATTCGCTGGCACGGTGAACCCTTGCGCTACGATCGCAAATCTTTGATGCAACTGCGCCAACAAATCGGACTCGTCTTTCAAAATCCCGAACATCAATTAGTAGCTTCGACGGTAGAAGAAGATATTTCCTATGGATTGTACAATTTAGGCTTGAGAGAATCCGAAATTGCTCAACAGGTGCAGCAGGCGATCGAGCAATTCGATCTAAGCGAACTCGCCCGCGAACCAATTCACAATCTCAGTTTGGGCCAGAAAAAGCGGGTTTCCATCGCCGATATCATGATTCTCAAGCCCAAACTGCTGCTGTTAGATGAACCTACCGCCTATCTCGATCCGCGTCACACCCGACAACTGATCGGTTTACTCCAACAAATTCACAACGCTGGAACCACTATCCTTTTAGCAAGTCACGACCTCGATTTCATCTACCGCTGGGCTGATTGGGTGTTTGTAATGGATCGAGGAAAATTGATTTTAGAAGGAACACCGGAAACCGTTTTTGCTCAGCGGGATGTCTTGGAACAATTGCAGCTTGGCGTACCGCTGGCGATCGAGCTAATCGAGCAAATAAGGGCGATGTTTCCAACAGACGATCGCTCAAAAATCCCCGTTTTCGAGCAATGGCAACAACAAATTTTACAAGCACGTCGGCTGCTTTAACGGGACTTAGACAATTGATAATTGGGGTTGCTGATTCACGGTATGAATCACCTTTGATCGGAATTTACAAAACTCACCCGACTTGGTTTATAGCAATTGCAAAATCTTGAATTCCTACCTGTATCCAGTAACGCCCCCCGTGGGGGGAAGTTCAGATTACACATTACCAATTATCAAAAATTGATTTAGGAAAAAGGCGATCGCCCCACTGCCGATCGGCACAGTCAGATTGTCAATTCCCAGCTTGGAAACCGACTCCAAAGTAGCAGCAGCCAAAGCTACAACAGCAGACACAGCCCAAGTTTGCCAAATATTGCCTTGAACCGCCAGCAAAATCAAACTACTAATAGCAAAACTCACCAAATACATAGTTGCAGAACCTTCCCAACTCTTTTGTATTCCCCCAACTCGATAAATATGTTTGCCGTATTTCTGGCCGATGACAGCAGCCAATCCGTCGCCCCAAGTCATCACTAAAATGCCCAAAGCAGCGTATTCCTGATGTTGCAGCGGCCAAAACCAAGCTACAAGAACGCTGATACTAACAGCATAGAAAAAAGTCCCCCAACTCTTCCGGTTGATACTGTTAAGACTGGGCAAAATCGGAACTTGGTAAGAAATTAGGGCGATCGCACCTGCTAAAACTCCCGCCGAAATCCCCACCCAACCGGGTATTTCCAGCCACCAAGCCAGCAAAATCACATTTCCAGTACCGATGTGAACCACCTTCCGCGATACTTCAGGATTGACAGAAGTAAAGCGATTTAACCCCTCAGCGACCAGTAAAATCAAACCCAGCCAGATACCCACGAGGGAAATTTGCAGCCATACAGTGGGAATTTCGGAAAATATAGACACGATATTTAGGAAAAACTTAGAGCGGGCAATGTTTATAACTTTAGTGGAAATAGGAAGGTGAAACGATCGATCGAGCCATAGAAATAGCAGGAAAAACGGGCACTCCTGCTAAACCACTACTATTTTGGCGAATTCGCGCCTTGTTACACAGGCGCTCCCAAGGGGATGCCTTTGTTGTCAACCACAGCGACGGCTTGTCGCAAGGCTGCGGTACGATCGCTCATGACATGCTCTGGCGCAATCAGATCCAACAATCCCAACTTCTGCAAGCGCTGCTGAATTTTCTCGCTGGCACCGACGATGTAAACCTGCAAACCCTTATCGCAGGCATCGCGAATCGCATTTTCGATCGCCAGCGAAGCCGTCACCCCCAGCATGGGCACAGCAGTCAGATCCATCACCAAAGCATCCGCATCCTTCATAGCATTGTGTTCGCGGGAAATCGCCTTCGACAACCCAAAAATCATCGGGCCGCTCAAGCAGAACAGCAACACGCGCCCCCTACCCCGATCCAAGAGTTGCTTCTCCTCCTGACTGAGGACCACATCATCATCCGTATCGGAAATCAGCTTCACTCCCGCAGACTGCAAACTACTCAACCGTTCGATAGTCAGGATATTGGCAATAAAGACGCCCACACCCACCGCCACAATCAGATCCACAAACACAGTCAAAAACAGCACCCCGTACATGATCAGGGAACCCTTAACAGATACTTTGTGCGATCGTTTCAGGAAACTCCAGTCAAGAATATCAATCCCCACCTTCAGCGCAATCCCCGCCAACACCGCCATCGGAATCGGTTCAGTTAACTTCGCCGCGCCCAAAACCACCACCAGCAGCACCAACGCCCGAGTTAAACCCGACAACGCCGAAGTCGCGCCTGTTTGGATATTGACCACAGTTCCCATCGTTGCCCCGGCCCCCGGTAAGCCACCGCAGATCCCCGACATGATATTGCCAATTCCTTGACCGATCAACTCCTTATCGGACTTGTGCTCAGTCCGCGTCAGACTGTCCGCCACCACCGCCGTCAGCAAGGTATCGATACAGCCCAGCATCCCCAGCATCACCGCATTCACAAACATCACCGTGAGTTGACCGGCGGAAAAAGTCGGCAATTGCAAGGGAGGCAGTCCCACCGGAATTTCTCCAATCCGGCGAATATCCGCGCCCTGAAACACAGTCAGGGAAATTACCGTGCCGACAATCAGCGCTATCAATTGCGGGGGTACGATTTTCTTCAGCTTTTTGGGCATCAGGAAAATAATTGCCACCGTCAAGATACCGAGAATTGCTTCCGGCGGATTTACGTTTGCCAGCAACTGCGGAATTGCCATAAAAGTGCCCAAAACACCTCCTTTGGGAGGGGCTTGACCCAGAAACGGTGCAATTTGCAGAATTATCAAAATCACGCCAATTCCCGACATAAAGCCCGAAATCACGCTGTATGGCATCAGGGTGACGTATTTCCCTAGCTTGAAAATACCAAAGATGATTTGAAACAACCCCGCCAGCATCACAACGGTAAACGCCATTGCTAGCCCTTGTTCGGGATTGCTGGCGGTGAGGGATGCGACGATCGCAGTCATCACCACAGTCATCGGCCCTGTGGGTTCCGAAATCAGTGTTGGGGTGCCGCCAAACAGCGCCGCAAAGAAGCCAACACAAATGGCACCGTACAGTCCCCCGATCGGCCCGATTCCCGAAGCGACCCCGAAGGCGAGGGCCAGGGGCAGCGAGACAATGGCAGCCGTGACACCGCCGAAGATGTCGCCCTGGAGATTATTGAAACTAATCCGATTAGTTATTGACATGAGTGGTGCATTAATAAAATAGACAGAATTTAACAATGCTGACTTTGATCCCTTCACCCACTCTCAGGGCAAAAGTTTTCCCTAATCGCCTGACAGATAGCACAAGCAGGGCAGACCCAAGGAAAGGTCTGTACTCGTCCCCGATCGATGTCAAAGTCGTAAATACTTAATTTTCAGTATTTCTTAATTTCTTAATTTAATCTAAAACGTGTCCGATCGAATTTTTATTTTTAGCCTACTCTCTCAAGGCTCCCCGAAAAGTTTTCTATCGAGCCAAATCTGAGCAAATCTCAATGCCAAACAAAACCCCCTACTCTAATAAATTAATATCTTATATCCTGCTGATAATTAATAACTCTTATTGATGGTTACGATCGCGAATTAAATAATTTACACTCTTGAAAGTGGGATGGGCGTCCCGCCCGCCGTTTCTGGACGGGCTATAAGATCCCATCCCACAAGAACCATCACGCATTCTAAGTTATTTAATTCTCATGCCTTATTTAATCAACTCTCGCACAAACTCAAACGCTTTTGGACGCAACTCGACCGGCAGCAGCGACAATCCCAAACCTGCCCACATTTTCGCCGCAGAAACAGACTTTCCCTCCCGCACCATCCGGCGTCCTTTTGCAGTTTCACCCACCTCAATCAGCCGCAAACCCAGCGCTAATTGAGTTTCTGCAATCCTTTTGAGCCTGACTGTTTCCAACTTCTCGGAATCAAATTCGTAGCCGGTCAAATAGCGCAATTTATCGCTTAAATACGGAATTGCCCGATCGACTCCTTGCTGTCCTGCATGAACTCGATACTCCATCAACAGCTCCGGCAAGTAATAGCACTTTTTGCCAGCAATCGCAAGTCTTACAAACAAATCGTTATCTTCGCAATTTTGCAAATTCGGCCGCAGAAATCCCACTTCTTCCAGGGCGCGGCGCCGAAACAAAGTCGCCCCTATTTGCAAACTTTGTCTGAGAAAAACAGCAGATAGCAAATCCTCAATAATTCCAGCCGACAACTCGGTGCGCCCCCACCGCTGCGAATTGAGTTTCGTCTGGTTTTCATCTATATAATTGTTAATGTCGATCACCCAGTGATCTGTACTGACAAAATCGATGCTGGGGTCTTTATCTAAAATAGCAGATGTCCGCTCTAGAAATTGCGGGCTGAGGCGATCGTCATCGTCAAACTTGATAAAATATTTGCCCCTTGCAGCAGCAAAGCCCGATCGCATATTATTACTCTTGCCGATATTCTGCGGGTGGCGAATGTAGCGAATCGGGCGATGGCGTCCCGCCCCGCAAGCTACGACAAATTCCGACATCAACAAAGGAGTGCTGTCAGTAGAACCATCATCACAGATAATTAATTCAAAATCTGTATAAGTTTGATCTAGCACGCTGGCGATCGCACAAGCCAGCAGATGCACTCGATTGTAAGTAGGAATGCAAACGCTAATTTTAGGCACTAACTTAGACAATTTTAGATTTTAGATTTTAGATTTTAGATTGCTAAAAAGTGACTAAGCTGTTGTACATCTAATTTGACAGTCATTTTTTATACAATTATTATTGTGGAACTGGCCCCAGAACCCGGATCTGGATTCAATTTAAATGCGTAGCAGCTTACAATTTGGTATTAACACTTTTGGGTCCAGGAAAATTAACTTTAACTCAAACGAGCCGTACATTCGAGAATTAACTTTTGATTCACCAAAGCAAACGGTTGAATTTCCAAAGCGCGACGAAAAGCTTGAATAGCATTTAGGTATTCTCCCAAGGCAGCGTAGCACAAACCCAGACCGTGCAACGCCCCAAAATGCACCGGGTTCAGTTTGAGGACAATTTCGCAGTCGTCGATCGACTTTTTATAATTTCCTTGAGTATAGTGAAGTACGGCGCGTCGGTTCCAAGCTTCCGCAAAATCCGGCGCTTCCGCAATCAATTTCGTCAGCAAATCCAAAGCGTGGTGAACATCGCCTGCATCCAGCGAAACTTGCGCTCGCCTGAGAATTTGCATCCCATAGTCACCTTTCTGGTTAAACCAAGTGTGCCAGAGTTCAGTAGTTGCCCGATCGCGAACACTTTCGTCGGACTTTTTCAAGTCTTCCAGCAGCGCCTTAAGAGATAATTCGTCCATAGGTGCGAAGATTGTAAAAAAAAAACGTTTTATCAATCAATTTTATCGCGCAAGCGGCAAATTTATTTATCCCACATCCCATGAAGATTTTAATGCTTTCCTCAACTTTTCCCTATCCGCCCAGCCGCGGAGGAACTCAGGTAAGGACGTTTAATTTATTACAATACTTGAGCCAGCGACATGAGGTAATTCTCGGCACTGTACGATCGCCCGATGTCACCGACGCACAAATCGACGCATTGCGCCAGCAAGTCACAGAATTAGCAGTTTTTCCCAACCCGCGATTACCCCCCCAACCCCCCCTTGCTAAGGGGGGGCTAAGACTCCACCAGGAGACTGAGGAAGGATTCTTACCTCCCCCCCTTAACAAGGGGGGGACTGAGGGGGGGTTATTTCCTGCCCTTAACCAGGGGCTTGAGGAGGGCTTCTTGCCTCCCCCCCTTAACAAGGGGGGGACTGAGGGGGGTTTCTCTGAAATAATAGGAAAATTCCACAGATTCGGTCGATTTTTGTTGTCCGGGACACCTCCGAACGTCCTCTCAAGCTACTCCCAAGCAATGCAGAATTGGGCAGACGAATTAGTAACAGCAGGCAAATGCGATGTTGTCACCTGCGAGCACAGCGTTAACGAGATTTACGTGCGTCCAGAATGGCGACAAAAAGTGCTGACAGTGGCAAACATTCACAGTTCCGTTTGGGGAACTTGCAGGGAAATGTTAGCAACCGGCACCTCGGAAAAACCCCTGCGGGATCGACTAAATTTACCCCTACTCGCCCGCTACGAAAAACGCTACTGTTCCAAATTCTCCCGCATTGTGGCGACAACATCCACAGACAGAGAGCAACTCCTCGAATTACTGTTGCCTCCGGTTCGAGTGCCAGGAAAACAAGATTTTTTTGTACCTCCCATAGATGTAATTCCTAACGGCGTGGATTTAACTCAATTTCCGTACCGGTCGATCGATCCGGGAGGACACACCTTAATTTTTGCAGGCGCAATGAACAATTTGCCCAATATTGACGCGGCGCGGTTTCTCAGTTTGCAAATACTGCCGCCTTTGCAGCAGCGCTATCGGGATGCTACCCTCACCCTAGTCGGGGCTTCGCCAGTCCCGGAAGTGCTCGCCTTGGGAGAACTTCCCGGAATTCAAGTAGTAGGTCGGGTGCAAAGGGTGGCAGAATATTTGCATCAAGCTGCTGTTTGTGTGGTGCCGATGCGGATAGGTTTTGGGATTAAAAATAAAACTTTGGAGGCGATGGCTGCGGGAACTCCCGTGGTTGCTAGCGATCGAGGTTTGGAGGGTTTAGCCGTCGATGGCGGCCCACAACTGATAAGGGCCTTGCGGGCGAACAATGTTCAGGAGTATGTTGAGGCGATCGCCAGTTTGTTTGAAAATCAGCAGCTAAGACAGGAGCTCTCTGTCAACGCGCGATCGCTCGTTGACAGCCAATACACTTGGGATATCATAGGTCGGCAGTACGATCGGCTATTGCAATTTTAAACTCTAAATTCTAAAATCTAAATTCTAAAATGGCATGATGGAACACAAAATTAACCCCTCAAAAAATCGAGCCAAACCCCCAGAAAATCCCAAAGTTGCTCCTCCCCCGACAAGACGCCGTCGCCAAACCCGACGCCCCAAAAATCTTCAAGAGTCCCCGCTTCCAATACCTACTCCCCGAACTCGCGCCAGATATCCCTGGAAAAGACTGATAGCTAATTTGACAGCCCTCAGCATCTTGGGTGGCTGTGCAGCTTTAATGGGAGGCGGCGCTTGGCTGAGTTATCAGCTAATTGTCGATCCCAATGGCAACAAGTTGATCTCTCAATTTGTGCCGGAATGGTCGCGCCTGCCTACAGGTAGCAGAGATTCGATCCAAACTCTCGATCAAATCAAAGCCAGCATCCGCAAATTGGGATTCGTAACCGGAGAAGCCCTGCCGCTTCCCGTCGATCAATCCCGCGATAATTCTATTGCCGATTTGCTATTACCGGTGATGGTAGAAAGAACTGTTAAGGCTTCTACTGTTTGCAAAAATCCTTGTCGTCAAATTGTCGAACTTCGGGTGTACAAGCGAGTGCAATTTCCCGATCGCAGTTCCGATAAAGAGCAGTATTTCCAACTAGCAAGTTCTGTGAATGTAGAAGGCCCTGCAGAATCTTTTGTCATTGCTTCTTTAGCTGACTCTACATCTAACAATCAAGCCTCCAATCAGTCGCTACCCCTAACAGAACTGCGCCGCTTTGATGGCAAGCCCCCCGCATCGGGCATTTGGTTTAATGTCAGCGGTCAACTAAAGCAGGGCGACAAGAAAATTCCCTACGGACAAGTCGTTCGCTACAACCCCAGCCAAAATCATTTAATGCCGCTGTTGGAGTGGGCGAGTGCGGCTGGACAACCGCCGAATTGGCAGCAAATTGTTAAGGGCGAAAACCCGCAGTTGGCGATCGACCAAACAGTTGGTTTAGAGCCGCAATTTACCCTTTATCAAATTGGCCCGCGCAAATTTTTGCCCAACCCAGTTCAGTTAACGGCGATTTCTTTAGAAGAAATTGCCTTCAATGACGAGACTTACAAAAATGGGCTGCGACTGGCGAAAAGCGGCCTGTGGTCTCCAGCATTAAATGTCATGCGTGTGGCGAAGGGGAAAGCCGGCAAAAATTGGCCCGCAGTCGCGCAAGCTCAGCTAGAAACGATCGAATTTCACGCTAAAATCACTCGGGCTCAGGCGATCGCATCTTGGGCCAGTCCCGGTCAACAAGTTCTCGCAGAATTAATCGACGGCCGCTGGACTGAAGCTTTGCAAGTATTTGAAGCCGATCCGAGCAACTCTCACGAAATAGCCACAACCCTCAAAAATGACAGCGGGCGGATCTGGAACCGCATCGACGCCGCCTTGAGAGTGAATGCCGCTGACGCCGATGTCAAGGCTTGGGGCGCCCTGATTGTAGCTTCTCAAGACGGCACTCGCGAAGCGATGAATTGGCTCGACCAGCAATCAGATACTGACAGCGAAACAAGAACTCGAATTCGGAATTTGGTCAACAAACTTCAGGAAGCAGTTTCTCAGGCGGAAAGTTTAGAAGACCACAAAAGTCAAATTATGGGTTCTGCTACTTTAATTAACAGTGTCAATCCCGCTGAGTGGCTGGAACCAGAACCGAACAATGAGTTAAAATTGGCAGGAGAACAAGTTTGGTATCAGGTGCAGGTAGCAAGTTTTTACGACGGTAGCCGCTGGGTTAATTCACCATTTTCTGATGTACAAGTGAGTTCTTTTCCTGCTACTCAAGTCAAGTGGCTCTGGGGGCGGCTAGGATTACAGGCTGACCCCAAGATTAAGATTGAGGTAGCGATGGCTAACGGTCAACAAAGAGTTGCTGTGGGAACGGTGAAAGCAGTGCAGATTCAAGACGGAAGTCTGCGCTTGCTGGCGGCGGTTGACAAGCGATCGTAATCTGGCAGAAAGCCTTCGGCAGATAGAACAGTCCCGGAGACACTCTTGATATTACAGCGGATTCCAGGTTTATAAAGTACACCCCAGAAACCGGGTTTCTTCTGGATTTCTCGCCAGAAACCGGTTTTATTCAAGAAACCCGGTTTCTCTGTACTTCACTTACCTGGAAAGTGCTGTATGTCCGGTCGATTACCCATAATACGGTAGGGGATCCCCTCACGAAAAATATCTGCCAATAAATGACAATCTCAAAAACCCGCCCTTTTAATCGCGGTCACTCGATCGGACATGATATGACACAAAGAAACCGGGTTTTTTTACCATTTCTGCCGATCGCAACAGAAGTATTTTCGTAAAAAAACCCGGCTTCCTTCCACCTGTACGTCCAAAACTCGGAAAAAGGAAAATTCTTTCTCTTGCCTCTCCCGCAACTCGGACAACAATGCAGACAAAAATTTTGTTAATTTAATTAATTAACACAACCTGTGCACAAAAAACCCACAGATGTCAAATCGCGCCCTTTTTAGAGAGTGCTGCAATCATCTGCCGTTTCACTGCTTTAGCCCAAAGCTCAAACTCCAAACTGTTGATATTCTGAATTTTCACTTCCTCAACAGGCTGAGTTGGGGCTTCCTTCTGTGCTGTAGTCTCCATTGTTTTTTCCCTCGTCAAAAAATGTTAGTAGTCGCTCGCAAACGCTTAGCATCATACATCTATTTTAATAACTAATTCTGGCAAGAAATTACACTAAAGGCATAGAATTTAACCATAAAATGCAGTAAATACATCTAGATCATGCAATTTACGAATTTAATGTAATAAAACCCTACAAGCCATGTTATATATAGGCTTTTCTTGACATTAAAATTTTACAACTTACATTATATCGCACTATCAAACCACTGCTTATGTTAGTAAAGTTATTTTTAAATGAATGTATTGACATATACAGCAGAAAATAATTTTATTGAATTCACATAGTCCCGTAAAGTCGATCGCCCGCATCTCCCAGTCCGGGTACAATATAGCCATGCTCGTCCAAACACTCGTCAACAGCAGCCGTATAAATCTGCACGTCAGGGTGTTGTTCGTGAAAGTGCCCCACTCCCTCCGGTGCCGCCAGCAAGCACAAAAATTTAATAGACTTCGGATGAACTTCTTTCAGCCTATCCACTGCCGCCACTGCTGAATTACCAGTAGCCAGCATCGGATCGACAATTAAAACATCTCGCTGTTCGATATCCTGGGGAACTTTGAAATAATATTCAATCACCATCCGAGTTGTCGGATCGCGGTACAAACCAATATGTCCTACCCTCGCAGACGGAATCAGCTCTAAAATACTATCTAACAGTCCCTGACCAGCACGCATAATCGAAATAATCACAATTTTCTTTTCAGCAGCCAGCACCGGTGCATTCATTTTCGCGATCGGCGTTTCTATTTGTTCGTATTTTAGCGGCAAATCTCGCGTCACTTCATAGGCTAGCAGCATTCCAATCTCTTTGAGCAATTGGCGAAATTTCGCCGTACTCGTTTGAGTTTGCCGCATCAGAGTTAACTTGTGCTGTATCAAAGGATGGTCAATGACAGTAACTTTAGCACTCATTTTTTTGAATAATTAATTGGCTTTATTATAACTTATCAGCCATCGAGGCATTCTTGACGCAAAAAAAAACCGATTTCTGCGGCCCCTGCGTCCTGGACTACTTATATCAAACCCTATTGAAAACACGAATACCGCGCGAATAAAATTGCTCCGACAATTACCTTTCATCCCCCCAGAGCGACACTAAGGAATGAAAATTAAATAACTTCCACAAGATTGTGGGACGGGCGGGACGCCCATCCCACAATAACAATTAAAATTGTAAGTTATTTAATTCGCGATCCTAAGCCAGTTTTAAATCGGAATCTCAGGGGCCAAACTAACTACAATGTTCGAGATAGCTTAGCCACTATAGCGAATGTTTGGTCTCGCTGTGGTGATAGTGTAAATATGAGAGTAAATGCTGCAATGACAGCCCGCGGTGCCGGCATGGCCACCGTTGACTCCTTCGATTTGGCTCATCGCGGTTTAGTTTATCGCGTCAAATATCGCACTTGCCGCTAAGCAGCTTGTTGGGAGTGTAGTGTGAGGTATAGTTTTCAGGTTTGAATTTGGAATTTTTAATTTTAAGTTGGAAGAGGGAATAAATTTCCCTCTTCCTTCTTGCTTCTTCCCTCTTTCTTCTTCCCTCTTGCTTCTTCCCTCTTCTTGACATCCGTTACATCTGATATCTTGCACCATTGTCAGCAACAGGCTTTTCGGCCTGTTCCACAAGAAAATCTACTCTTTGTGGAACGGGCCGAAGAGCCCGTTCTTGAGAATGGTGCAAGATGTGAGTTACATCCGTTACATCCGTCGAGCGAATCCGTTGCCGAACTTCCCTTTTCCTTCTTCCTGACATCCGTTATATCCGTCGAGCGAATCCGTTGCCGAACTTCCTTCTTCCCTCTAAAACACAGTCCCGTCACTTTCAATCTGAATTGGCGGCACTCCACCAGGCCTCAATTCGCCCGCAATTTTCCGCCCCGCCGCCCAAGTTCCTCCTTGCAAAATCTTCACCAGCGGCAATTCTTCCGCACTCAAATGCAGCTTTTCTCGAATAGCAGCGGCAATTTTATCTAAAAGATTCACAGTCAGCGATCGCCATTCTACTATAACTTCCGAACCAGGCAAGTAACTCTGTGCAAAAATAGCCGAATCTTTGGGCTGCAGCAGCCCGATATCCAAACACAAACCGCCGTTGCGGTACTCCGGCAATCCCGTTAACTCATCCAATCCCGCGACTTCTAAACCAACTTCTTGCAGCGGTTCCAACAGCGAATAAGTCAACCACTGCGAGAGTTTGTGAAACGGCACCAATTCATCTCCCAGATTTTCTCCTGTTAAAGCCGGATGCCGCCAAACATCGCCTAAATTAACGCCACCAATTGCATATCTTCCCGGCCAAATTTCCCCAAAACCTGTCAAAACAGCGCTCAATACTTCAGTAGCATTCACAGTTTTGTCTCCCGAAACCCGACTGTCGAGCAAGTATTTTGCCAAATTGCCGGGACGCGGGTTTTCGCTACCAAATAATAATGGATGCTGGCAAATCGCCTTCCCCAAACGCTGCAATAATTCTAATCTGCCTGTTAAACCAACTAGCGGATTGTCTCGACTTACCTGAAATCCAGCAGCTAAGGCTTCTAGTTTTAATTGAGAAAGTCCGCGAAAATCAGCTTGCCAAGGAAAATCGGGATTGCTGGAAAAAACACCTTGACAAAACATCCGCAAGCTGGCTATTGCTAACCCTTCAGAACGGCGGTAAACCTGTCCGGTTTCGGATTCGCAATACTGCCAATCTGCACCAGCACCGGCATCAAGCAAAACGCTGACAATGGCTAAATCAAATTTGATCTTAGCTTGCTCTATGAGTGCAAATTTGGCTATTGCTGCATCCAATTCGGCGATTCGCGACAAGTTGCCGGCTTCAAAATGTCGCCAGCGACTGTGAAAGGGAATGTTAAAATCGGGATATTGTTGGCGCGTGGTGTCAATTACATAATTTGCTGCTTTGTCGAGTTGGGATAAATCGACACGGAAGTAGCGAAGTTTGTCCTGGCTGGCTAAATCAAAAAGCCGATCGCACTTTTGACGAATAGCAGCCGGCGTTCTCAGATATTCTACAGTCTCAAGTTCACTATTGCCCAAGTTCATACTACCAAACAGCGGTAAACATCATTTTCTTGAAAAAAGTCAAACTGACTGTAATCTAAAAGATTATCTAAAATCGCATTTTTATCGATTTTGATCAGCTTATATTCCCACTTAGACCCGCTGACTTCGCGTTTTATTTGATCGGAAACTATGACCGAATTTCTTTCTCTACCCGGACATACTATTTTACTTAAATCTTCCAGCCTGTCGGCTATGTGAATATCTTTTCCGTAAGTGCAAGACCTAAATATATATAAATTTCCCTTAGCAACTCCCACCGACAAGCCGCAAGGTATTTGATTGGCGTCAATAAAAAGTTTCCAATTCTCGCACAGACTTTCCATTGCCGCTAAGGCTGAGTGAGCTTCCGGGAAAGTCAACAAATGCGAATCGCCAACAATACTCCGAATTGTGCCGCCGTATTCTTCGCAAATTGTTTTTTCAAAAGTATCAAAGTTTGTGAGCAAATATTCCACATCTTTGATCGAATTAGATTCTTGATAGGCTATAAAACCTCTCAAATCTGCTTTAATTATTGCTTGATTCTTGATAATTCGCGTTTTGTAACTTTGGTCAACTTTGTAAACTTTTTCAGGTTCGCTCATCCCTTTCAAAGAAAACTCGTTGACAAAAGACGTTTGCACTTCTGCTTTGTTGAGCGCTAGCCATGCTGCTTGGGACAAATATATTTCATCCGGCGGAGTTACTGATTCTATGCGCGCTGTTAAATTCACCGTATCGCCAAAGATATCTTTATCTTGATGCAAGACATCTCCTAATGTAATCGACACGCGAATAGCCAATCGTTCGTCGTTCGCCTTGCTAGATTGTTGCGCTCTCAATTCTTGCTGCATTTCTATGGCTGCTACCGCCGCTGCTGTGACGCTGGGAAAAATTATCCAAAATGAATCACCTTCCCCTTTAATCACGCTGCCTTCATTTCTGGCGCTAATATCTGAAACAAAAGTTTTATGCTCGTTTAACAAACTACTTAAGTCCGACTGAGATAATTTTTTGACTCTGGCGGTATATCCACAAATATCTGTTTTTACGATCACACTAGAACGCAAATTAGCCATAACCTACCCTGACTGATCAAAAACCAGCAATAATTTTATGTGGCCAAGACGCGATAGTTCGCGTCCGATCGCGTCTTAGCCCTCTCAATCTCCTAAATCGCGTCCGATCGCTTCTGCAAGAATTGTAGCATCTGGCACAGGGTCAGGCGTGTAGTAGCCGGCGGCTTTTTTGGCGACGATTTCGACTTGTGCGTCTGCAGGAATCCAATCTTCAGGAATGGGGATGCGATCGACCACCTGAATGCCAGAATTGATAATCGCATTGTATTTCATATCGCTCATAGAAACTAAACTGTCAATGCGAGAGATCCCCAACCAGTGCAGCACGTCTGGCATTAGTTCTTGAAACCGCATATCTTGAACTCCCGCAACACATTCAGTGCGCGTAAAATAGGCATCAGCTCGATCGCCGCCTTCCTGCCGTTTTCTGGCATTGTACACCAAAAACTTAGTCACTTCCCCCAAAGCTCTCCCTTCCTTGCGGAAGTAAACTATTACCCCAGAACCGCCGGATTGTGCAGTTTGGATGCAAATTTCCATCCCGTGTACCAAATAAGGGCGACAAGTGCAGATATCCGAACTGAAGACATCTGAACCGTTGCATTCATCGTGTACCCGTACCGCCAACTGCTTATCGGTGTCAGAAATATTCCCGACATCGCCAATAATATAAACCGTAGTTCCGCCAATTGGTGGCAAGAAAACGTGTAAATCTGGCCGCGTCACTAAATCCGAGAACATTCCGCCTGTTTGCTCGAACAGGACACGGCGGAGAACGCTTTCTTGGGCGCCGATTCGCCTCGCAATTCCCGGCAAATACCACACCGGATCGATCGCAATTTTAGTTACTGCTAAATTGCCACCTGCTTTGACTATTTTGCCATCAATTTGCACTCGCCCCTTAGCGATGGCATCTTGCAATTCCGGCATATTAATGTGAGCTTTAGTGACAGCAATTGTCGGTCGAATATCGTATCCCTGCTGGAGAAATGAAGTATAAACTTCGCTAACCAAACCCCCAAAGGGATCGAGAGAAACAATCAAATTGCGATCGCCCCAACTCGGATGCGGCCCGATGTGTGCCGCCGGAGAGGTGTTGGTAAAATCGGGGCGGTGATCGGCTTGGAGTGCGCCGTTCGCAACTGCTAGCGCGCGATAAACAGAGTAGGAACCCGAATGAGTGCCGATCGCATTCCGGTGAGACGATTTGGTGAGGCTACCAATCACAGGCCCCCGTTTCAGGGGATCGATTTCTCCCCAGTAAATGGGATGAGGTTTTGTGCCGGATCTGTCGGGATGGGATGTTAAAACTATATGCTTGGGTTTTGACACAGTTTTTTTGGGATCTTGCTATGGATGCTGCTGTTAGTTGAAAGTGAAATTGCAATTTGAAGCAGTGATTTATGATAGCAAAAGGATTCAGGCTCTGGAAGTATCCGGCATAGCAAAACTCGTGAAGCTGACTTGCGCGGTTTCTTCAAAAATATAAAAATTTTATATTTGTGCTTCAGCGATCGGGGCTGCACTACCAACAACAAAGCTACATATTTAATTCAAGTTTCTTTAGCGATTCTATTTCATTTGTGCATGAGATTTTTTTGAACTAACCACAGAGGGCGCAGAGGACGCAGAGCCTCTATAAAATATAGAAAGAGGAAAAGAGAGATGTTCACAATTCCTGCAAGGGTTGCTATAGTTACAACTGGTAGTGCTGAATTATCAAGAAAATACATACTAACTCACAAAATTAATGTTGCCAAGTACATCTAATTATTTGCTCAAAAATGGTCGCGTACCCACGTCTCTTCTAGAGATGAAATCGATCGCCTCGTCAGCTTCTACTGTGGCGACAACGGGGAGTGAGAACAATTTTTGTTTGGTGGATTTGGAAATTGCAGCAGGGACGATCGCCCAAATTATCCCAGTAGGTAGAAAACCTGTATCCTCCTCTGGAGATATCCCAGTTGTAGATTTGCACCGCGGCTTAGTTTGGCCTTGTTTTGTGGATATGCACACCCATTTAGACAAAGGCCACATTTGGGAACGATCGCCCAATCCCGATGGAACTTTTGCCAGCGCGATCGAAGCAGTGGGCGCTGACGCTCAAAAAAACTGGAATGCAGAGGATGTTTATCGGCGAATGGAGTTCGGACTCAAGTGCAGCTACGCCCACGGAACCAAGGCTATCCGCACTCACATCGACAGCGCGGGCAAACAGGGAACCGTTAGTTGGGGAGTATTTGAAGCGCTGCAAGCCGAATGGGGCGATCGGCTGATCTTGCAAGCAGTTTCCCTGGTTTCCCTCGACTATTTCCTGACACCAGCCGGCGAAAAATTAGCCGATCGCATGGCCCAAACCGGCGGCATTCTCGGCGGAGTCGCCTATATCAACCCCGACTTAGACAAACAACTCGATCGAGTTTTTGCCTTAGCCAAAGAACGAAATTTAAACCTCGACTTCCACACCGACGAAAACGACGATCCAGATTCAGTAACACTGCGGGAAGTCGCAAAAACCGCCATCCGCCATCAATTTTCCGGTCAAATCATCTGCGGACACTGCTGTAGTTTAGCTGTACAACCGCCAGATTTAGTAACAGAAACTATCGCATTAGTCAAGGAAGCAAATATTGGCATTGTCAGCTTGCCGATGTGCAACCTTTACCTGCAAGACCGAGAATCTCAGCGTACACCTCGCTGGCGAGGAGTGACACTGCTGCACGAACTCAAAGCAGCCGGAATTCCCGTTGCAGTTGCTAGCGACAATTGTCGCGATCCGTTTTACGGATTTGGCGATCATGATGTTTTGGAAGTCTTTAATATGGCAGTCCGCATCGCTCATTTAGATAGGCCCTATGGAGACTGGCCCTGTACAGTGACAAAGACTCCTGCAGATTTAATGGGATTGCCGAAGTTAGGACGAATTGCAGTTGGTTTACCAGCAGATTTAATTTTGTTTAAGGCGCGTAATTTCAGCGAATTGTTATCTAGAGCGCAGGGCGATCGTACAGTCTTGCGGCAGGGTAAAGAAATTGATACAACTTTGCCCGATTACCGGGAACTCGATGATTTATTAGCAACTGAAATCTGACATTTTGTACGAATATCAAGAACAGGCTCTCCGGCCTGTTCCACAAAAGATGAATTTTCTTTCTACTCGTTACTAGGCAGAGCCGGGAAAGCAGTTAATTGAGTTTTGTGGAACGGGCCGGAGAGCCCGTTCTTGACAATCGTGTAATATGTAGGTTTCAAAAATCATTTAGCCTTGGTATATTGTCAATTTGCAACTATTTTGATATAAATATAAAAGCGAATTCAAGTGAGGATGTTTTAAGTGAAAGCAGTTATTTTATTGTCGGGAGGGCTGGATTCCTCAACAGTTTTGTATCAAGCCAAAGCCGACGGCTGCGAGTGTTACGCTATTTCCTTTGACTACAATCAAAGACACCGGCGGGAGTTGGAATCAGCAAGGGCGATCGCACTTTCGGCAGCGGTTAAGGCACATCAGATAGTAAACTTTGACTTAACACTGTGGGGCGGTTCCGCTTTGACGGATAATGAGATGGAATTGCCTCGCGATCGCACTCTTGGAGAAATGTCTCAAAACATCCCCACTACCTACGTTCCAGCTAGAAATACGATCTTTCTCAGTTTTGCCCTCGCCTACGCAGAAACTCTACAAGCCGATCGTATTTACATCGGCGTCAACGCTTTAGATTATTCCGGCTATCCCGACTGCCGCCTCGATTACATTCAAGCCATGCAGGAAGTATTTCGGTTAGGAACAAAGCAGGGAAGAGAAGGAGAAGCTATTAATATTGTAACACCTTTGATCGAACTTAAAAAAACCGAAATTATTCAATTAGGCAACAAATTAGGAGTACCTTGGGAGCAAACTTGGTCTTGCTATGCAGGCGGGGAAAATGCCTGTGGCGTTTGCGATTCTTGTCGGTTGCGGCTGGCTGCTTTTGAGGAATTGGGATTGAAAGATCCGGTGCCTTACGCTTAAAGATGACTTACGCACGACGGCCCAGAAACCGGGTTTTTTCGAGTCTCTTCGCTTCCGCCCGCCGAAACGGTAAAAAACCCGGTTTCTAAGCATCGCAGCGGGTGGTCAATCGATTTGAGATTTTAGATTTTAGATTTTAGATTGACCCCACGGATAAATGCGGGGGCTTGAGGATTTTAGATTTTCGATTTTGGATTGATTCCACGGATAAATCCGGGGGCTTGTACCATCAAGAAATTCCTGGTCAGAAACCGGGTTTTTTCGCAAGAATATGTTACAGATGGCAGAAACTGCCAAAGACCCGGTTTCTTGGGTTTTGATGGGTAAGTCCTGCATGACTAAAATTTTTAAAATTGATTCTTAGTTAGTTTTGAATCATCCGAGTGCTTATTTACCTTCCGGCTCATCCTCAACTTCCAGTTGACTCTCGTCTTCCTGTCCGAACGTAATTTCATTTTGCAGCGAATTCAATGGGACTAAAAGCATATCAGCTATTTGCGATTGTCCTCTAGCCCTGTAGATATCTATCGCTTTCTGAAAATCTTCTACTCCCCCCTGTTTTTCTCCAATTACAGCTCGCATACGAGCACGGATAATATAAGCTTCTACAAAATCCGGATTAAGATTAATTGCTTTAGTAAAAGCTTCAGCAGCTTCCTTATACTGTCCTTTGCGACCGAGGTCAAATCCTTGTTCATAAAGTTCTTTAGCTTCCATCGCATTCCTTAATTTATTTTGAATCAGTAGGCTGCTTATTTGTCTTCCGGCTCATCCTCAACTTCCGGTTGACCCTGGTCTTCCTGTTCATCCTTAATTTCATTTTGCAGCGTATTCAATGGGACTAAAAGCTGATCAGCTATGTCTGATCGTCCTCTAGCCCTGTAGATATCCATAGCTTTCTGAAAATCTTTAACTCCCCCATGTTGGTCTCCAGTTCCAGTCCGAGCATAAGCACGGTAAATATAAGCTTCTACAAAATCAGGATTGAGATTAATTGCTTGAGTAAAAGCTTCAACTGCTTCCTTATACTGTCCTTTGCGACCGAGGTCAAATCCTTGTTGATAAAGTTCTTGAGCTTTCATGGCATTCTTTAATTTCTGCTGTTCATCTCGCTTGCATAAAGGATCGAGTCTATTTACTTGACCTGATGAATCAATTATAAAGCACCCTGGTTGTTCCTGAGCATTCGCTAGAGTCTGAAAAAGAGGTAGACTAATTATTGATTGTTTTTTACAAGCTAAAAATTATGTCTATTGAAGAGCGCCGAGGTATTGAAACAATTGACAGAAACCAAAATCTACTTCTCGTTCGCGCTCCTATTGAGTCAGTGGCGCAAAAGCTTAGTAGGGCGAGACGCGCGGATGTCTGGGAACGGGATATCTACGATCGCGAAATCGAAATTACGGCCGAAAGCTATATTGTATTTCAGTTCCGAGGACATCCTTGGACGATCGTTGAGCAACTGAATCATCATCCCGGTTCCCTTGTATTTGGAGAAGGAGATGCGATCACTCTTTCCAGCTTCCCATCCACTCGCGCCATCTACTACAAATGCAGCGACACTTGCGGTTACATTGGTTATAACTGCTACGACAGAGGTGCATTTGCGGAGATGCTGTACTTTGAGGAAGAAATGGATCTCCTATTCCTCTCTGACTTTCGTGAGGTTAAAGCTGAGGACATTGACAGTGCCTTTCGCTTTACTTACGCTTTTATGGAGGAGCAAGATATCTACATTCCCTTCGTATATTACGAAAATGTGAGGGCTGGCGATCGCATTAATTTACGCCCCAAAGGCCCGACGTTAGATGATTTAGTACGCAGCGACTTCGAGCGAGTAGATTATCTAGGTATTCGCTAAAATATTCTCAACTAGAAAATTTCGCCACACTACTCACCCCGCTATTCTTTCGCCCTTTCCCCACAACTTCCTCATCCGCTGCTGCAATTCCATCTAAAGCTCGATCGCCCGCAGCCCCTTCCAACAAGTGAATTTGAAGTTGATCCAAGCGCGGCCCGGACACAGAAACAACCGTAAGTTCCACATTTTCGCCGCGCCAAACTTCCCCAGCAGCCGGCATTCTTTGCAACTGATAGCTCAGAAAACCTCCGATTGTCTGATATTCGTCAGTTACTGGCAAATCCAAATTCAATATTTGATTCACATCATCTAAATTTAACTGCGCTTGCACTAAATAAGTGCGATCGTCCAATACTTGCAAAGCAATTTCTTTGCTGTCGGGTGACTCGTAGCTGCGGCCGATTATTTCCGCAATCAAATCCCTCAGCGTCACTAACCCGGAAATGCCACCAAATTCATCAACTACGATCGCAATTTCTTCCGACGAACTCTGCATCAAAGGCAGCAGTTCCCCCAGCAGCATCATCTCCGGTACAAACCTCACCGAACCCATCCAAGTTACAATTGGCGTGTCGGGAGATAGCAAACCTTCAGCTAGGGGTTTCGCAAGTTGTTTGAAGCCAATAATGCCGATAATGTCGTCTAAAGAATCTCCCGTCACGGGATAGCGGGAATGGTTAGAAATCGCCATTTCGTCGAGCAAATTTTGAAATGTGGCCGTCTTGGGAAGTGCGACAATGCTAGGCCTCGGCACCATTACTTCTTCTACCCAAACTTCGCCAAATTCAAACACGTTGTTGAGCAATTCTCGCTTTTCTGCTTCCAAGCCGCTGGATTCGCTGGAAGTAGCGATAATTAATTGCAGTTCTTCGGGAGTAACCGGTCGATGCCTTAGATCGTATTCGATGCCCGCAAACCGCAAGAGCGATCGAGTAGATTGATTGAGAAACGACACAAAGGGCTTGAACAAACGGGCAATCAATAAACTCGGAGGCCCTAAACTTCTGGCTAACTGTTCGGAATACAGTAAGGCTACAGATTTGGGAAAGAGTTCGCCCAGTACGATTTGCAGGTAAGCTAGCAACAAAAAAGTTACTATTGATATGCTAAAAGAATGGGCGATCGCCGACTTGATGTAAATTGGCAGTGGCAAATAGCCGATCGACATTCTCACTAGCACGGCGATCGTACTTTCCCCAATCCAGCCGAGAGCTAAACTAGAAAGAGTGATTCCCAACTGCATTGTTGAGAGCAATCGCTCAATACTTTGCTGCAAAGATTGCACAGTTAAAGCTGCAACGTCGCCAGCGTCCACTAACTGATTGATGCGCGATCGGCGTACCGTCACCATCGAAAACTCAGCCGCCACAAAAAAAGCATTAATCGCAATCAGCAACAGCACTGACAGCAACCGCGACAGCACCTCTGTCAAACTCATCGCGGGTAAATCAGATATCTCCTGCACTCTCGCCCCTAAAAGTGACACAATGCTCCCTAAAAAAACTTTCTCGATCAAACCTGAGAATCCCTCTGCAGGTTTGGTCTTCTTTTATATTACTTCGCCACTGGAATGCCAGATATTTGCAACTGAAGTTTTTGACCTGGATAATCTGTCAGCGTCAACGAAACTTCCTTAGCATTTTCTAGCAAAGCTGTGGGAATACTCACCGTACCGTAAAACACCTGCCCGTTGGGGGGCAGTTCCGACGGCAAATCCTCGGCAGTCGCGCTCAGGGCCCGGCCACGATCGTCAGTGACGTTCAAGAAACTGTAGAGAAACCTCACAGCTTGGGAGCCTTCATTTTTCATGCTCACGTCTAGCAGCATGGAATTGTTGCGCTGACTGGACGCGCTCACTTCCAGAGTTATTCCCCCGTCGCGACTGTTCAGGGGAAACTTGGCGCTGGCATTTTGTGCCGCCGGTTTTTTGGCCGCGGCTGCTTTAGAGCTTGCCTTCTCTGTTTTAGTATTTGCCCCGGCCGTTTTTTCGGGATCGCGACCTTCTACCCGTGCTTTGACGGTTGTGAGAATGTCTTTTTCTTTCAAAATGCTCACTTGGTCTTTGCTAGCGGTCTTTCCAGGCTTGCCGCTGCCAGCATTGTTGCTGGGACGAACATCGGGTTGAGTCGTTCCTTGCAAGGCTTCGCGACCTATAGTAAATCCCCAAACAGAACTCGTCACGCCTGCTCCAAACATGAGAGCGAGCAGAATTAGAGTCAGCACTACCGTCGAATTCACTGCCATTGCCTATAAGTTTATGCCGAGTCCTAGAAACTGCTTTGTCCGGTCGATCGGCTTGCCTAAGATTGGCTAACAGGCGATCGGGACTCAGCCGCTCTAAAGATTTTGATTTTTGTTCTCTAGTTCTAGCACGGACTGAGAAATTATGTTATAATTCATTTTGAGTTAGGTCGAAGAAATCGATTTAACGGCAGTTGGCCGAGCGGTTTAGGCAGCGAACTCATAATTCGCCCCAGGCAGGTTCAACTCCTGCACTGCCGATTTTTAATAACTTAGGACGCTCAGCGCCCGAAAAACCCCGTTTCTTCCTAGAGGATTGCTTACCCAAAAGCCCCTATTCTGGTAGAAACCGGGTTTTTTACGTTGTCAGCGGGCGGAAACGAAGTATTTTGCTCGGTGATGGACGCAAAAAGTGGCTTGACGCGCTACTTACAGCGCACCCTAAGTAGTTTATTTAGCTGGACATTGTTTAACAGTCATTTGTGCCCAATCTAAAATCTAAAATCTAAAATCTAAAATCGTATTATCCCTTAATTAACTCCACTCCGTCGCGCCCGTCGATATCTTGAACGTAAACCTTAACTTGTTCTTCCTTTGCAGTCGGCAACTTTTTACCCGTAAAATCCGGCTGAATCGGTACTTCTCGGTGGCCGCGATCGACTAATACCGCTAACCAAATTTTCTCCGGCCGCCCGTAATCGTTTACCGCATTCAAAGCCGCTCGACTCGTTCTGCCTTTATATATAACGTCATCTACCAACACCACGGTTTTGCCCGTCAAATCGAAAGGAATTTCTGTTTTAGCCGGTGTCCGCATCGCAACTCGATCCAAGTCATCTCGATAAAAGGTAATATCCAAAGCGCCCACGGATACTTTGACTTGTTCGAGGACTTCAATTTGATCTGCCAAAATTTGAGCTAAAGGCACTCCTCTACTATGAATGCCCAACAGCACTAACTCCGAGGGATTCCCTGATTTTTCGACAATCTGGGAAGCGACGCGGGTGAGAGTGCGCCTCACTTCATCAGGGGATAAAATTTGGATAATTTTAGTCATGGGTTGCTGCGAGCTAATTGTTGGCTGTTGGCATATCGAACAATTTGAGATTTGAGATTTGAGATTTGAGATTTTAGACTGACTTGACAAATGAGACATCTTGCATTCATTCGCTCTCCCTCGCAAATTATCTGCGTTTATCTGTGTGTATCTGCCATTATCTGCGGTTTATGTATCAATCAAAGATTTGTGCAATTGCTCGTCTATGAATCTGGGAGTGGAACGATTTGGGATTTGAGCTTTGAGATTTTAGATTGACTTGATAGATGAATCTGGGGTGGGAACTACTAACGTCAAAACTTTTTTGCTCTCCCAGACTCCTGCTGAGAGCTGGTATCTGTGGTCGGGTGCAGTCAGCAGTTAGCGGCTCAAACATAATAAGGTATAAAAAAGCAATGATAGTCCCAACCAAATCAGAAAGCAATACCGAGTTAATTGCAATGCTTGGCAAATTAGCGGCGCTGCGATCGGGTGAACCGGCTCGCCTAACAGCGGTTTGTGTTTGAGAACTCCGCGATAGGAATTAGTACCTCCTAGTTGCACTCCCAAGATGGCGGCGTAAACGCACTCGCTCCAACCGGAATTGGGGCTGGCATCTTTAACAGCATCTCTCTGACAAATTTGCCAAATGTAAATCGGTTTGCCAGATATAACGGCTAAAGTAATCACTGTTAGCCGGCAAGGAATCCACGTCAGCACGTCTTCTAGTTTGGCGCTAAACCATCCTAAATCAGTGTATGGCGCTTCTTTGTAGCCGATCGTAGAATCTAATGTGCTGGCTGCTTTGTAAGCGATCGCCAAGGGGACTATAGCACTCGCCCACATCGAGTTAGGATCGATCGGCGCACCGGTAACACTTAATAATAGATGTGGCAGAGCGAACCCAAGTAAGGCATAAAATAGCGGTGCTGTCACGCCATCGACTGCATTCTCTGTTACAGTTTCTAACAATGCTCGCAGAATTTCTGGCTCGGATAAGTTTTCGGTATCCCGGCCGACGTAAAGGCTCAACCTTTCTCGCGCCTTGACTAAATCTCCAACATTTAAAGGTGCTAGCACATCCTCTGCTGCCGCCCTCAAACTGCGACCTGCAAAACAGCTTGCCAGCAAAATGGTCTGTATGGCAATACCTAAAAGAGGATGCACCCAACTAGCAGCTTGGACGATCGACCAACTGACAGTATAACTGCCTACAATCAGCCCGATCGCTAGTATTGTACCAGCACCTCGCAGCAGCAGTTTGTGCTGCTCGCCAGCGGGACTATCCCCGGCTTCAGGCATTTTGCCTGCGGGATTATTCCATATATTAAAGACAAGTCGAGTATAACGGTCGATCGCCCAACCCATCGCCTGCACGGGATGCGGCCAACCCCAAGGATCGCCGATCGAATAATCCAACACCGCAGCTAAAATTAAAACAGGAAATTCATCCGGCATCATTATATATTGTGTCAAACTTGATAGTCCGTCAATCCATTTTAGATTTTAGATTTTAGATTTTAGATTTTAGAATTGAAGAAAGCGACTCCACCGATAGATCCGGGGACTGGCGATGGGGAGCGAGGATCTTTTTTCTCGCTCCACGGATGAATCCGGGGACTCGAAGCATCTTCCTTCATTGTCACAGCAGGAGTTATCGCCCCAGAGAGCAGATTTTAACTCCTGCTACCCTTGCGGACTTTGATTTTTTGAGGGGCGATTTTATAGTAGAAGAAAGAAGGAAGAAGCAATAAAGGCAAGGGTTTGAGCAATTCAAAACCTCATCATCATCAGGCGTGGTTGCTCTAACTGCTGAGATTACTGTAGTCGCCCAGCAAGTGTACGTTCTCCTCCCAATTAACACCGTCAAAGGGTAGGATCTGAAAGTGTTTGATGGCATCTGAGTCAAGACAGCGGACGTTGACATCGAAATGATCCGGATGCGATCGGGGGCGATAGAACGAGTGAATGCCGCAAATTCGGCAGAAAGTATGTTGAGCGGTTCCTGTATTAAATGTATAGGTTGTCAAAACATCTTCGCCACTGAGCAAGGTAAAACGTTCCGGTGGCACAATGAGGTGCAAAAATCCCTTCTTTTTACAGATAGAGCAGTTGCAATCAGATGCTTGGTGTTTGTCAACGGCGACACGGAAGCGGACAGCACCGCAGTGACAGCCGCCAAAGTAAGTAACAAGTGTTGCGTCCATGTATGCTTGCTGCCGATCGAATGAATGAACTTACCATTTAAATGATAAAGCTAGTTTCTTCCCCAAGAGCCGCTTGCCAACTGCGGACATCATAGTATAAGTCTTCGAGGGAAATACTGTACAGCGCTTCGGCAAGTTTTTTGTGCAATCGGTTCCACAAACTGAATGTTACCCAGTCCTCTGCTTGCGTCGCGTCGGGAAAATGTCGAGGTAAAGGTTCAATAGTTTCACCTACAGCCTCTAAGATTTGTCCTAAAGAGATTTGAGCGGGCTGGCGGGCCAATTGATATCCACCTTGGGCACCCCGAACTGATTGGACTAAACCGGCTCGTCGCATTTCAATCAGCAATTTTTCTAGATAAGGAGCCGGTAACTCCTGTCGCTTCGCTATCGATTTCACCGATGTCGGGCCGAAGCGAGGTTGCAAACTTAGATCCAGTAATGCTTTGACACTGTAGTGTCCGCGTGTGGTTAACTTCATGGGATTTTAAGAGCGGGGCAAATATTCAGCTAGCTGATAGGTGATAGCTTATGCTACCGAGTTTAGAGATTGCTCGCACCTGCTGCTGCTACTCCTCAAGAAAGACTGCAGGTTGTTAAAAATATTTAGATAATAGTGGTTAACAATTGAGCCGATCGGTGTAATATAGTTTTACGACCAGCTATAAAGCTAAAGTTTCTTGGTCAAACCAAAAACCTACCGAGAAAAAATCCGTACACCAGTTGAATATTTCAGGACTCAGTAAATGGCTAAAAAGAAAAATATCGAACCCCTTGAAGGCGAAGATCTGATCAAAAAGGTCAAAGACCTAGAGAACCTTACCAAGGAAGAAAAAGCTAGAGCCTGTGGCTACTATACCGTTACCAAGAACGGCGTAGAACGGGTCAACATGATGAAATTCCTGAATGCGCTGATTGATGCAGAAGGCATTCAGCTAGACGGGAAGCAAAACGGCAACGGACGCGGCGGACGCTCTGCCAGCTATCGGATTAGCGTTCAATCTAACGGCAACTTACTGATTGGAGCGGCCTACACCAAACAGATGGAACTCCAGCCGGGAGATGAATTTGAAATCTCTCTGGGACGCAAGCACATTCACCTGCGCCAAATCGATCGCGAAGAAGAAGAATCCTAGGCTTTTACGACTTGCTTTGACTTCTTGCTTGAACAGGTTGGTTTGACTTCAAGCATTGACTGCGAGCAGAGAATTGGCTCTGAAATCTTTCTGTGAGCCTAAAACACTATGGCTTCTATAGATGGCAATGGCTCGACAAAAGCCACTGCCACCACTTTATATTTTGCGAGAATACCTATTCTCGCCCCTCGCTATATCCGTTTGGACAAGCGGGGGATTTTCCGCGTAGCTGTTGAAGAGAAGTTCTGCCGCAGATTGTGTACGGGATTTAACGGATGTAACGCATGGATGCTCACCAAGGGATTGTATAGCGCATTTAACGGATGAATGTTAAGTTTCGATGGTCGAGGTTCCAGGCAAGAAGCAGGTTAGGTTGAGCTACGAAACCTAACAAAGCAAGAAAATTGCGGAGGTATTCTGGGCCAAGAGTGCGTAATACCCGTTTAAAATTAAAAAAAAATAATGCAAGTGTCGGCAAACTCCAAAGCACGTGCTTCCTCATTCATCCCTAATTATTTAGGAATGAGAATTAAATAACTTCCACTCTTGAAAGTGGGATGGGCGTCCCGCCCGTCTTTTAAGGACGGGCTATAAGAGCCCATCCCACAATAACAATTAAAATTGTAAGTTATTTAAGTCGCGATCCTTAATCTAAAATCTAAAATCTAAAATCTAAAATTGTATAAGTTTCGTGCTTGCTCATGAGTTGTGTCTGTGTGGGAGGGGTTTTGAGGGCAAGGAAACACCTCGATCGCCCGTAAGTGAAATTACAGGCTGGAACAGTTAAAGTGTTAGGGAGCAATTAGTCACCAGCCTATGCCGTTGCCCCGATTCGCGAGCAAAACTTCTCAACACCAAATAAAAATCCCCCTGCGTCACCTTCTAGTGGCCTCTTTTGTGCTGCAAATCGTCGCAGCCGTTGGGATTGTCGGGTATCTGTCCTTTCGCAACGGAGACAAAGCAGTCGAAGAGCTCGCCGAGAAATTGATCGCGGAGACGGGAAAGAGAGTTGAAGAAAAGCTGATTTCTTTTCTCGAACCTACCCAGTGGGTAAATCAACTTAACGCCTCGGCGATCGAGCGCGGTGAATTAAACTTACAGTTAGAAAAGCCCCAGCCTCGGGGAGAGAAGTTCCTCTGGCAGCAAATGCGATCTTTTAAAAGCATTCAATGGATTTCCTTCGGTGCTGAAAAATCAGGAGAATATCTCGGCATTTGGCGCAACCCCACTGATCGCAGCTTGCAAATTGTCGCGGCGAACAAGTCTACCAACTTTCAGAACATATACTACGCTACAGACGGCAACGGCACTCGCACCGCTAAATTAAAGGCAGAACCCGGAACCTACGATGCCCGTCTCCGCCCCTGGTACAAAGAAGCTGTCGCAGCTAATAAACCGATTTGGACGAGTATTTATCGAGGTTTTACTCCTGGGACTGTTTTTATTGCTGCCAGCCAACCAATTCGCGATCGAAATGGTAAATTGCTGGGAGTTTGTGCCGTAGACTTTTCGCTCTCGGAGCTTCAGCAATATCTCCATCGCATCAAGCTTAGCAAAACGGGACAAATTTTCGCGATCGAACGATCGGGCTTGCTGATTGCCAGTTCAAGTCAAGAATCACCCTTTAGAAAGATGTCGGGAAACCCGCAACTGCAGCGGCTGAATGTTTTAGACAGCCAAACTCCTATCATTCGCACCGCAGCTAAATATTTGTACGAACACTTCGGGGGCTTTGGCGACATTAAGCAGCGACAGCAATTGCAATTTAGCCGAGACGGGCAGGAATATTTTGTGGAAGTGCTGCCGTTTTCTGATGTTTACGGTTTGAACTGGCTGATTGCGATCGCAGTGCCCGAATCCGATTTCATGGGGCAAATTAACAAAAATACGCGCACTACAATTTTACTTTGTTGGGCGGCGCTACTGCTATCGACAATTGCTGGAGTGCTGACAGCTAGGTGGGTAACGCTGCCGCTGTTGCGGCTCAATGAAGCAGCTAAAGATATTGCCGCCAGAGAGTTCGATCGCGCTGTGGCTGTCAGTAGGCTTGAGGAAGTCGGCGAATTAGCCCAGTCTTTCAACGAGATGGCTGCTCAACTGAAAAAGTCTTTTCAAGCTTTGGCAGAAAGTGAAGAAAAATTTGCCCAACTGGTAGAAAATTTGCCTGTTGGAGTCTCGGCGATGACTCCGGGTGGCGCAGTTATTTTCATGAATTCGGCGGGTGAGCAGATATTGGGTAGGGGAGAAATGCCCGATGCTACCGCAACAGAGCTAGCAGAAGCTTATCAAACTTATATAACAGGAACCGATCAACTTTACCCGGCAGATCAAATGCCGTTTGCACGGGCGTTGAGTGGCTTCGAGGTGATTGCTGAAGATATGGATATTCGCCTGGATGGGAAAAATATTCGTTTGGAAGTGCGAGCGCTGCCGGTGTTTGACGGTGGGGGGAATATCCTTTATGTTCTTAATGTTTTTAAAGATATTACGGCTCGCAAACACGCAGAGCAAATATTGGCTGACTACAACCGTACCCTGGAAATTGAAGTAGTCGATCGCACGATCGAGCTAGCCTCGATCAATGCCCGCTTGCAGCTCGAAATTGAGGAGCGCCAGCAAGCTGAAAAAATTATCCGTCAAGAGCGCGACTTTAACTTAAAGATTATCGAAAATTCTCCGATTTTTTTTGTGGCGATCGACTCTGAGGGTAAAATCCTGCTGGCGAATAACTGTATGCTGGAAGCGGTGGGCTATACTGCCACAGAAGTTGCAGGCAAAGATTACTTAGCGACATTTGTACCCCCAAGCGATCGAGCCGGATTGCATTCGATTTTTACGGGCGTAACAGCGCGGGAGCAAACGGTTAACGAACATCGCATTCTCACTTCGGACGATCGGACTTTGTTAGTGGAGTGGCACGGCACACCGGTGCTCGACGAAGGTGGCAACCTGGATTTCTTGTTTGGATTTGGGATTGATATTGGCGATCGCAAACAAGCACAATTAGCCCTGCAAAAAAGCGAAGCTCTGTTTCACAAATTAGCGAACACTGTTCCGGGAGAACTTTACATATTCGTGCAGCATCCCGACGGATCAGTCAAGATGGAATATATCAGTCCTCGATGCCGAGAGATTCAAGAATTAGAGCCGGAGGAAATCCAGAACAACTCTGCTTTACTCTACGAACAAATGCACCCGGACGATCGATCCAGTCACTTCGAGGCAATTGTCAAAAGTGCCACTGATCTAGAACTATTTTCCCACGAGTGGCGGATTGTGACAGCATCGGGAAAACTCAAATGGCTGCAAGGTTATTCTCGACCAGAATTGCGCGAAAATGGAGATATTGTCTGGCACGGCATAATTATTGATACGAGCGATCGCAAACAAGCAGAACAAGAACTTCAACAAGCCAAAGAAGCCGCAGAAGCTGCCAACAAAACTAAAAGCCTCTTTCTCGCCAACATGAGCCACGAATTGCGAACCCCCCTCAACGCCATTCTCGGCTTCGCTCAATTAATGGAACCCAGCACTAATTTAACTTTGCCGGAAAAAGAAAATATCAAAATTATTCGCCGCAGCGGAGAACACCTGCTCCAAGTGATCAATCAAGTCTTAGACTTATCTAAAATAGAAGCTGGCCGCATGACACTCAACGCCAAAACTTTTGACTTGTACCGCTTGCTGGGGGACGTGAAAAATATGTTTCAAATTCCGGCAAAAAATAAAGGATTGCAATTAATTATTGACTGCTCTTCCGATGTTCCCCAATACGTGCAAACTGATGATGTTAAGTTGCGACAAGTGCTAATTAACTTATTAGATAATGCGGTTAAATTTACCCCTTCCGGTTCAGTTTCAGTTACTGTGGAGCCGAATAAAAAACAAATAATTAAGCCTATATTGAACGAAGCTTTTGATTTTGTGGAAACTCAAAAGACAGTCATTATTTCCTTTGCCATAGCAGATACAGGAGTTGGTATTTTCCCGGACAAATTAGAAAGCATATTTGAATTATTGGTGCAAACTGCATCTGAAAAAAAAGTTCAAACAGGTACGGGTTTAGGATTAAATATCAGCCGCGAGTTCATAAGATTAATGGGGGGCGACATTACCGTCGAGAGCGAAGTGGGACAAGGGACTGTCTTCAAGTTTGATATTCAAGTTGTTACCGCAACGGGTGCTGGTGAAGTCATCAATAAATATGTTGAAGTCAAGGATTTATCGCCGAGTTCAAGTATGGTACAAGAAAAAATATCTGATAGTGCTGCAATATTTACGCTGGACTCCAAGCCGAAAGTTTCCCCAGAATGGGCGAGAACTCTAAAACAGGCAGTCCGTGAGGCTGACTTCGATTTGATTGCCACAACTATTGAGGAAATCGGCAGCGATAATGATGTTTTTGCGGAAGTTCTGAGGAATCATCTATATAATTTTGATTATCAAAAAATACTAGATTTGATGGCTGAAATTGAGCGATAGGGGGCTGAGCTTTCGAGTGCGCCGAAGCCCACCTTATCTATAAAGTAGCTGTTCTGCATAGATGCTCCCCGAACAGTTATTTTAGCTGCTGCCACAAGAGTCATGAGATGGCATAAGGTGTTCGTTCAGACTCTCAATACACTATGATAATCATGTTTGATTTACTGCTAATAATTGAGTGGTTGACTTGACTTTTTTGAAGCTAAAGTTAACCCCCCCGATCGCCCTTTTGGTAAGGGTAAATCGAGGGGGTTAACTCTTATTTGTCAAGTATCTGAGGATATCAAGCAGGGTTCGCTTCGGCTCGTCTTTGTAACAGGCGGGCAATTTCAGCTTTTTCTACAAGTCCTACTAGGACACCGTTTTCGCGAATGACGGGGAGTTCTTGTACTTTGAGTTGTTCCAGAAGGGTGACGACTTCAAGGAGGGATAATTCTGGTTTGACTGTGGTGGAAAATTCGATCGGCTTCAGGAGTTCTTTGACTAAAACTTCGGGCCAGCGTCCGGTAGGAATGGTTTTGAGGTCATCAAGGTCGATCGCCCCTACCAATTGTCCGGCATCATCTGTTGCCAGGAACCTGCGCCAGGTTTGAGCGCTACCGATAACGTAGTTGTTGGCAAATTCTCTGAGGGACAAGTCTTGGGAGACGATCGGACTTTCGGGGGTAACAGCATCTGCGGCTGTCAGGCCTGCCAGTTGATTTTGGACTGTGGCATATTGGGCCGATTGACCGGCATTTTGCAGTAAGAACCAACCGATTACTAAATTCCAAATATTGCCGAACACGCCTGTAGCAATGGCAATCCAACCAATTATTTGACCGACGCGGCTAGCAAAAATTACACCTTTGTAAGGGTTGCCAGTAATTTTCCAGACAATTGCTTTGAGGATGTTGCCACCGTCGAGGGGCAAACCGGGAATTAAGTTAAATAAGGCTAGAACTAAGTTGATGGAAGCTAAAAGTCCCACGATGGCTGCTGCGGGGCCTGTGAGTCCAGCACCGATGCCTATGGCTGTTAACAAACCGGATAAAAATAAGCTAACCAACGGGCCTGCAATGGCTACCCAAAATGCTTCGGCTGGGGTTTTGGATTCTCTTTCTAAATTAGCCAGTCCGCCAAACAGAAATAGCGAAATCGATTTCACGCCAATTCCCTGTTTAATGGCTACCCAACTGTGTCCTAATTCGTGGGCTAAGACGGAAGCAAATAACAGTAACGCTGTGAATAATCCCAGCATCCAGGGCGCTACGGGGCCCAATGTGGGAAACAGGGCAGCTAATGCGCCGCCGTACTGCCAGGTTACTAAACCCAGAACTAAAAACCAAGATGCGTTGACAAAGAAGGGAATCCCAAACAGGTTGCCGACGCGAAATGTACCGTTCATAATGGCTACCTCTGATTTTACGAAGGAGAGGTTTTTCTCTCTGTCTCCTTATCGTAACGAAACGTAACGGCGATGTTAATGCTTCCATTAGGGTGTTATCCGTCTGTGGAGGTTCGGTTTGCGGAATCATCATTGGCAAATGCGGTTGAGTCCGCCTGGGGTTAAAAATCCCTGTCTGAAAGCGGAAGTCCTCGCTATGAGGGCTGATGAGGATATTTTCTTTTATTTTCTGTTTGAGTTTTGAGTCGGTTTTAACTCAATAAGCTGTGGAGCATTTAAACCACTAACGAGTTTGTATGGTGCGTCAGGAGTGAACACTTACGCTTACAAGGGAAACACTTCTGTACGCTGGGCACCCTACTATCGTCTTTTAAATGCCGAACAGCTTACGCTTGGGTTAAAACTGTTTATTCCGGGCGAGATCCTCCTCGCATCCCCCTTGCTAATCAGGGTGAATTAATTTTCGGAAAAATCAACTAAGCTGATTGGAGTAATTGCTGACGTTACCTGAAGGATTGAACTGGTTTATCTCGGCACTGAAAACCGAAAAGCAACTCACTGATATTTTCAAGTTGGTTAGCCATCAATCTTAAAGCGCAGGGGTTGAGTATTCGTACTACTCATCCGATCTTTCGGGAGCATCTTAATATTTGTAAAAACACTTCTTCTGGCTCCTTCCTTCTGACTTTTTCCTCCTGCCCCGCAGCAAGATGGCCTCAAAACTCTAATTTATAGCTAGTCTGCTTTCATTGAGATGCTCCCTTGTCACCCTCCGCGATCGCAGAGCGTTATTATAACTTGATGAGGGAAAAGATCCCAAATGGCTTCTATAAATTGTACTTGACCACGAATTTCTTCATGTGGTACCCGCCACGTGATTTATCCGTGGAATCAATCCAAAATCGAAAATCCTCAAGCCCCCGCATTTATCTGGCGCAAGTCAATTCTTTAATCTAAAATCTAAAATCTAAAATCTAAAATCGATTGACTTTAGGGGCAAGATATAAAGGAGCATCCTGTCAATAGCGGTTCTTGTGAACCCATTTGAGATATTTATGGCGATCGACAGACAACGGGCGATCGACTCGCACCCTCCAAGATGTCAAATGGGTTCTATACCAAATTAGATGAGCTTACCGGGCTTATTGTACCATATTCATTTGTTTAGATGGATGTGTTACTTTACTTGGAAATGGAAAAAGCCGTCGTAAAAGGACGGGGTTTTAAACCCAATCTTCTGATAAAAAACCCTCGCCTCACCCGTAAAAAATGTTGCAAAATTTATTGATTAAAGTACGAATTTATACTTGTTGCCTAACAGTCTTGGTGTTGGGTGGCTGCCAGCAACAGCTACAGCCAACCTTGCAGCAGCAGCGCAGCAAACAGGGGATGGCAGTTTCCGCTCACCCTCTGGCGAGCGCTGCGGGGCTGGCCCTGCTGCAACAGGGCGGTAATGCAGTGGATGCGGCGGCTGCTACTGCTTTGGCGATTTCGGTGGTGGAGCCTTTTTCGGCGGGTATCGGGGGCGGGGGTTTTTTGCTCCTGCGGCGGGCCGAAACGGGGACTGTGCAAGCGCTGGATTTCCGGGAACGAGCTCCGCAACGGGCAGCGCGGGATATGTACCTCGACAAGCAAGGGAAGGTGCGCCAAAGGGCAAGTCTGGACGGGCATTTGGCGGCGGGTATTCCGGGCACTGTTGCTGGACTTTATACGGTGCACCGCGAGTATGGTAAGTTGCCTTGGGCACAGGTGGTGGCGCCGGCGATCGCCCTGGCTGAAAAAGGCTTTCCGGTAAGTTCGCGGTTTACCACGGCTACCGGGCGACGACAGGAGGTGCTCAAAAAAAACCGGGCGGCGCGGGAGATTTTTACTCGTGGTGGCATTTTATACCAGCCGGGTGAGCTTTTGGTGCAGCGGGATTTGGCGCGGACTTTGCGGCAGATTGCACAAAATCCCCAGAGTTTTTATACCGGGGACATTGCGCGGGCGATCGCCGCCGACATGGCTAAAAATGGCGGCATTATCACTCTCGAAGATTTGAAAAACTATACGCCGATTTGGCGAAATCCGGTTTGTGGCAACTTTCGCAGTTACGAAATTTGCGCGATGTCGCCTCCTTCTTCCGGCGGCGTTCATTTGTTGCAAATCTTAAATATTCTGGGAGATACGGATCTCAAGAGGTTGGGAAGGCAAAGTCCAGATACTTTGCACTTGCTGGCGGAGAGTATGAGGATTGCTTATGCCGATCGGGCTGAGTATTTGGGCGACCCGGATTTTGTGAGTGTACCAGTCAAAGCTCTAACTAGCACCAATTATGCCAAATTGAGACGATCGCAAATCCAAATGTCAAAAGCCAGACCCTCCAGCGAGGTAAAAGCTGTTGACGCTGAAACTTTGAACCGTCTCCTGTGGGAGTCTCCCGAAACTACCCACCTCACGGTAGTTGACAAAGAGCGCAATGTGGTATCTTTGACGTTTACAGTGAATGGCGGTTTTGGGGCTGGAGTCGTGGCTGCAGGTACGGGAATTTTGCTCAACAACGAGATGGATGATTTTGCAGCGGCGCCAGGAGTGCCGAATTTGTTTGGTTTGGTGGGCGGGGAGGCAAATTCGATCGCCCCTGGGAAAACTCCTTTATCCAGCATGACGCCGGTCATCGTGACAGAAAATGGCAAATTTCGCCTCGCTGCGGGGGCTCCCGGAGGCAGCACGATTATTACTACGGTGTTGCAAATTGTGCTGAATGTGTTGGTTTACGACATGAATGTTGGTGAGGCTGTATCCGCACCGAGGATTCACCATCAGTGGCTGCCCGATCGCCTGATGGTGGAACGGGGAGGTTTTGAGGCTGCGACGCTTTCGGAGTTGCGGCGGCGGGGACACCAGATTGTCGAAGGTGATGGCTGGGGCAATGCCAATGCGATCGTCCTGACTGCGGATGGTTGGTTGGAAGGGGCTGCCGATCGGCGCGGCGAAGGAGAAGCAAGGGGATTTTAGTCAACAGTCAGTCGATTAGAGATTTTAGACTTCGACGCGCCGTCGAGTCGCACTCAGTCGAAGGATTTTAGATTTACTCCAGAGATCAATCTGGGATATTGAACTAGGGTCAAAAATTTTGATCTCTCTACGACAGGAATCGGGGGCTTGTATGGTTTTTTTGGGCGAGGTCATCTTTCATGAGTCATGAGTCCTTAGCTATTAGTCATCTTTCATGAGTCATGAGTCCTTAGCTATTAGTCATGAGTCATTTTGGAGAGTCCCAACGGTATCAAAACCAGGTTTTTTGGGTTGCCAGTGCGTAAGGGATAAAATTATTAGTCTGTGTACTTGTATTTTTGCCTCCGTATTTTTGCGCTGAGGTTTATAGGCTGACAAACTGCCAATAACTACAAAAAAAAATAACCACACAAAGCGTAAATCTACTTATATGTAAAGTTATTGTAAAGCTACTAGACATTAATAGTTATATAATGTAAAAATTAAGGTGTGCAGAGAATCAGGTTTGTATCTTTTAGGAAAAATTTATGATAATTACTCACAAAAATGCTGCCTTAACAGCTACATTAACTACTGCTCTGAGTTTGTTGGCAGCGCCAGCCATGGCATTTTCGGTAGGGGCAACGAATAACACTGAGACTTTGAAAAATAATTTATTGGGAGCTAATACAGTCGGCTTGAGTAATTTTTCTGTTTCAATTACGGGTAATTCTGCTGCTTTTGGTACTTTCACTAATGACCCCTTCGGTTTGACATCAGGTGTTGTTCTGAGCACTGGTAGAGTCACCGATATACCGGGTCAGAATCGGAAAGATAACTTCACGACAGAGGACAGCGATTTAAGCACGGATTTTGGTGCTAAGGGTGAACAAGGGGATACGACTCAGCTAAACCTCAGCTTTTTTGCTAATAGCACTGTTCAAAAGTTATTCTTTCAATATGTATTTGCTTCTGAGGAGTTTCCTGAGTTCGGCGGTTCTAATAAATATAATGACAATTTTGAACTGCTGCTGAACGGCACTAATTTGGCAAAATTGAGCGACGGAAAAACTGTTACGATTAATAATCTTGTTCCCGATCCATATAATCGCTCTAAAGATCACCCCGACTATATTGACAACCCAAGTTGGACAGGTATTGCTGCTAACATCGTTAAGCTCGACGGTTTTACTAAAGTTTTAGGTTTTGAGGGTTTGCTCAAGCAAAATCAGACGAATGTTCTCAGCATCCGCATTAAAGATGTGGGCGATGGCTATTTAGATTCTGCTGTATTTATTAAAGGCGGTTCTCTGGAGACGGTTCAACCTGAGCCGGTTCCCGAACCGATGACTGTGGGGGGTTTGATGGCGGGAGGCGCTATGCTGGCTGCTGGACGAAAGTTACGCAATCGCCGTGGTGGAAGTAATTAATAAGGGAAGGAAGTTCGGCAACGGATTATGTAACGGATGTAACGGATATAACGGATGTAAAGGATAGAAGGAAGAAGGAAAAAGGAAGAAGGAAGAAGGAAGAAGGAAGAAGGAAGAAGGAAAAAACAGAACAGGAACCATGTTGGCGGTTGCTGTAATATGAATCTCGATTAGCCGTGTTGGAGACAGAAAGGGGGTTTGATGAACGAACAAACCTCGTTGCAGTTGTTGAACCGGGTAAAAAAACTCGGTTTGTGCGATCGCGATCGCGTAATATCATGTCAAGTAATTTAAGCATTATGGGTACGCAGCGAGGAATGCAAGTCCTCATAGAATTCTGACGACGAACCGCCTCACTACGAACCAATTTTCTTGCGGTTGTTCTAGCGGACAGTATATAAGTTTTTATCCCAAATTCGCAAAGGGCGGATTTTTTTGTATTTGGAGTTGCAGCAAATATTGCGGGTAAAACCCGCGTCTACCACCACTGACTAAAAACTAAATATATTTAGCTATGAACAGTACCGTCGGGTAAGATTGTACCTGTTAATGTAGTCCGGGTAAGTTTGACCATAACTCGATCGCCGTAACCAATTTTCGCTCCTGTCAAGTCAGCACCGCTCAAGTCAGCACCGCTCAAATCGGCTCCGATTAAGTTGGTTTCTCTCAAGTTGGCATTGATCAAACAAGCTCCTAACAAATTAGCCCTGAACAAGTTAGCTTGGTGCAAATTCGCGCCTGTGAGATTGACGTTGTGTAGAAAAGCATCACTTAAGTCGGCTTCACTCAGGTTTGCATTGCTCAAGTTTCTCCCTGAAAAATCCTTTTCTTTTAAGGAAGCTCCTTTGAAGTTGGAACCGCTCAAATCGGGAGCTTGGGGCCCCGCTTGGCGGTAAGACTGAGATGGCGGGGGCTGCGATTGGTAGCGGGAGGCCTCTGAATAGGGCCCTGCAGGGTTTCCCCCATAGTTTCCCGCATAATTTCCAGGATATTTCCCTGAAGAGGGTTCAGAAGAGTAGCGGGGTTCTTTTGGGGTGGCTGGTGGTGGCTGAGTGTTTTGCTGCTGGGTGTTTGGATACTGAGTATTTCTGTACTGAGTGTTTTGGTACTGAGTATTGGGTTGCTGAGCGTTTTGGTACTGAGTGTTTTGTTGCTGAGTGTTTCTGTACTGAGCGTTTTGTTGCTGGGTAGTTTGTTGCTGAGTATTTCTGTACTGAGCGTTTTGTTGCTGGGTAGTTTGTTGCTGAGTGTTTCTGTACTGAGCGTTTTGTTGCTGGGTAGTTTGTTGCTGAGTATTTCTGTACTGAGCGTTTTGTTGCTGGGTAGTTTGTTGCTGGGTATGTTTGTGCTGGGTGTTTTGTTGCTGGGTGTGTTTGTGCTGAGTATGTTTGTGCTGAACGTTTTGATTCTGACCTCTTGGTTGAATCGATCGCAATTGTTCGCGAGCTTGATTAATTTCCTTAATCTTCTCTTCAGCTTTCTGTAGTAGTCTGGGATTGTCTTTGGGGATGCGATCGGGGTGCCAAATGAACGCTAAATCCTTGTAGGCTTGGCTAATTTCTTCTCTGGAAGCTCCCGGCAACAGTCCCAGCACTTTATAGTATTGGTCGAGGTCGTTCATTGTACCACCTTTCGCTTTAAGAAATTAGAAATTAAAAATTAAGATCGGAGCAAAAGCCGTTCTCAAAGCTTGCGTGTCCGATCGTACATTAGATGAACAATAACTCAGCTAAGCCGCTGCTGGCAAAAAGTCTCGAATTCGCTGCAAGTATGTTGCGGCATCCTCCAGCATCGGAAAGTGAGCCGTATTCGGAATTATAACAAATTCTACTTTTTTGCTGAGGGAGGCTGCTTGCTCTCCCATGGCGGCGGGAATAATTTGGTCAAATTCTCCTGCCACAAGCAGTGTGGGAACACTCAGCCGCGCAAATTCTTGGGGCATTTCCTCGGCTGCTCTTTTACTGACTGCCGTCACCATTGTACCAATAGCAGCTTGCTCGTCTGCCATTAAAAAATCCTTGAGAAACGCCAGACTGACCTCTGTGGGCAGGGAACGGCGCAAAAACCGGGCCATAAATAGCCGATCGGCAAAAGGGATCGATGCCAGCCAAGATGGTCTAAATTTTACCACATAGCCACCGAATTTGTGAAAAGTTGTAAAGGCTTTTTCGTCGTATTCAAAAATCCCGCTGCAAGTGAGAATTGCTTTTTCTACTTTTTCAGGGTAAAGGTTGAGAAATAAAGTAGCAATTGATGCACCTGTGGAGTGAGCATTGAGAAAGACGCGGCTTAAATTCAGAGATTCTAATAATTCCGCTAAGTCGTGGGCATAGGTTTCGAGTTCGTAGCTGGACTCAGGAGGCTCTTTCGGCAAGGGCGATCGACCAAAACCTCTCATATCGTAGAGCAAACAATCAAAATCATCAGCAATAGCCCGTGCCGTGCTTTCCCAGTAGCGCGCTGAACCCGCCCAGCCGTGCAGAAATACCATCACTGGTTTCCCGCTGGGTTGGGCCGTGTTATCTGCCGTTATCCACTCGTAATAATGTTCTACACCGCGAATTGAAATGAAAGACATGATATTGATTTTGGATTCTGAGATTTTAGATTTTAGATTTTAACTCATAATTGTTCCGTAAATACCAAAATTCCCGACTTCTTTAAAAAGTCAGGAATCTCAAGACTACATCCCTCAAAAAATTCTGCGTTAATCTGCGTCAATTTGCCCACATCTGCAGTCAAAAAATACCAACATAAAAACTAATCATAAATCTTAAGCAGCAGAAGCAGCCAACCAAAATAAACCATCTACCAAAAGCGTGCTTAACACCGCGCCGCTGAAAGCGCGCCAGTGCAGTTCTCGATCGCGCAAACTCAGCAAACCGACTGTTAGCAACACAGCGATTAGAACTAAAGCACAGCCTATGCCCCAAGGAGTTTCAATTTGACCGATCGCACTTTGAAAAATCGGCATAGCTAATTCCGGTTCCGCGTGCATCACTTGGCGCCAGTAGGGCATCAACCCAGTTAAATAAAAATATAAATCGGTAATAGCAGTGCCAAATAGGGAACCCAAGTAAAAATAGCTGCCAACTTTTCCCCAAGATTTGCCCAAGCACCAAATAGCAAAAGGCAAGCCAATTGCTTCTATAGGTAGATGTAAAATTGGTTCCCATCTAAACCACCCCCAATAGATAGAACCTGCCAGCCAACATCCGGCGAATCCTAATAATAAATCTCCCCAAAGTTGTGTTTTGGGGCGGAAAATTAGAATTAAACTCAGAACGAACCAGGGGATAGTTGACAGCAAACTGATGGTTGGATATAAACGCACTAACGGTGCTTGCACGAAGACGGGAATTGAGACTAAAAATGCTGAGGCGCTAAATATCAACCACTGTTTGATGGTGTTTGTTGTGGCTGAAGAGACAGAATTGTCGAGGCGGGCGATGGTGGCAATAGGTGCGATCGCTGAGGATACTAAATTTAGATTAAACAACTGATTGGACTCCGTATTGTTTCAATAGGTGGACTAAAAATTTTGCTGCGGTTGTGGGTGCGAGAGTCTCAATGCCGGCGGCGGTTTGGCTGAGGTGCCAGCCTTTTGCCGTTTGGGGAGCTCGCCATAAATCCAAATGTTCGATCGCGGGATCTGCATAAAAGCTTTCTCCACCGCCACCGAGAATTGCCGAACTCCAGTGCGTAAAGCGATCGTGGCTGATGCGGTGGATGGGAAAATTTCCCACCAGAGGTACTCCCCAACCGTCTAAGGCAAAAAAAGCCCCGACTTTGCCACCGAGTTGCTGCCACAGAAGAGCCGCCCCGATCGCCCCGGCTACTCCTGCCGAAAAGCTGACAAATACTAGACTTTCTCCTGCTAACTTTTCGCTGCACAAAAATTGCAATATGTCAAGAGCTGAGAAAGGCGGATATTTATGAGCGGGAAAAATCTTGACACGATCGACTATTTGCTGGTTTGGGCGATCGGCTGCCAGTCCCCAAAGCCCCGAAAGTCCCGTCAGGAAACAGTCGGTTAGCTTTGGTTCGTGAACTCCGGGGCAAATTACCAGTCTCATAGTTCGTCAAGAAAGTTAATATAGTTCGCAACATAACTTTATCATATACCTACTATATCATATACTACCCCAGGGGATAGGGTGTTAAACTTATAATAGAGTCAAGTTTGAAGAGTATCCCCCCAAGTTAAAAGCTGGGAACGCTCCAAACCCCATTAATCTGAGGCAAGGTCAGGGAGTCTTAAGAAAACATGAAACTTATCCCCCCCCGCCCCATCTCCTGTCAAGCTTAGCAAAGGCTGATTCTAGTTCTAGCCACCCTACGAATTTCGGGTCAGGGTCAAAAAACCGACTTAGGACTGATGCCCATCAATCCGGTTTCTAGGATAAATAAGAGGTTTGACCGGGAAGTAGGGGCGCAGAAACCGGGAATCAGCCCAGCACGCAACCGTCGTGCGATCGCACACAATGAAAAATCTCCGATTCACCCTTCATCCTGTTTGGATCTCTTAGAATAAATAAAATTGAGGAATACAAAGTGGTTGCTTCTCCAGAAAAAATCGAGTACAAAACATCTGCAGCACCCGCAAGTAACGATCGCGTTGCTGTATTGCTGATGGGTTATGGCGAAGTCGAAAGCTACGACGATTTTGCCAACTACAACGAACAAGCTTTAAATTTGCTTACGGCAAAGTTTGCGCCAGTACCGCTGTGGATTTATCCGCCGCTGGCGAAGATTTTAGCAATCTTTGACTTGCACGAGTGGAGTCACCAACACGGTAAATTCGTTTCGCCGCACAATGCAATTTTTGAACAGCAGCGCGCCGGGATTGAAAAGAATTTACAGGAGAAATGGGGCGATAAAGTAAAAGTGTTCAAAGCTTTTAACTTTTGCGCGCCGTTTTTGCCGGAACAAGTAATTCCGCAAATTCAAGCAGAAGGATTTGACAAAATTCTGATTTACCCGCTGTTGGTAGTTGATTCTGTTTTCACCAGCGGCATTGCTGTCGAACAGGTGAATAAAGCTTTAGCACAAACCTTTGATGGTAAGGAACATTGGGTAAAAGGACAGCGCTACATTCCTTCTTTTTACGATGAACCTGCTTACATCCAGCTAATGGCGGATTTGGTAGAAGAGGAAATTAAGAACGATTTAGCTGTAGCGCATTTGCCTTCTCAGATTGGGATTGTGCTGATGAATCACGGTTGTCCGCACAAGGCGAAGGGCTTTACTTCGGGAATTGTGGAAAGTCAAGCTTTGTACGATCGCGTGCGGGAACGTTTGATGTATCGCTATCCTTTGATTTCGGTGGGTTGGCTGAATCACGACACGCCGCTGATTGAGTGGACGCAGCCGGATGCGACGTTGGCTGCGAAGAATTTGATCGATTTGGGTGCAACTGCGATCGTCTTTATGCCGATCGGATTTGCGACAGAAAATCACGAAACATTGTTAGATGTAGACCACATTATTGAGTCTTTGCAGAAACAGCGTCAAGGAGTTACTTACCGCAAATTGCCTTGCGTTAACGACCATCCAGAGTTTCTGAAAATGGCGGCCGAGTGGGCAAATCCGCAGATTGAAGCGTTGTTGAGTGAGACTGCGGTTGCTGTTAATCCGAGTTTGGCTTCCGCACACCGCGAGCACGCGCATTCTCATGAAGGACACGGGCATTCTCATGGGGATCACGGGCATTCTCACGGGCACGGTCATTCTCACGGGCACGGGCATTCTCATGGTGAACACGGTCATTCTCATGGCGGGCACGGGCACAGTCATTAATAGGACTTAGGCCTGAGAGCTCAGAAACCGGGTTTTTTGCGAAGATACTGCATGGAAATGGCAGATTTAGTGAAAAACCCGGTTTCTTTTGTTGGGGTGCGTAGGTCGAAATTTGGGCGAAAAGGGCGATCGTCCTTTGTTGTTTTTAGGGAAAGGGCGATCGGCTTTTTTGTCAAATTTTCTGTGCTTGTCAAACATCCGCTTAGTCGCTACACTGTAGATACTCTGTATATACTTTCTCTGAGAAAGGGTAAATTCCTCAGAGTGATATCACTAACTAGAGGTTCAGGCTATGGTTGCGACGATCGCAAAATGGGGAAACAGTCTTGCTATTCGGATTCCACAAAATTTAGCTAAAGAGATTAACTTGACTGAGGGTTCCGAAGTGAAGCTTGTCTTGATAGATGGCAAGCTGACAATCGAGCCTATCGTTCGTCGGCGGTATTCGCTTGAGGAGTTGATCGAGGCAATGACGCCAGAGAATGTTCATACTGAGATTGATACTGGAATTGCTGTGGGGAACGAAGTTTGGTGACACAATCAAATCCCTACATTCCGAGTCGAGGCGATATCGTTTATTTAGACTTTGACCCAACTAAGGGACACGAGCAAAAAGGACTTAGACCTGCTTTTGTGCTGTCGCCTCGCTCCTACAACGAGAAAAGCTCCTTAGCTCTATTTATGCCGATTACAAAACAACAAAAAGGGTATCCTTTTGAAGTTATCCTACCCACTGGATTAAAAGTTCAGGGAGTAATTCTTGCCGATCAAATTAAGTGTTTAGACTGGAAAGCTCGCGGTATTCGATTGGTTGAGTCGGTATCTCAAGATGTAATTGAAGAGGTACAAGCTAAAATAGAGCCGTTGTTATTGTAAAAGCATGAAGTTCACGGGGCTGGATAAATCAGACGATCGCGCTTTTCCTGAAATTACCTATGTGCGGGGCGCTAGCGGCGAACTCGTCCCCGTTTTGCGCGGCACTCGCTTGCGGTTGCAAACAGTAGTAGTTGCATCTCAGAAATGGGGTTTTTCGCCAAACCAAATTGCCACTGAGTATGATTTAAGTGAAGCTCAAGTGAACCATGTTCTCGCTTTTTATGCAGCCCACTCTCAGGAAATAGATGCCTCTATTGACGCTGAGAAAATTATCGAACCGGTAACTCGTTGGCGGTATTCCATTGAGGAGTTGGTTGAGACGATCGCGCCTGAGAATCTTCATAATGAGATTGACAGTGGAGTTGCTGTGGGGAACGAAGTGTGGTGACACAATATTGCTATTTGTATGGTGCGTCGCTGTGAGATTTTCCTGCTAGTTGAAATAGCTACGGGAAGCGACGCACCCGAAGGTATTACTGTAGGGAACGAAGAGAGTTTCCTGTCATACTCACCAAATTGTTTGAATAGTAGTTAACCCTTGAATTTTTGCGTCGCGAGTAACTAACGGAAGACTCAAAGATAAAGCAGTAGCCGCAATAATCCTGTCTGGCATATCAGGAACTGTTGCCCTGTCAATTTGTTGAATAGTTGCCGAGATATTGCGATCCAAAGGTGCTAGCAAAATCCCCACATTTGGATCGTCCGCAGCATTTAAAACTCGTGTCAGCACTTCGCCTGCCAAACGCCCTCGCTCAATCAAGTAAGCAATTTCTACAATTGAAATTGCGGAAAAGTAGATAAAATTTCCCTCGTTAACCGCTTGTTCTAATGCTATTAATGCTGCTGGCGACAATCTTGGTAGTTCAAAAATGTACCAAATTAGGGTATGGGTATCTGCTACGACTGAGGGCATCAAACAATCTCCCTGGGAAAATTTCCCCACATTTCTTGTCGGGCTTGGGCGATGTCTTCTTCCGTAATATCTACTTTTAAGTCAGCACACAACCCTTTGGCACTCTTTAGGGGTCGTTTAGCCATAGTTTTTTGTTGAAGAAACTCAGCAAAATCTAAAACTTCTTGCTGTCGTTCAGGGGGCAATGCCCGCAACTTATCTAAAACTGCTTGCTCTAAATTCATCGTTTATTGCCCTCCGTAATTACTCTAAAATTATCTTCACGCTTTTACTTACCAAATTCAAAAAATGTGCTGGCAACCTACTTACCATATTATAAGGTAAATCCCACAAAAAACTAACGCCTCTTGCATCCTATTTTGAAATAATATTTTTCGGAGTGGAGTGCGATCGCCCCTAATTTTGTAGGTGCGTCGCTATGAGATTTTCCAGCTATTTGAAATAGCTCAAGGCGACGCACCCTACGTTATGGCGATCGCCCCAACCAACTTATCAATCTCCGCCTCAGTTGTAAAATAGTGAACACAAGCCCGCACACAATCAGGATTAAGAATAGTCCTTACCATAATTCCCTGTTTTTCCAACAAATTGACAAGCTTGTTGTGCGGCATCCCATTACTTAACCGGAACGAAACTAAACCAGCTTCCGGCGCAGATTTTCGCAAACATTCCACATCAGGAAGTACCGACAAACGCTGCCAGAGATACTTACTCAAACGGCAAATTTCTGCATACCTTTCCTCGATCGTACCCCATTCATGTTGCAGGGCGATCGCACTCCGCAAACCCGCATACAAAGGATAAGCCGAAGTCGCAATTTCATAGCGCTGCGATCCAGGCTTCCACCCAAGGACCTTAGCATTAGCATCCGTCACAATTCCCCGCCAACCTATAAACACCGGATGCAAATCTGCCAAAGCTTCAGCACTCACATAAAGCCCCCCCAAACCTTCCGGGCCACACCACCATTTGTGACCAGTAAAAGCATAAAAGTCAACCCCCGATTCAATCAAATTTAAAGGCAAAACCCCCACAGATTGAGCAGCATCAACTAATACTTTGACTTTTGTTTGATGACACACTTTCACAATCTCAGCCAGAGGCAAAACTTGGCCAGTATTCCACAAAATGTGACTGATAACCAACAAGCGAGTATTTGGCCGCAAACTATCAGCAATCACCGCCACCGCATCGCCCTCATTCAAAGTAGCCGCCAACGGACAAATCGAAACCTCAATGTTGAAACGGCGCTGAAGTTCCATTACACTAGCTACAATGCCGGGGTGTTCGCAATCAGAAAGCAGCAAATGGTCGCCTGCTTTCCAGTCAATGCCCCACAGCGCAATATTGCAGCCGACGGTGACATCTTCAGTTAGGGCGATGGTTTCAGGAGGTACCGTCAACTCAGATGCGATCGCACGTCGCGTCAGCATCGCCTCCTGAACCACCCAAGCCCCCACCTCCCCCGAAAACGGCCCCCCAAGCTGCACCCGTTTGTAAGCCTCATAAATCGCGTCTAAAGCAGGCTCAGGCAGCGGCCCTTGTCCGCCGTAGTTAAAATAAGCTTTATTGGCCAAAGCTGGGAATTGTTGCCGGTGATTGTCCTTTGTCATTTTTTCTGGCGAATTATTGATAGCGTTAATATTGAATAACTGATGGTGTGAACTTTCTATCCTTTGACTTTTGCCTCAAGCTAAATAATCAATCCGTGTATCCGTCTCAAAATCCGTGTCGTGCTTTCCTTCTAATTATTCTATGCCTTGCGAATACTAAATGTTAATAACTGACAAACTGCTACTTTCCTATCAGCGATGCCATCTCCGAGCATTTTTAGACACCTGCGGAGACTGGAAACAACTAGATCCCCCCAGCGACTTTCTGCTGAAACTGATGCGCGACAGCGCCGCATACCAGCAGCAAGCTTTGGAACAGGAGACTTACCAACAACCATATTATCCGAGAGGGGATTGGGAAGCCGGCGCGGCCGCTACATTGAGTTTAATGCAGCAAGGGGTCGATCGCATTTACCGAGGAGTTCTGATCCAGGGCGAATTCGGCCAAACCAACGCCGCAACAACTTCTCTGGTAGGAATTGACAGTCAATATTTCCCCGAATTTGGCGAAATCCCCGAAACTCTCGTTGATATTTCATCCTCCAATCTGCACTCTTCAAACATTACTCTGATCAGCCGCCCCCATTTATTAATCAAACAGCCGGGACAATCAAAATTTGGCGATTGGAGTTATATTACTGCGGATATTTGGCTTAGCAAGCGACCAAAACAAGAGTATCAAATTATCGCAGCTTTTCACGCCCAAGTTTTAGCTTCCGTACAGGAAACAATGCCAGAGACTGCGTCGCTGATGCTGCGAAAAAAAGGGCTATACTCCGTGAATCTCGACCAGCGAACTCCTCAGATGTTCGAGATTTTAGATGATTGCATTCGGATGATAGAAAATCGGGATAAACCAGAGGTGTTCATTTCCCGGCAAAAGTGCAATCTTTGCGGTTGGTATACTATCTGTCACGCCGAAGCCGAATCTATTAAACATCTTTCGTTATTGCCGGGAGTTACTGCCAGCCGCTATGCTAGACTAAAAACTCTCGGAATTACTGATGTACAAGCTCTCGCTAATGCTAGTTCCAAACTGCTGGCTGAGTATCCCGAATTCCCGGACAGAGTGGCTTTTGATGTCGTGCAGCAAGCTCGATCGCACTTGCTAAATCAACCGCTGTTGCGAGAAGAAGGAAGTTCGGCAACGGATTCTGTAACGGATGTAACGGATGTCAGTCCGATGGAAGTCGGAAGAGGGAAGAAGGAAGAAGGAAGGCACGACACGGATTTTGACACGGATACACGGATTAATGATCGAGAAGAAGGTAGAAGTGAGAATTCAGAAGAACTTAACTCATCTGAAATAGTACCAGATATTGTAGACAATATCTTGAATTACACCGCAGTTGAGGAATTAAAAATTAGAGAAAATAAACCTGCGACATCTTCTATACCTGCGCCAATTCTCCGCAAAAAACCAATTCCGTATTCCCAATCTGTGTTTTTGCCGATCGCCCCAATCGAACTCTACTTTGATATTGAAGCCGAACCAGAGTTAAACTTGGATTACCTCCACGGAGTCTTAGTTGTTGACAGGTACAACAATACGGAAAAATTCCACGGTTTTTTAGCTGAATCAGCAGCAGAGGAAGGTGCAATCTGGGAGCAATTTTTAGAATTAATGTGGGCTTATCCTATTGCTCCGATTTTCCATTTTTGCGACTACGAAGTCAAGACTTTTAAGCGACTGGCTAAACTTTACAATACTCCAGCTTATTTGTGGAAACCCGTGCTGAAACGGTTTGTAGATATTCACAAACAAGTGACGCAAAAAGCGATTATGCCGGTGGAAAGTTACGCACTCAAACCAATTGCCCGTTGGCTGGGTTTTGACTGGCGAGATGCTAAGGCGAATGGTGCTCAGTGCGTCTGCTGGTATGACGATTGGCTCAAAACCGGCGATCGATCGCTCTTGGAGGCGATCGTCCGCTACAATGAGGACGACTGTCGTGCTACTTATGTCGTTAAAGATTGGTTGACCAATTTTTTGCTGAATCAGAAACAGTGAATTTATGATTTAACGAACCGCGAAGGCGCAAAGGGCGCGAAGGAAGAAAGAGAAGAAGAAGGTAGTTAAGCTAAAAAATATTTGCTTGGTCTTTTGAAAAATATTACACTTCTTGTATTCGGCCTCCTGTGAAATTATTGTGGGGTGGGCATCTTGCCCGCCCCAATATGCAGGCTCAAAGTGAAATAGTTTAATAGCCTACTTATTCATCAAATGCGAAATCTAATAAAAGCAACTATATTTATTGTCTGTTTTTTGATGGCAGCAAGTGTTGCTATTTGGGTAAATCAATCAGCTCAATCTTTCGCTGTTACGAAAATAAATTTTATCGGCAGAGCAATATTTCCTACAGGTTCTCAGTTTCAGGGGACGGAAATTGGCGGACTTTCGGGCATTACTTATGATGGCGATAAACAAGTTTATTATGCCATTTCTGATGACCGCAGCAGCAAGGCTCCGGCGCGCTTCTATACTCTCAAAATTAACTTGCAATCTGGGAAACTGGAAAAAGAGCAAATAACTTTTACTGGTGTCACTACTTTATTAGATGAAAACGGCAAAGGTTTTCCTGAATTAAGTTTAGATCCCGAAGGGATAGCTTTTACTGGCAATAGCGTGTTTGTTTCTTCTGAGGGAGATGTCGATCGCCAAATAAATCCTTTTATCAAAGAGTTCTCTCTAGATGGTAAACTCCTGAAAACGCTGGCAATTCCAGAACTATTTTTGCCCGACGACAAAGGCAGTAAAGGCATCCGCAACAATCTATCATTTGAAAGTTTAACTTTAACGCCCGATCGCAAACACCTATTCACCGCTACCGAAAACGCCTTGGTACAAGATGGCGCCGCAGCTTCCCTGGAAACCGGGACTCCGTGCCGGATTTTGCGCTACGATGCGGTGAGCGGCAATCCAGAAGCATCGTTTCTCTACATCACCGAACCGCTACCCGCTGGTGCGAATCCTGTGGGAAAATTAACTACTAACGGTTTAGTAGATTTGTTGGCGATCGACGATAACCGCTTGCTGAGTTTAGAGCGTGCTTTCTCCCTGGAAACCGGCACAACTATCAGAATTTTTGAGATTTCTCTGGAAAAGGGCGATCGTATTGAAGCACTCGAAAGCCTCAAAAGCCGTCTGGGCGAGGTTTCTCCCGCTCAAAAACGCCTGCTGCTGGATTTGGAAACCCTAAAAATTCCCCTAGACAACATTGAGGGGTTGACATTTGGCCCCGCCCTGGCGGATGCTAGCAGAGGTCTGATTTTGCTGAGCGACAACAACTTCAGTCCGCTGCAAGAGACTCAGATTTTGGGCTTCCAAATAAAAGTTCAAAAAACCTCTTGACAAAAGGTGAAGTGATAGGCATAATAGAAATTGTGCCTGAAAAAACGGCAAAACGAGGGACAGTAGTTCAATTGGTTAGAGCACCGCCCTGTCACGGCGGAAGTTGCGGGTTCGAGCCCCGTCTGTCCCGTTCTCTCGTAAATCGAAAGTTTAAAATACAAAGTTTAAGCTTTTGGTATTTTATTAATTGAGTAAGGAGGAGCGAAATATGACTGTTACGCTCATTAACTTCTCACCGGAAAAAACTACACAACGGGTAGTATTATCTAATATCAGTTGGCAGACTTACGAAAGCTTATTAGCAGAAGCAGGAGACAAGAGAGCCTCGCGATTTTCATACTCTCAAGGAGTCTTAGAAATTCTCATGCCATCCGACTTGCATGAAACTATTAACTGTTTGCTCAAACGGATTGTTACAGCTTTGACTGAGGAGTTGGACTTGAAGATTAAGGGATTTGGTTCGACGACTCTCAACCGTGAAGATTTAGAACAAGGTGCAGAACCAGATTCATGTTTTTATATCCAAAATGTCGATCGCATTCTAGGGAGAAGGCTTGACATCTCAACTTCTCCTCCCCCAGACTTGGTAATTGAAGTTGATATTACCAGTCCTTCTTCTAATAGATTTGTCGTTTACACACAGCTAGAAATCCCTGAAGTTTGGCGGTATCGGGGACAAACTGTACAAATTTATCAATGGCAAAATCGGGAATATATTACTTGCGATCGCAGTCCGACATTTCCCATCCTTTCTGTAGCAATGCTCAATCAATTCTTGCAGATGGCAGAAACTCAAGATGACAATGCCATAATTCGGTCTTTGCGTCAATGGGCGAACGAGCAGTTGCGATCGCCCGAAAGCGAGCAATAATACTAAACTTAATTTAACTAATTCCTTTCTCCCACGGACGATCGACTCCCAGCAGCGATCAAAGGTGCGAGGAAATAAACGGTCGGGCTATCTGATATGTCAAAACCAGGACGATGGGCACGAGAATCGGAATCGCCACAAGTAGTCCCCATTTGCCAAACCTAAGTTTTTGACCGTCGGATTTGAAGAGGAAAATCACAGCGGCAATTCCCATAAGTATCCAGAGACCACCGAAGCCCATGAAGACTGTATAGCCTGCATCTTGCATTTTTTTTGACCTTTAATAGTAGTCCATCTTTAATGTTACTTGCAGTCTGTTTCTGCTGACATTTTCTGATAGACCGATCGCACTTATTAAATATGACTCATTTCGAGTTGGGTTGGCAGCGGCCCTGACTTTCGCACTCGATCCGCTGAGTTCGATCGCTCATAATTGTTGCTAAATCCGGCCTTCCCGTCAGCATCAGCCGCCAGTGGGCCCAAATTCCGTACAGCCAATTGGCGATCGCCCCGATCGCTGGTAACTTAGTCACAGCATAAACCCAGCCCATCCCTAAAATCTCGTAGGTGCGGCGAAAAACCTCCACATTTTTAATTGCCGTACCGTCGGGTAACACCGCGTGAATCCGCCCCATCGCCGTTTCGTAGTCGATTCCGCCGTGGACCTTCGGGTTGTAGCCATCATCCGCAATATCCACAAACGACACTAAGCCTCGCCCCGCGTCCTGTTTTTTCAAGAAATTAACCTCTCGCACGCACAGAGGACATTCACCGTCGTACAGTAACTCAATCTGCCAAGCAGGCGCAGCAGACTCGGCTGAGGGCGCAACAGATTCGGAAAACTCGGTTTTAGCAGCAGACATAGGGAAATATATTTTAATGTCGTCGATCGCACACAAACATTTTACAAGCATCAATAGTTATCAGGTGCGCCTTCGGTACTCCTAAAGCAGTTATTTGTGGTGTGAAAAATAGTCCCAAAGGTGAATCCAGTCTTGGCCACCCGCAAGCTATTATCATCAAGATGCCCTCTCCTGCCTTGCCGGAGACCGTAGCCCGATCGCTCGATAGTCGAATATCAAACAAATCGAGGCAAAGTACCTGCCAAGCACAACTATTAAGTCGGCAACAAAATATAATAAAATTTGAAGTCTTAAACATCAGCAAATCGCCCAACCAGCAAATCGCCCAATCTAAAAGCAAAAATCTACATGAATGTCAGAGTCCGTCTAGCCCCCAGTCCCACCGGAAACCTACACATCGGTACCGCCAGAACCGCCGTATTCAACTGGCTGTTTGCCCGCAACCAAGGCGGCCAATTCATCCTGCGGGTAGAAGACACAGACGTAGAACGTTCTAAAAGCGAATACACCGATAACATCCTCGAAGGACTCACCTGGCTGGGTATGAACTGGGACGAAGGCCCGAGTTTTCAGTCCCAGCGTCTGGAAATATACCGCCAAGCAGTCCAAACCCTTCTAGACAATGGACTCGCCTACCGCTGCTACACCACGTCGGAAGAACTCGACGAAATGCGGGAAGCACAAAAAGCCAACAAACAAGCCCCCCGCTACGACAATCGGCACCGCAACTTGACAAGCAAAGAGCGCGCAGCTTTTGAAGGCGAAGGGCGACAAGCTGTGATTCGGTTTATCATCGACGACGATCGCACAATTTCTTGGAACGACATGGTGCGCGACACCGTAACCTGGAAAGGTAGCGACCTCGGCGGCGATATGGTGATTGCCCGTGCATCCAGCGGCGGCGTCATCGGCCAACCCCTCTACAACCTCGCCGTAGTTGTCGATGACATCGACATGGGCATCACCCACGTCATCCGCGGCGAAGATCACATCGGCAATACTCCGAAACAAATATTGCTGTACGAAGCTTTGGGCGCGACAATCCCAGAATTTGGCCACACGCCGCTGATTTTAAACTCCCAAGGACAAAAGCTTTCTAAACGCGACGGCGTAACCTCGATTTCTGACTTCAAAGATATGGGCTACCTGCCCGAAGCTTTAGTTAATTACATGACTTTGCTCGGTTGGACTCCGCCGGATTCAACGCAGGAAATATTTACACTGTCGGAAGCAGCAGAATTATTTACATTCTATCGAGTCAACAAAGCCGGTGCAAAATTTGATTGGGATAAACTCAATTGGCTAAACAGTCAATACCTGCACAAAATGCCAGTGCCGCAATTGACAGATTTGCTGATACCTTATTGGTGGCAGAAAGGCGGTTATGAGTTTGACTCAGAGGCCGATCGCCCTTGGCTCGAACAAATAGCTGCTTTAATCGGCCCGAGTCTCGTTCGCTTAACCGATGCTGTGGATATGTGCAAGGTTTTCTTCTCCACCACGGTGGAATACGAAGAAGAAGCACTCGCACAGTTGCAGCAACCAGGGGCTGCACAGGCTTTACAAGCAGTTGTAGAAGCGATGGAAAGTCATTCATCCCTGACATCAGCGGAAGCTCAGAAAATCACTAAAAAGCTCAGTAAAGAGAAAACTCTTAACAAAGGGCTAATTATGCGATCGCTCAGAGCCGCTCTGACAGGTGCAATGCACGGCCCCGACCTGATAGAATCTTGGGTAATCCTTCACCAGCGAGGAACGGCTAAAACCCGTTTGCTTGATGCCATTAGCAACTTGAATTTGCCTGGTGTTGGTGTGGCGGCCGAAACTCCAACCCCAGAACAACCAAACGCAGAAACAGTCGCCGAAACCCCTGCTACAGAACAGCCAGCAGTCGAAACACCGATTGTTGAAACAGCAGCGGCCGAGGTGACAGCAGTCGAAATATCGCCTGTGGAAACAGTCGAAATATCGCCTGTGGAAACAGTCGAAATATCGGCTACCGAAATACCCGGAACGGAGGTTTTAGCAGTCGAAATATCGCCTGTGGAAACAGCCGGCACCGAGGTTTCAGCAGTCGATATTTCGGCAGTTGAAACAGCCGCAGCAGCAGTTGAAATACCTGCAGCCAACCAGCAAAAAACTATTGCGAGTGGAGAAATGACTTCATCAAACGAACCAGAAACAACCGTTATCATCACCGAAATTCCTGCCGGAAATGAAGCAGACAGTTCCAGCGGTACAACAAAAGTCATAATTACCGAAGAACCGCCAAGTCAGGGCCAGCAGATCAAAGAACAAATTATCTCAATTTTGTCCGAGTTTCCCGCTTACATCGGCAGCTTTTACGAGCAGTACAAAAGTCCCCTGACTGTTATCGGTGTAATTATAGCCTCGATTGTCTCTTTGAAAGTGCTTTTGGGCGTAATAGATGAACTCAACGACATCCCCTTGCTAGCACCGACATTCGAGCTAATTGGTATCGGATACACCGGGTGGTTTGTCTACCGCTATTTGCTGCGATCGTCCAACCGGCAACAATTAGGTCAAGAAATTCAAGCATTGAAAGAACAAGTTTTCGGCAAAAAGTCCTAAACTTTTGCGGGTAGTTTGTTGAATTTGTGCCCGACATTGATAACTTTAAATAAGTTGTTAGTGTCGGGTTTTTAAATGACTAATAACTGTTGACTGTTGACTGTTGACTGTTGACTGATGACTAATCACTAATCACTAATAACTAAACCCCAGCCGCCGTAAAAGCCGCCCAATAATAAGGATTAGCAAAAGGATAGGGTTTGCGGTTGCGAATTTGCTGCAAAGAAGCCTCCGCAATCAGACGAGAACTTTGAGAAAGCCGATCGAACATTTGCGAAATTTGAGGTTGAAAATCCGCCAGCAACACCTCCAATTCCTCGCTAGTCAAATCCCGCAGCCACCTTTGAGCGTCCCCCAGGGCGATCGCCACATCTCCCACCTGCAACCGAGAAAACCGTCCCAGATTTTCATAAAACTTGCTCGTCAGCAGCAGCGTAGAAACATCATTCACCTTCCAAAGACTGCTAACCACACTAGACGTGCCAGCATACAACAAACCCGCCGACAAACCCACAAAATCTCCTCCAGCACCGCTAACTCCGCCAGCGGCAATTTCGCAACCAGATAAAGTAACTAAAAAATATTGTCTAAAATCCAGATTTAAAATTTCCTCCAAACTCAGAGAATCATTCCTCAAAAACACTGCAGATTTCAGTGGCCAAGCCAAATTAAGCAAACTAAAACAAGCAAAATGAGCGCATTTTTTCTGCTGCCAATGCCCTATTTCTTGGGGCAAATCCCCATTATTAGCAGACATTTCTTGGGAAAAAGCCTCTTTAATTGCCGGCTTATGGCGCACAACTTCTGTACTGGCAAAATACTGGGAAATAGTGCCGATTTCAATGTTGCTGTAGAACGCATCTCTGGTGAAAGTTGGAATGGCCAAAAGCTGCTGCAAACGGGGTCTGTACCGACCAATAGCCGCTCCGTGTGCACTTTGTCTCAACAGCAATAGCTGACAGCTAGGAGCATAGCGAATTCCTCCGGCAAATCGATCGATCAAATAAGTAGCAGGCGCTGCAACATCGCCAAAAGACGAACTTTGAGAAAAATCCGAAAGGCTGTAGGTTTCCACCTCAAAACCGCTGCGATCGCTCCACCCAGACCTAAAAATTCCCCCACCATCCTCAAACCCGTCTCTCCCCCCCAGAGGCAAAGCGTGGAGCGGCAAAGCGTGCAAAAATCGGTGCGGCACAAAAATCAGCCGATCGCAATTATCGGGAATCAGCGCCACCACTCGATCGATTTCCAGCATCGTAGCCAAGCGTTTGAGGCGAGTCTGGAGATGATTGATCCAGCGACCTTTTTGTTCAGAATAAGCGGTGAGGTACTCCTGGCCCCAACTTTCGGCAGCCAAAGCATTTTCCGGCGAACACAGGTGAACGGCGGGATATTGTTCACTCTTTACCACCACAAAAGCAACCAGCAACTCTCCCAAACTCGCCCACACCACAGCAGCGCAATTGTCATCAGGCAACAATTGGCGAATTTGCTCGAAAGCGATCGGTTCAACTTTGTGAGCTAGGCTGAAGAAAGGGTCGTTTGCCTGCACCTCCCGCGCAATCAACCTATCAAACTGCTTCCACAATTGATTTAAGTGCATGAAGTCCAAGTTCGGCATTAGAGAACCGCTGTTCAAACCTTGGCTATCGCCCTCAGAAATCAAAGTCGTGTTCGGCTCAGGTTCTCCCTCTTCTTGGTGCCGCTGTTCCCCTGCTATTTCCAGTTGCAGCGACTCCAACTCGCTTCGCACCGCTGCAGGAATTTCGGCTTTCGGAGTCAAGTGGCATTTAAGCAGCAGTTCTACCAAATTCCGATTTTTGTGGCGTTCGGCGTATTCCAGAGCCTTAGCGTAATATTCAGGTTGGCTGGCGCCTAGTTCCAGGCAAACTTGCACCAGGCATTTATAGAGTCCAGCCCAGGTGCGGGTTAATTTGACTTTTGCGGTACTCGTCCGTGAAGCGTAGCTATCCCGTAGGGAATCGCCAAAATCGACTGTATCAACCCCAACTTCGCAGCGCAAGAATTCAACAGTATCGACAGCAGCAGTAAAAACCCCGTAAGCGCGAAGCAAGTCGCCTCGAACTCGGTAAGCTTGACCCAAATAAAATAAAATTTCAGCCCAGCGGTGGGGATAGGTTTCGCGAGTGTAGACTTGGGTGGCGCTGTGATAGCAGCCGATCGCGCTTTCCATGTGCGACAAGTTTTCCGCCTCCGTCAGTTGCGAATAAGCCCTACCGAGATAAATTTGCAGCATTGCCCAGCGGTTGGGATATGCCTGCCTGGTGTAGACTTCGCCCGCATTTTGATAGCAGGCGATCGCGCTTTTGAGGTTGCGATTTTTTTCCCCTTTCACGTGTTCGCAGAAAGCGCGGCCGAGGTAGGCACACAGCATGGCCCAGCGTTCGGGAGTTTTTTGGCGGTTGCAAAAGAGCAAAGCATTTTGATAGCAGGCGATCGCCATTTCCATATTTTCGGCTTTTTCCCCTTTCACCCGCCGACTGTAGATCCTACCGAGGTAAGTTTGGATCGAAGCCCAGACTTCGGGAAATTTGATGCGGGTGTAGACTTGTAAAGCATTTTGATAGCAGACGATCGCCATTTCCAAATTTTCCACCGGATCGCCTTTGATGCGATCGACAAACACCCGGCCCAAATTCCTTTGAGTCGTCGCCCACTGCTGCGGAAAAGCTTCCCGAGTCCGCACCTGCAAAGCTCTCTGATAGCACGTAACCGCGTATTCGAGATTTTCAGCTCGGTTGCCCCGCAGCAACTCGCAGTAAGCATTTGCCAAATTATTTTGAGTTGTGGCCCAACGCCGGGGAAACACCTTGCGGTTGTAGACTTGCAAAGCATTTTGGTAGCAAGCGACTGCCAGTTCCAGATTTTGGGCTCGGTTGCCCTGCAGTCGCCGACTGTAAGCACGGCCGAGATTGTTTTGAGTGCTCGCCCACTCTTCCCCAAAAGTTTCGCGGGTGCGAACTTGCAGCGCGTTTTGATAGCAGGCGATCGCGTGTTCTAGATTGTCTGCCGGATCTCCCCTGAGACGCTCGCTGTAAGCGTTGCCCAGATTATTTTGCAGCGTCGCCCACTGTTCCGGGTACTGTTCGGGCGTGCGTACTTGTAGGGCATTTTCAAAGCAAGCGATCGCCTGTTCGATATTTTGAGCCTTATCACCTTTGGGGCGATCGCTATAAGCGTTGCCCAGATTGTTTTGCATCACCGCCCATTCTTGGGGAAAGTCTTTGCGGGTAAACACCTTAGCAACTGTTTCGTAACCTGCAATTTCGATTTCCAAGTTATTAGCCTTGCTGCCGAGGGGAAACCGCCCAATTTTGTTGCTCAGATTGCCGATTAACGCTGCAATGCGCCTTCTCTCGGATTCTTTGGCAGCAGAAAACACCAAATTTGCCCAGCAGCGCAGCAGTTCTGCGAAATTCTGGTCGAGTTTGTCTAAATTGTTTCTCAGCAGCGAGTACAGGTGCTGCGAATCAGCGCCGCGCGCCACTGCTTGCAATACTTCTGCTAAAAAAGCCAGATATGCTGCCCCGGTTGCGGGCAATTTATAATTCCCTTTTGCAGATTCTAAGGGTGCGATCGCCCTTTGGAAAAATTTTGCAGCTTTCAGCAAGCTTTCTCGCGTCAGCGCCACTTCTTCCACATAAAGCGTTTGCACGAACCCAAAGTCGATCGATTTTGAGTCAGTCCTCAAAATCAAATCTATTCCTAAGTCCACAGGATTTTCCAGCAGCGCTTGGAGCATATTAACATCAGTTTTGCGACGCTGTTCATCCATCGTGCATTCCGCCGAATTATTAACGATAGGATCGCTGCTTCTGTGCAGCAATTAAATCACTTCCTGGTTTAAATTTCAATCTCTAACCGGAGGTACGAGTCGCCCAGGGGATTAAACCAACCTGATTTTTCCACCATACACATTGCCACAACGTATTTGCTTAAAAAAACAGGCTTCGGCACAAGTCTTAAACTTAACAAACCCGCCCCGACAGACGTGCAGCGGGGCGGGTTTAATTTTACCCTGATAGATTTTAGACTAAGAAAGCCGATTTCTGGGAAACTATTGGGTGTGATAACGAGAAATCTGGTAAAGAAACCGGCTTTCTGAGGAATAGTGGGTCTAGATATGGCAATCGCCATTGGTATCAAATTAAGCCTGAAACCCCTGATAAATGTCGCTTTTAGGCAAAGTCTAGATCCCCCTAAATCCCCCTTAAGAAGGGGGACGAAAGAGAATACTCCTGTCCCACCCCCTACTCCCTTTATTAAGGCAGGCGCCAGGGTGATCTGGCCTTAATAGTCAAACATCAGTCTATAAATGGGTTTGACGTTAAGTTGACACCAATGGGCAATCGTTAGTTACAGCGCTACAGCTAACACAAATCAACTCCGTAGATTTTACTGTACCGCTTGAGAGCGCAAGGCTGACTCCACGGCCTGCAGAGCTCGATCGACTTCAGCAGCAGTGACAATCAGCGGCGGGACAAATCTCAGCACTTTCGGCCCTGCTGGAACCAACAAAACTCCTGCGGCGATGGCAGATTTGACAATATCAGCGGATGTAAGTTCGATGTCAGCTTGCAATTCCATCCCGACAATCAAACCCCAGCCCCGCACCTCGGCAATTAAATGCGGATATTCAGCCGCCAACTTGTTGAGCCCTGCTTTCAACTGTTCCCCGCGCTGCTGCACGTTTTCTAGAAGGTTTTCCCGTTCCAAAGTTTGGCAAACGCACAAAGCAACAGCGCAAGCAAAAGGATTGCCGCCGAAAGTGCTGGCGTGACTTCCCGGTTCAAATACATCGCAGGCAGATTTGCACAGCATAGCGCCGATCGGGATACCGCCGCCCAATCCTTTGGCAGATGTAAAGATATCCGGTTCAATGCCGAGGTTTTCGTAGCCCCAGTATTTGCCACTGCGTCCCATCCCGACTTGCACTTCGTCGAGAATCAGCAAAATGCCTTTTTCGTCGCAAATTTCCCGAATTCGCTGGAAGTAGGCGATATCTCCGGGGCGAACTCCGCCTTCGCCTTGCAGCGCTTCCAACATAATTGCAGCTACTTGGCGTTCGTCTTTGTCGAGTTGCTCGATCGCACTTTCGATCGCACTAATATCGTTGTAGGGCACATAGTGAAATCCGGGAACCAAAGGGCTAAAACCCTTCTGGTATTTAGGCTGTCCCGTGGCCGTAATTGTCGCCAAAGTCCGCCCGTGGAAACTCGCAACGGCGGTAATGATTGTCGGATTCGAGATATTTAATTTTTCGTGGGCGTATTTGCGGGCGAGTTTAATTGCCGCTTCATTAGCTTCCGCGCCGGAGTTGCAAAAGAAGGCTCTGTCCGCGCAAGAATGGTCTACAAGCCACTTCGCCAGCTCGCCCTGTACGGGGATGTAATAAAGGTTAGAAACGTGGTGCAGGGTCTGAATTTGCTGAGTTACCGCTGCAATCATTGCCGGGTGGGCGTGTCCGAGAGTGCAGGTAGCAATACCAGCCACAAAATCGAGATATTCGCGGCCCTCGGTATCCCAAACGCGGCAGCCCAGGCCCCGTTCTAGGGCGATCGCAAAACGCCCGTAAGTTGTCATTACATAGCTGTCGAAGCTCTCAGAACTGAAGAGACTGGCTTCGGCTTGCACGCTTGGTTCTTTTAATAAGGTTTCTGGACTCACGAATCGCTCCTTAACACATAATATGTAGACCTCGATTGTACGGTAAAAATCCAGGTTAGCGGTGCAGGCTGTTAGTTTTGTCATAAAATCATAACAGTAACCTCAATTAATCCATTACAAATCTACTGATGAGTTATTACATTTCTCCTAACTTTCTCGATAAAGTTGCGGTGCACGTCACTAAGAACTTTTTAAATTTACCAGGGGTAAGAGTTCCCCTAATTTTGGGAATTCATGGCCGCAAAGGAGAAGGCAAAACTTTTCAAACCGAACTGGTTTTTCGGCGGATGGGCTTTGAACCGGTGATGATATCTGGTGGGGAATTAGAAAGCCCGGATGCAGGAGATCCGGCGCGTTTAATTCGCTTGCGCTACCGGGAAGCTGCGGAGCAAATTAGGGTGCGGGGCGAGATGTGCGCTATCTTTATTAACGATTTGGATGCTGGTGCGGGCAGGTTCGATACTACTACTCAATATACTGTCAATACTCAGATGGTCAATGCGACTCTGATGAATATTGCTGATAATCCAACTAACGTGCAGTTACCGGGAAGTTATGACAGTACGCCGCTGCACCGAGTGCCGATTATTGTCACCGGAAATGATTTTTCTACGCTGTACGCGCCGCTGATTCGCGACGGGCGGATGGAAAAGTTTTATTGGGAACCCAGCCGGGATGATAAAATTGGCATTGTTGGGGGAATTTTTGAGTCGGACAAATTGTCAAAAACCGATATTGTGGCGTTAGTCGATAATTTTGCCGATCAGGCGATCGACTTTTTTAGTGCTTTGCGATCGCGCATTTATGACGAACAAATCCGCGAATTCATTCACAAAGTAGGAATCGAGCGAGTTTCCAAGCGTTTGGTAAACACTTTGGAAGCAGCGCCAGATTTCCATAACCCGAATTTCAGCCTAGCTCATTTATTAGAAATGGGTAGTTTGATGGTGGGTCAACAAAAGCGGATTAAGGAAATGCGCTTAGTAGATGAATACAACCAATCGCGCCTGTTCAACGTTCAAGGAACCCCCAATGCCCCTGCTGCTGCGCCCACGCAAAGTGAATTAAACGACCCGTCATCCAAATATTATAAGGCTTACGTTGAGCCAAGTTCTGAAGCGGGTAACGGTCATGGGGCGCGGCTGAGTTCCGAGGTATTGGAACAAGTAAAGCAGTTGTTAGCAAGAGGCTGCAAAATTGGCATGGAATATGCAGATAATCGCCGATTTAAAACTGGTTCTTGGCAAAGTTGCGCGACGATTAAAACTGCACAGGAAAAAGATGTGGTTGCATCTTTAGAAACTTGTTTGGCGGAACACGGCGGCGAATACGTGCGGCTGATTGGTATCGATCCAAAAGTTAAGCGGCGCGTAGTTGAAACAATTATTCAGCGCCCGAATGGTTAAAGTTAAAGTCCGCCAGGGAATGAATTCCCTGTCTAATAGCTAAAGTCCTCGCTATGAGGACTAATGAGTTTAAAAATTTTTATTCTCATATCATGTCCGGTTGGATTGGAATGATTAAACCGCAGAGTACGCAGAGAACGCAGAGGAAGAGAACAGAGAGATGAATACAGGACGATGCTAACGGATTTGATATCAGTCCTCTTGAGAGGACTTTAGCTTTGAGGCAGGGGTTTCAACCCCTGTCGGACTGTCGGACTATCGGTTTAATGTTAAGTTGATACCAATGAAGACAGTTGTGTCCCTACAGGCAATATCTTCTTTATCTCGCCCTAAACTACAGGACAGACAGAGATTATGCAAACCAGCGGCGAATTAGCTTTACAAGTTAAAGTAGGGTGCGCCTTCGGCACCTGACAAATTCAAATTAAATTCTGCAAAAATTTATCAAAAGTTGCCCGATCGCACATAGCAACTTGAGCACCCACTTTAGTTGTGCACAGAGCCCCCGCTGCTGCGCCCCACCGCACCGCCTCTGACAAGGAAAGACTGGCATCTAATGCAGAGGCCAAACCGCCGTTAAAAGCATCGCCAGCAGCCACAGTGTCGATCGCCTCCACAGCAAAAGCCGGTACAAAAAAGGTTTCATCCGCCGTAACAGCAACAGCCCCGCGATCGCCCAATTTGACAATAACATTCTTGACCCCACGCTCCTGCAAGTGTTTGGCAGCTACAATCGCTGTTTCGGTGTCATTCACCCGAAAACCGACTAACTGGCCCGCTTCCACTTCATTCGGCGTGATAATGTCAATTAGCGGATAAAGTTCCAGTGGCAAATCCGCCCTAGCCGGTGCTGGATCGAGAATAACTCGCACGCCCGCTTGACGAGCAGCTTTCGCAGCTTTTTGGACAACTTCCAGGGGAATTTCTAACTGTAACAGCAAAGATGTAGCTCCTGTTAACAGTTTTTTGAGACGTTCTATATCTGCTTCACCGACATTGTTATTCGCGCCCGGAATCACAATAATATTATTTTGACCTGTCTCGTCTACGGCGATAATTGCCACCCCTGAATGAGTGTTTTGGTCTATTAATACATTGTCTGTACTTAAACCATAAGATTGTAAATTTGTCAATAATTCTTCAGCAAATTTATCGTTGCCGACGCGGCCGATGATGTGGGTGGAAGTGCCGAGACGGGCGGCCGCTACGGCTTGATTTGCTCCTTTGCCGCCGCCGGCTGTGAAAAAATTGCTACCGATGATAGTTTCCCCTGGCTGCGGCAACCGGGGAGTTTTTGCTGCTAGGTCGATGTTGATACTGCCGAATACGATGATGGTCATAGGGCATGGGGCAAACAGGGCATCGGGAATTGTAACTAACAAATCACAGGACTTACCCAAAGAAACCGGGTTTCTCTGAAAAATCTTTGCTTTCTCAACTAGAGATATACGAAGAAACCCGGTTTCTGGCCTCGACGTGCGTCCAAAACTAAAATAACCAATAACAAATAACGTGCTAGAACAGTTATGGTCTCCATCGGTCAATTCAATGGCTGCAATTACTCTCGATCGCAATCCCTGTGTCCTGCTAGTTGAAACAGACGAAGTTCTCGCCGGACACTTGAGTCTCGACTTAAAATCCTCCGGCTACGAACCGGTAGTGGCTTCTAATACCGCCACAGGCCAACATTTAGCCCGTGAATTGCAGCCAGCTTTGATTGTAATCGATCGCATACTTGGCGCTGAGTCGGGGCTGTCACTGTGTTCTCACCTCAGAAGTATTGGCAATCGGGTGCCGGTGCTGCTATTGGTCGGTCGCGATACAGTTGACGATCGCGTAGCTTGTCTGGAAGCTGGGGCGGATGATTATTTTCTTAAACCTTACCGCACTGAGGAATTTTTGCAGTTGGTGCGCTTGTATTTGCAGCCGGATAACACCAGCAACGAACAATTGAGGTTTGGCGATTTAGTTTTGGATTTGGCCTCTAGGCGGGCATTACGCAATGGACGGGCGATCGACCTGACGATGAAGGAATATGAGCTGCTAAAGTATTTGATGGAACATCCCCGCGAGGTTCTGACTCGGGAACAAATTCTGGAAAATGTTTGGGGTTACGACTTTTTGGGTGAGTCGAATGTAATTGAGGTTTACATCCGCTATCTGCGGCTCAAGATTGAAGATGAGGGCGAAAAGCGTTTGATTCAGACGGTGCGCGGTGTTGGCTATGTGATGCGGGAAGCTTGAAGAAGTCATTAGTCATCAGTCATTTGTCATTTGTCATTAGTCAGTGGTCATTAGTCATTAGTCAACAATGCCCATGCCCCATGCCCTATGCCCCATGCCCCATCTAAAATCTAAAATCTAAAATCTAAAATAATTATGAGTTATTTAACTAATTTGCTCGGTATTGGAGTAAGTATATTTTTGCTGGGATGTTCGCCGACTTTACCGATCGCGAATGCTGGTGCTACTGGTATTTTGGCGGCTGAGTCTCCTACGGCGATAACATCGGGTCAAGTGCTGCCTGTTTCTGCTAGAGCTCGGATAGGCGATCGCCCCATCGAACTCGAAGTGGCGAAAACACCGGAACAGCAGGCTATGGGTTTAATGTACAGAACTTCTTTGCCGGATGACAGAGGAATGCTGTTTGAGTTTAAACCGGCGCGACGGGTCAATTTTTGGATGAAAAATTGCAAGATTTCTCTGGATATGATTTTTGTCCGGGATGGGGTGGTTGAGGCGATCGAAGTTTCTGCACCTCCTTGTACTGCCGATCCTTGTCCTACCTACGGGCCCAATACTGCTGTCGATCGAGTTATTGAACTCCGGGGCGGGCGGGCTGCTGAACTCGGTGTCAAAAAGGGCGATCGTATTGAAATCGAGTTTTTTAACGAAAACCTCGATCGATAAACAATCCCCCGGTTTCCATCGCCCAGAGATCCCCCTGCCTTGGGAATACCGGAGAAAATTTAGAAACTTTACAAAAATTGATAAAATCTATTAGAATATTAATGTAAGATTCAGTACAAACACCGGAAGATTTGCTACGATGTCGATCTCAGTCAGTCAGGACTTGAGCTTGTTTCCGGAAGCTGTAGATGGTTGGTCGCAGGTATGAGACGAGTCAGCGACTCGTTACCAATCCTGAGAGACGATACTCAGCCTCAAGGTGTAGCAACACGAAAAGAAATTCTCTGGAAGTTCTGGCGATCGAGCTAAATCTACTAAACCTATCTAAAGTAATATGCTACGAGCCAAGTTAATTGGCGGTAATTGGCAAACTTAACTTCTGGTAGCAGTTTTGGGTTTGATCGAAATATCTAACTAATTTTGCCGAAGTAGATTTGCGGATTCTGCATTTCGGCAGATGAAGTTAAACTCTGAACTTGGTTTAGTAGTTTTAGGTAGCAGAATTTATTCTGATTCGCGCTGCAGAGATGCCGAGGTATTCAGTTTAGGTTCGATCGCGATTACCAGTCGATCGGGCAGACATCAGCAAAATTGCAAAACCTTTCACTTTTTGGGAAAGGTTAGCTTTACAGTATCACTCAGCATTACGTTTGGCAGTTCAACCGCTAATAGCGTTTTAAAAGCTATCCACGGTAACAAGACAAATTTAAAACTGGCTTATTACTCATCACAAACATCAGGTTCACATCAGAAAATGGTGTCCTATACTTAGAGGTGAAATCACATGGCACCCGCTAAATACACTCGATTGATTCGATTTTTACAAGAAGATTTGGCAATTTCGCCCGCGTCAATTGCTGTCGCCGAACGTGTCGGCGATAACAAACAGCGGCAGCGCGATAGAGACCCGAATTCCTTGCCGATGGTTCTGTGGCAATACGGTTTAGTCACTCTCGAACAGTTAGATAAAATCTTTGATTGGTTATCCGAAGCATATTAAAAGGATTTTAGATTTTAGAGATAATCCAAAATCTAAAATCCTTTAACAACTGAGATTAGGATTCAGCCAAGAATTTGGCAGCCGCGGCAACGCCGGCCCCCGGAGTGTAGCCTTCATGACCCAATTCGCTCAGCACAACTTCTAAAGAGGAAATTGCTGCTAGAATATCGCGATCGCACACAAAGCCCAAATGACCGATTCGGAAGATTTTACCTTTCAAATGGTCTTGTCCGTCGGCGAGAGCAATGTCAAATCTCTTTCTCATCAAAGTCCGCACTTTTTGAGCATCTACGGATTCTGGCGGCATCACCGAAGTAATCGCAGGGCTGGCGGCATCGTCAGCAGCAAACAACGGCAAACCTAAAGCTTTTACAGCAGCGCGAGTAGTTGTCATCAACCGTTTGTGTCGCGCGAAAACATTTTCCAACCCTTCTGTTTTCATCATCTGCAGCGATGCTTGCAGGGCAAAAAACATATTGACAGGAGGAGTAAAAGGAGTGGTATTTTTGGCTGCGTCTTTGCTATATTTGCCCAAATCCAAATAATAGCGGGGCAGTTTCGCAGTTTTGTAAGCTTCCCAAGCTTTGGGACTGACGGCCACAAAACCCAAACCTGGAGGAATCATGTAAGCTTTCTGAGAACCCGAAGCAATGACATCGATGCCCCAAGCGTCCATCGGAATATTGACAGCGCCTAAGCTAGTGACAGCATCGACCATAATTAAAGCTTCACCGTGGGCCTTAACGTGGCGGTTGATGGTTTCGAGGTCGTTGAGGACGCCGGTGGAGGTTTCCGAGTGGGTGATGATGACAGCTTTGATTTGCTTCTCTGTATCTGCTTCTAGTTTTTCGCGGAAGTTTTCGGGGTCTAAAGGTTGGCCCCACTCGGCTTTAATAATTTCGGCGTTTAAACCGTAAGCTTCGGCGACTTCAGCCCAACGTTCGCCAAATTTGCCGTTGCATCCGACTAAAACTCGATCGCCCGCACTCAAGAAATTAATTATCCCAGCTTCCATCGCGCCGGTACCAGAAACCGTTAAACTCAGCACGTCACTTTTGGTTTGGTGCAGCCATTTCAAGTTTTCGGTACATTCTGCAAAAATCGCGTCAAATTCCTTGCTGCGGTGGCCCATCGGGTGTTTTGCCATCGCTAACAATGCCGCTTCAGGCACCGGCGTCGGGCCCGGAATCATCAGCATTAATTTGTTGTCCATGAATATTGTCCTAAGTTTTCCTGTGGGAGTTCTATAGAATAAATCAAATACGATACGATACGTCGCGTCGATACTCTAAGTTTTTTAACTTTTAACTCCCTTGTGGTTAATTTCATTTAGAGACCAGCGATGTTCTACCGCTAAGTTCGATCGCTCGCAGCTTTGTTCTAATTGCTTTTGAATGGCAAGGGCTTTACGCAATGTAATAATAAGTTGGTGAACTTGTTGCTGCTGCGGCGATTGTGGACTGACAGCAAACATCGTTTTGCGCTCTAACAATTGAAGTAGCAATTCATAATGAATGTACGAAGGAAGGGGGATTGGCTCCATGAAAGCTAACATACCTCAGCGAACCGATACCCCATTGCAATTGCATGAGGCATCACGGTGAACATTAGATGCCCGATTTTTTATTTGTTTTCTAACCGTCCAATAACCTCTGCTTTGCCGATCGAATATTCGGGGCTGGGGGCGTTGGACACGCTAAATCTTGCGATCGACAGGCTTACAGAATAGATTTAATTGCTTTCTGGCAAAATATTTCTATGCAATATAGCTTTCAGTGCTATTTCTTTTTTACAGTAGCGCTTGAGTCGATGCAGGCTAGAAATTCTCATTATTTACCTACTTAATCACTTTTTATCAGAATTAAGGGTGCTTTGTCAAGCGGTCTCGCCTTTCAGAGGCTCGGAGGGCGATCGGCAAGGGAGGCTAAAGCTGCACCCGGATCGGGCTGTTTGACCAGAGATTCGCCGATGAGGACGGCTTCGGCGCCTGCGGTGGCAAGTTTAGCTAGGTCGTCGGGAGTGTGGATTCCTGACTCGCTGACGATGAGGATGCCTTTTGCTTGGATTTCGGTTTGTCGATCGGCTAATAGTTGACCGGTAGTTTCTAGGCTGACGGAAAAGTCTGCTAGGTTGCGGTTGTTGATGCCGATTAGGCTGACGCCTTCTAGGGTTAATACTCGATCGAGTTCTTCGAGAGTGTGAACTTCTATTAAAGCTGTCATGCCCAATGTCTTGACAATTTTAACAAAGTATTGTAAGTCTTTGTCAGATAGAATGGCTGCGATTAACAATACAGCATCTGCGCCGTGAATCCGGGCAAGATAAATTTGGTAGGGATAGATAATAAACTCTTTGCAAAGTAAGGGCAAATCGACGGCGGCACGGATTTTAGCGAGGTTGTCGAAGCTGCCTTGAAAGAACTTTTCATCTGTGAGTACGGAGATGCAACTGGCGCCGTTTTGTTGGTAAGCTAGGGCGATCGCCACTGGGTCAAAATCTTCGCGAATTACGCCTTTGCTGGGGGAAGCTTTTTTGACTTCGGCGATGATAGCGGGTGTGGTTTTGCCGTTTTTAAGGGCGGCAAGAAAGTCGCGAGTAGGCGGTGCAAAGGGGAGTTTTTTGTGAAGTTCGGATAAGGGAGTGCGATCGCGCTTTTGGGCCACTTCAGCTTCTTTTTCCCAGACGATTTCTTCGAGGATGTGCTGGGGTTCGGCGTCGGGTACGGCGATTTGGTAGCTGAGGTAGAGTACGGAGACTGATGTGCTGGGGGGACGACGGCGGATTTGAAGCATGATAGGGGGATAAAGGGCGATCGTAACAAGTTTCAACGTATTATATAATGGTTACAGTAAATCCTCCTAGCCTGAGAGCTAATGCGTGCCAGCTAAAGATATTTATCACGATACAGTTAAGCGTGCCTTACAAAAAGATGGTTGGATAATTACTCACGATCCCTTTCCCCTGCAAATTGGTCGCAAGCGTTTATCTGCCGACCTGGGTGCAGAGCGTCTAATTAATGCCGAAAAAGGAACCTAAAAAATTGTTGTTGAGGTCAAAAGTTTTGTGGGACGATCGGATGTAAAAGATTTGGAACAGGCTTTGGGACAGTACGTTCTTTACCACCAAGTGCTTAATGAAATGCAGAGCGATAGAAAACTCTATCTTGCTATTCCTAAGCCTGCTTTTAAGAGCGTATTTACCATAGAACTAGGGCAAGTGTTATTAAAAAATCAAATTGTTAAACTGATTGTTTTTGATGTAAAAAGTGAGGAAATACTTCAATGGATACCCGATTGAGATACCAAGAAATTATCAAAAGCATACTTCAGGAACACGCTAAATACCGCAATACTATACCTGACGGCTATCATTCTCAACTGTTATTTGATGATGAACGGGGAGGATATTTAGTTTTGGATATTGGCTGGAATGATGACAATTACCTTCACGCCACACCAATCCACATCAATTTAATCGGCGATAAAATCTGGATTCAATATGATGATACCGAAGAAGGAGTGGCGACGGATTTACTGGCCGCCGGTGTTCCTAAAGAAGATATTGTACTCGGTTTTAGGCATCCTCAAGTGCGGCAGTACACTGAATTTGGAACTGGTTTGAGTGAGAAAGATGAAGAAATTGTTGCTGAATCTGCTGCTGTGCGATCGGCCTAAGTAGAGTACGGAGACGGATGTGCTGGGGGGACGGCAACGGATTTGGAGCATGATAGGGGGATAAAGGGCGATCGTAACAAGTTTCTATTATATAAGGTCGATCGCCCTTTTCCATATGATAAAATGCGATTAACTAAGTATTCGGAGATTAACCGATGCAATTAGAAGACTATTTTGAATTTCTCGACCCCGATGACATCCGCATCAAAGGACATCGGATCGGCATTGACGATGTAATTAAATATTACTTGGATGGATATTCGCCAGACCAAATTCTGGAAGAATTACCAAGTTTGAATTTAGAGAAAATTTACGCGACGCTAACTTATTATCTGCAAAATCGGAGGCAGATGGATGCTTATATGTTGCGGCTGGCGAAGTGGCGGGAAGAACGCTATCAGGAATGGTTGGCTAATCCATCTCCTCTAGCATTGCGTTTGAGAGCAATCAAAGCACAGCGAGAACAGGAGTTACTCAACCTGAAGTGAAAATTCGTTTTTTACTCGATGAAAATTTGCCACCTAAGCTCAAAAGTGCTGTTTTAAAACTTCAACCGGAGATAGATATTTTACGGGTGGGTGATTCAACTGCACCGCCATTCGGAACTTTAGATCCAGAGATTCTCATTTATTTGGAATCATCGAAACGATTATTGGTGACGGATAATCGCAAAAGTATTCCCGGACATTTGGAGGAACATTGGGCGGCTGGGGGACAAAGTTGGGGATTAGTTTGGGTGCGTCCAAGTGGAAGTATCGGCAGATGGGCAGAAACAATTCATTTTATTTGGGATACTACTGAAGCGGAAGAATGGATCGATAAGTTAGATTGGATTCCATATTAGAGAATGATGTGGAAAAAGTACGCGCGTGCGTAGCTATCCCGTAGGAATCGCACTTTTGGGCCGCCAAAATCTCTTCGCTAACCCGCAAGTCCGCCGGGGGTTGAAAACCCCCGTCTCATAGCAAAAGTCCTCTAAAAGAGGACTGAAAAGTCAATTCAATAAACAAAGGTCGATCGCGCATTCCCAATTTTTACCAAAAGGTCGATCGCACATTTCTAAGTTCCCGATAATTCACTGACAGTCTGAGTTTTGACTGTTCTATCTTTTGCGTGTTTCAGGGCACTTAACAAGCGATCGGCATTTTTGGGCGATCGCAGCAGGTGCAATGTCTCCAATAAGCTTGCCAACTCGTCAGCGGCAATTAAGGCTACGTTTTCGCCGTCTTTGCGGGTGATGATGATGGCATCGCGATCGCTGATGACTTGTTCGCACAGTTCATCAAGATTTGCCACAGCTTCAGTATAGGTTACTTGGGTTTGTGTGAGTGACATGGTTTTTGGCTTCCCAATACTAAGGATATTATAAGGGCGATCGGGCTGCTTGTTGTATGTTTGGGCGGGAATAGTTGGTTTTGACATACTCTTTTAGTACGGGCCCAAGGGTAAACAATGTGCGATCGCCCTCCGGGATTTTTTCAATTAATGAACGCCGTCCCAAGGATTGCATCACTTTCAAAAATTGCGATCGAGATAATTGCAGATTCTCTGGCACTTTTGAGAGGGAAACAGGCGCGGTTTCACTCGCTAGCCATGACATTACCTGTTTCTCTGACTCGGATAAGCGATTAAATGGCTGATGCAGTAAAGATTCTAAATCACCTAAAAATAGTGTATCATCAGACAAAAAATCAGATAAGCTGCCGTTAAACAAATCTTGAATCATTGTAGCAACTATTTTTAACCACAAGGGATTGCCTCTGTATTGTTCAATTATTTCTGACAATTTGGCATCTTCAGTTAAACCTTTTTCTCTGAGGATTTGCCCCGATTGAGCACCTAAACCATTCAGTTGTAATGACCGAATTGGCTGATTTTTGCCTTCTAATGCGGCGATTTCTCTAGGCTTTTCCGCACCTATCAGGATTAAACAACTATTGTGAGATAATTCTCCTACCTGTCTGAAGAGTGTGCCGTAATCTTCATATCCAGGTTGGTAATTACCAGCGAGTTGTCCGCTGCTATTTACCATTTGTACGTCATCGAGTATCAGCAGACAGCGGTATTTTTGCAAGTAGTTCAGTAGGGGCAAACCCCCCGTGGTTGCCCCTTCTTCTGGGGAGGGGGCGGGCACGGGGGCACCGCCCCTACCGAAGGCGGGCACGCCGTCGGCATTTGGGGCGGGCACGGGGGCACCGCCCCTACTGAAGAATTGAATTATATTTGTTTGAAGTATTGACAGGGGTGGAGATGTGGCGAGACTTCGCCAGATGATGAAATCAAATTCATCTTTGATTTGTTCTACTAGGTGTACGGCGAGTGCGGTTTTGCCAATGCCGACTATGCCGTGTATGGCGAGTAGGCTGGTGTTTTCGTGGAGAATCCACTGTTTGAGGGTGGTGAGTTCGGATGTGCGATCGTAGAAAATGCCAGACTTAGGCATTTCAGCTAAGAATTGACGCACTTTTGGTTCAGTGTTGCCTTTGTTTAGAGGTTCTTCATCGGTTGGTGAATTGGGGACTTTTGGGGAGTGTGAATTATTTTCACAGAAGTTGACTTCACCAATTTGTACAATATCTTTATTGAAGTTCCAGAGATTTGAGAATTTTACTTGCTCCAATCTGACTCTAAAATTTCCTTTATTGACTTCTTCGCCTAATACTTCTGATAGTAGCTTCCATAATGCAGAGGCAATATCTTTAATGTGACCTTCACTACAGTGAGATTCATCTGCTATTTTTGAGTATTTCTGACCTTGTAAAGTTCCCCGCAGTATCACCTCTTGCAGATTGTCTAAGTGTTTTCCCGTATTGACAAAAACTAGGTCGTCTGCAATTTTTAATATTTCTTGAACGTCCATAGGTCGGTGGTGTAGGAGTTTTACCTATTATGTCCTACTTTATCCGACTTTTTCTAGCCTGACCTACTTTATCCGGCTTTATCCGACTTAATAAGCTAAAAGAAAATTAAAATTCCCTACTTGTTCCGACTTTTCCCGACTGTACAAAACGGAAAAGTTACGTTTAAATAATATTTAAATTAGGCATTCATTAAGTTTATTTCAACATAAATAACATGAAAGTAAGGCTATTAATTTTGGGGCTTTGCCTACCAGTAACGATTGGTATGGTGTTGTTGTGTAACGTCAAGCCATCGAAAGCTGGCTGGAATCGAATTGGTGGCAAGGGTGCGGGTCAATATATAACAGCTAATAATAATCAAGAACGTCAAAATAGCGGGTTATTCTTGATGGGAATAGGAATAGTAGGAGGTATTATAAGCGCTGCTCTTAAAAAACCATAAGCAACACCTATAGGGTTGTCAATAGGTAGTAATAGCTAAGGCGGTAAATCCTGTCTACTTAAACCTTCGCTATTAGTTCTAATTATTTTTCATTTACAGTCAAGGTTTGGAGAAGTTTCTCCTTAGAAAATAGAAGTAAAAAGCTAACATGGTAAAAAAAACAACCACCCCTAAAATCAAAGTAATTTCGGGAGTAATTACTATTGTTTTTCTCGTTATTAACATCAGAGGATATGTTAGGGCGCAGCTAAACCTTCCTCCTATAAACTTCAATTCTCAGGAGCAGTTGCGTCCCCCATCAGGGTACAACCCGTTCGATCATTCTTTGGAAAAAGATATGATTTACCAGCGACAGCTTGAGTCAAATCGGCAGCAATGGGCAAACAATATAAATGCTCAAATGTATGCTTACGAGCAAAACGACAATTTAATAGAAAAGTTAGATGTGCTATTTATGTTTCTAGCTATCGCTAGTAGTGGTGGCTGGATCTTCTATTGTTCTAAAGTTAAAGGTAAAAAGCCTACAAATGATAGCAATCAAGAATAACCATCACTTTTAATACTTAATTGAACGTTTATATGTCCTTAAAAGCTGGCTTATTCTCGATATTAGCCTACCTTATTCGACTGGGATACAGATTATTTCAACAAAAATAATCTTTATACAGATGATTGCTATCGCTCTAATTTAGTTAAATTTCTAACATTTATGAATACTTACCCAGTGATTTTGTATCCACTTTCTATTGAGAAAGCTTTGGCAAGCTTACCTCCAGTACCAGAACCACCTAAAGTTTTTCCTCCGCCAATACTTCAACTACTACCTAAGCCAGAAGAACCAGAAGTTTTTATTGAATCACCTCCTGTCAGGATAAAATTAATTCCATTATTTCTTTCTGAACTAGGAGTATCTATAATCAGTGCCTTAGTTGGTAGTGCTAGTAATAGCATGGGAGCCGGATGGACTTTTTTTATAATGTTAACATTAGGAGTGTTTGGGTTTGGTTATACCCAGGTTGAAAGCTATCCTATCAGACTTAGCCAATATCGGGAAGAACTAGCAGCTTACCAGGAAAAACGAAATAGTTATCCTAAAATTATTAAAGACTGGGAACAATCCATACATCAAGAAAAAATTAAACATAAGAAGTTGCTTGCTGAAGGGGAACGTCAAAAGCAAGACTTAGAAAGAATCTACCAACAGGAAGTTGAAAACTTACGAAATCCCCAAAAAGTCAGTGATTGGAGGATGGAATCTTGCAAAAAAGAATTTTCATCACTTAAACCCCAAAAGTTTGACATAGAACCAGCAGAAGACAGAAGAGGATTCACAGAATTCCCTGACAATTGTCGATTTCCTAACCTGCTCAGAAACTATTTTGGTGATGATAAAATATTCATCTTAAAAAGGGTAAAGTATTACACACCAGATTTTGCCTATGTTGATCCTGAAAACAACTGGTTTTCAATAGATATTGAAATAGATGAACCATACACCCCACGCCCATATCCTAACAATTTTCCGTTGAGACCCACTCATTGTATAGGTCAAGACGATAACCGTAACTACTTTTTTCAACAGCATGACTGGTATGTAATTCGTTTTAGCGAAAGACAGGTATTTCTTTATCCTGAAAGTTGCTGCAAAGTGATAGCTCAACAGATTTATACATTTACAGGTAACGAATCAGTTTTAAGGCAGTTTGCTAAGATTCCCGACTTACAGCCAGAACCATTGTGGACAGAAGATGATTCCATCCATAAAGCCGAAAGGCGAGAGAGATTAAATTATAGGTAAGTCATGCCAAAGGAACAATCCAGTTAAACCCCAGTAGTCTTTTAAATCCATGAGCTGAAAATGCTAGACACAGGCTATGTTGCTCAGGTATTTCTGAGAATTGACTTAGCTGCTGAAAGAGCGATCGCCCTTCTATTGTTGAAGTGCGATCGCTCTTTTTTTGGCTCTTCAGTAGTTAATATGCTAAATGAATAGCTGGCGCCAGGAAAGAAAGACAAATGAAGCTAGGAAAATAGCTGGGAGAGTCATTACCGGGGTTGACAGAGGAAGCTCATTTATTATTAAATATAAGCAAAAGCTAGAGGGGTGAGGTGGATTGAACAGCCATGAGAACGAAAAAGGAGATAAAGTTTTTAACAGAGCTGTTGAATATAGAGGGAATAAAAGTAATCTCACATCGCCAGTATGAAGGGATTGGAATAATTTTACAGGTGGAAGGAATCGGTAAGGAAAGTAACTGTCCACGTTGTGGAAAAAAAAGTCATAGATTACATCAAAATCATAGATACCTAGTCAAAGATTTACCTTGGGGAGAGAACTTCGTATTTTTAGAAATCAACCGACGACAGTTTAAGTGTGAAAAATGTCTCAAGCCATTTAGTGAAGAGTTGGAGTTGGTCAAAAAAAGAAGAACCTATACGAAACGGCTAGCAAGAGCAATAATCCAAGAAGTGTTAGAGAATGATATCCTTATTCGTAGCGAAAAAAGGGGTCGTGACAACAGAAGAAATAGAAAGGATGTTAACAGACGCATCGAAAGAATACTTAAAAGCCCAGCCGAGCGAGTTGAAGAGATTAGGGATAGATAAAATAGCTCTAATTAAATAAAAACGAAATTACTGTGCAGTATTAATAGATTTAGAGAAGTCTAAGCTAATCGCGATATTGGCAGGAAGGAAACAAGAAGAAATTAAGGAAGTAATGCTCGGATGGGGTAAAGAAGTATTAGAGCAAATAGAAGAAGTAAGTATAGATTTGTGGAAAGGTTACAGAAATGTAGTGAGAGAGTTGATGCCAAATGCTCAGGTGGTCGCCGACAGATTTCATGTAATGGCACAAATAAATAAGGAATTAGATGCCCAAAGGAAGGGAGAGAAGAGACAGGTAGAAGATTTAATTAAAAAAGCAGAATCGTCAGAACAAAAAGCAGCCCCGGAGAAAGTTTTAGAAGCATTGAAGAAAAGTAAATATGTGTTATTGAAGAACCAATCAGATATAAATGAAGAGCAAAAAGCTAAACTAATGCAAGTTAAAGATGTATCTTCTACTCTCAAAACTATGCTTGAATTAAAAGAAGAAATTAGAAGAATTTTCGATCGGGCTAATAATTGGTTAGTCGGTTTGTGGCAAGTGGGAAGATGGTTGTCAAGAGCTAAAAAATATTTTACCGATAGTCAGAACACTATTATTCGTTGGCTAGATGAGATTATTGCTTACTTCGATTATAAGACTACCAGTGGTGTTGTCGAAGGCATCAACAATAAACTCAAGTTGATTAAACGTTCGGCTTACGGATTTATAAACTTTGAAAACTTCCGAGTTAGATGTTTGCTTACTTGGCAGTTTGATTGTTAGTTTAGCATACTAGCTAATGAAGAGCCAAAAATCCTCACCCGTTAGCAGCAGCAAAGGAATGGAGACAGAATTGCCGACTTACTTAAACAGCAAGTTTTAAATCTGCTAGCTGTCGCAAAGACAATGAACTGAACTCGCGCGCGCGCCCAAGTCCGAGAAAAAAAACTCGCCTCCCCTTGACAAGTCATACTCGTTATGAGTACGCTATAATAAGCAAAGGAATTGAACCCAAGTACCTAAGAATTTAAAATCATGCTGACGAACCAAGAAGGTCAAAGAGTACCCAAAGTCACCTTTCGCACTCGCAAAGACAACGAGTGGGTGGATGTCACCACCGATGATATATTTGCAGGTAAAACCGTAGTAGTGTTCTCGCTGCCGGGAGCTTTTACTCCCACTTGTTCGTCAACGCACCTCCCCGGTTACAACGAATTGGCGAAAGTTTTTAAAGAAAACGGCGTAGATGAAATCGTTTGCATTTCCGTCAATGACACCTTTGTGATGAACGAGTGGGCAAAAGACCAAGAAGCAGACAATGTGACGTTAATTCCCGACGGTAACGGCGAGTTTACTCAAGGCATGGGAATGCTGGTAGACAAAACAGATTTAGGTTTTGGGAAGCGGTCTTGGCGTTATTCGATGCTGGTAAAAGATGGCGTGGTGGAAAAAATGTTTATTGAGCCAGAGGAACCGGGCGACCCTTTCAAAGTGTCCGATGCCGAGACGATGCTCAACTACATCAACTCCGCAGCAACCAAGCCGAAGGTCGTTTCGCTGTTTACAAAAATGGGCTGTCCCTTCTGCGCTAAGGCTAAGGGAATGCTGAGTCAAAAGGGCTTGGATTATGAAGAAATCGTCTTGGGTCGGGATATCACAACCCGATCGCTCCGGGCTATGACTGGGGCTACAACTGTGCCGCAAGTATTTATCGACGGCAAGTTGATCGGTGGTTCCGAAGCCCTAGAGTCTTATTTGGGTGTTGCTTAGTTAAACCAAAATACTTAGCTTGCAGGTTCACAGTGCACACCTTACTCGTTGTACGGTGTCTACTGTGCGCCTTTGCCGTATTTGGGGATATTTAGCCTCAGCAAACTTCTGAGTCAAAAGTTCGATCGGTCTATTGATCCATTCTCGTGCAACAATTACTGGGGAAGTCATATTAAAAACGCAAGAAATGGGAGTGACCGATCGTGGATTTGAGTTTAGTATCGTCAAATATCTTAAATCCCCCAATATTAGCTTTTTTCATGGGAATGCTGGCAATTTTTCTCAAATCTGATTTAGAAATTCCAGCCCCCATCCCCAAACTGTTTTCGCTGTACCTGCTGTTTGCGATCGGATTTAAAGGCGGCGTCGAACTATCCAAAAGCGGCATTGACCAGCAAGTTGCCCTGACAATTTTGGCAGCGATGCTGATGTCAATGCTAGTACCAATTTATACTTTTTTCATACTGAGGATAAAACTCGACTCTTACAATGCCGCAGCGATCGCAGCCACCTACGGTTCCATCAGCGCCGTCACATTTATCACCGCAACCTCCTTCCTCACAGCACAGGGCATCGACTTTGACGGTTACATGGTAGCCGCGCTAGCATTAATGGAATCCCCAGCAATTATAGTCGGTCTGATTCTAGTCAGTGTATTTGGCGGGGAAGAAGGAAAACGCGAAATAGTTTGGTCAGAAGTGTTGCAAGAAGCATTCCTAAACAGTTCTGTTTTTCTGCTGATTGGCAGCCTAATTATGGGCGTACTGACAGGAGAACATGGTTGGGAAGTTATGAGTCCGTTTACTCAAGACTTGTTTTACGGAGTTCTGACTTTTTTCTTGCTAGATATGGGGCTGGTTGCGGCTAGCAGAATTAAAGATTTGCAAGAAGCAGGAGTTTTTCTGATCGGCTTTGCAATCCTAATTCCCATAGTCAACGCAGTAATTGCTTTGCTAATAGCCAAATTAATCGGAATGCCGCAGGGAGACACTTTGTTGTTTGCCGTATTGTGCGCGAGTGCTTCTTATATAGCAGTACCAGCAGCCATGCGCCTAACTGTTCCCGAAGCGAATCCAAGTCTTTACATTTCAACGGCCTTAGCAGTGACATTTCCATTTAATATCATTGTAGGCATTCCCCTGTATCTATACGGAATCAATATGTTTTGGAGGTGAGATGATGGAGTCAGTCAAAAGAGTAGAAATCATAGCCCACTCAGTAGAACTCGGCAAGATTTTAGACGGTTTAGACAAAGCTGGCGTACCCGATTATGCGGTGATTCGTGATGTCGCTGGAAAAAGCACTAGGGATCACGTTTCCCGTGATTCATCAATGACGGCGCTGGATAACATTTATGTGCTTGCTTTTTGTTCACCAGCTCAAGTTTCAGCAGTTGCAGAAAACATTAGACCCGTACTCAATAAATTTGGTGGGTCCTGTTTTATTTCAGATGCGGTGGAATTGCTAATTACTAGGTGCGTCGGGTAGTCATTAGTCATTAGTGATTGGTGATTATACCAATTCGGAAAATTTGAGCTACACCTATAGCAATCCTCGCATCATTTGTAAATTTCTTACTCCCTCCCTGCGAGTTCGGGGAGGGTTGGGGTGGGGTAAAAAAATTACGACTCCTGCAAGGATTGCTATAGATTGTACGCCATAAGTGTATGGACACGGCAGTGCTGTGTCCATACGCGTATCTGCGACTTTAATCCTAGGCTTTGGTTCCGACAATCGCCATTAGTGAGAATGCTAATCCGTTTCTCCTTTTGGATAAGTTTTTTATTATTACTTTAGGCTGATTGAAAAAATGCAATTTTGAAAATATTTTCTGTCTATTATAGCACTTTTACAAGTTGACAAAAATCAGCCATTAGCCATTAGTCAGCGGTCATTTCAGGATGAATTGCCCTTCCCAGCCGGGGGAGAATTCAGAATTCTTAAGAGATAGAAAAGAATCAGTTGCAAAAATCCGTTAGCGTGGTAAATTCTAAGCCACAACAGGCGATCCTCTTCGTTGGCGTAGCCCCCGTAAAGGCGGGCTTTCCTTCGGATCGCGAAAGCTAACGCTAACGCCCGATCGACTAACGATATTTTCAATAGGAGTTTAAACATGGCTGCATTAAAAGTCGGCATCAACGGATTTGGTCGCATCGGACGGCTAGTCATGCGTGCCGGCATCAAAAACCCCAACATCGAATTTGTCGGCATTAACGACTTAGTTTCGCCAGAAAACCTGGCTTATCTTTTCAAATACGACTCCACCCACGGCATTTACGACGGCGAAGTTGAAAGCAAACCAGACGGGATTGTCGTTGACGGAAATTTTATCCCCTGTACAGCGATTAGAAATCCTGCCGAATTGCCCTGGGGTAAATCCGGCGCAGATTATGTTGTAGAATCTACCGGATTGTTTACAGATTTTGAAGGCGCATCAAAACACTTGACAGCGGGAGCAAAACGAGTAATACTTTCAGCACCGACAAAAGACCCGGAAAAAGTTCCAACTTTTCTAGTAGGCGTCAACCACCACAAATTTGACCCGACAAAAGATACGGTTGTTTCTAATGCTAGCTGTACGACGAATTGTTTAGCACCAATTGCCAAAGTTATTAACGATAACTTCGGATTGGAAGAAGGTTTAATGACGACAGTTCACGCAATGACAGCTACTCAACCAACTGTAGACGGGCCCAGCCAAAAAGATTGGCGGGGAGGACGCGGTGCGGCTCAAAATATTATTCCATCTTCGACCGGTGCAGCGAAAGCTGTTACTTTGGTGTTGCCAGAATTGAAAGGAAAATTGACGGGAATGGCTTTGCGGGTGCCAACTCCCGACGTGTCTGTAGTTGACCTTACTTTCAAAACAGCGAAGGAAACTAGCTATAAAGAAATTTGCGAGGCAATGAAAAAAGCTTCGGAGGGCGAACTCAAAGGCATTCTTGGATATACTGAGGATGCGGTAGTTTCGACAGATTTTCAGGGCGACGCGCGATCGAGCATTTTCGATGCAGGTGCGGGAATTGAACTGAATTCTAAGTTTTTTAAAGTGGTTTCCTGGTACGACAACGAGTGGGGTTATTCTAGCCGCGTAATTGACTTAATGCTTTCTATGGCCCAGAAAGACGGAATTTTGAATAATTAATTTTTTTGGGGTGGCATTTTGGGCGGGGTTCGCGTGCCCAACCCCTACTCCCCACAAACAAATTCCTAGGATTTTTTGTGGAACGGGCCGGAGAGCCCGTTCCTGATAATGTTATCTAATGTGAGTTAAACTTTTTTTATTTCCGATTCGATCGCGCTCATGTCTGAATTACCACCGCTGAATAACGAAACTATTTGGGCTATTCTCAACGAAGAAATCGACGATGCTGCTGTCAACCGATTAGTTTGGCAGTATCTGGGCTACCGCTGGGATGCCGAGACTGGCAAGTGGAACAGTGCAGGTGTTGCAGCCGAGTGGCGGCAAGAGTACCCGGAACCGCCGGATTTTATCGATTCTAGGCCGGCGACAGTGAAATTGACTCGATCGACCCCTCCAGAAAACAAGCAGTTGCTGAAGGAAAAATTAGGCTTTAAAGGCTATAAAATTGGGGAATTCGGGCCCCGACAGACTCGCAGGGCGACGATGGCTAATTGGTTGATGGGTTTTATGGAATCTGGGGTGTAAGAGGAATTTTGGATGGCTGTGCGGTTCTTGCCACCTTTAGTCTGTGTCCTCTGCGTCCTCTGCGGTTCATTAACAAAAATTAAGCCTGTTGAAAGTCAAAAAACACTAAAACCCGCCAATTCCAACCTCCTCACCCCCAACCCTGACCGAAAATTTGGGTGCTGTGCCCAGTCCTTTTAGGACGGCTTTAATTAGAGTTCTTGAAAAAGCGTTCCTACGTTCGCTCATGGTTGTGATATAATCAGGTAGGAGGATAGAGCAAATGTTTCATTTAGTCTACGAATTCAAACTCAAACCAACGGCAGGACAAATAGCAATCTTTGAAGATTGGCTAGAACAATGCCGTCGCGTATACAACTACGCATTGGCCCTGCGTAAACATTGGTTTGAGTCTCGTAGTTGTCGAATTAACGCTTGCTCTATCCGATCTGAGTTCATCATTCGGGCCGAAACTTGCGCGACCAACTTATGCAAGCCAGTGCAAAAGTTTAACTACGGCTAGGGCAAACATACCCACTTTGGCTGCCGTCCAAGTACACGTCCTACAGCAAACACTCAAAAGGCTTGAAAAAGCGTTTGTGAGTATGTGGGAACAAAAACACGGTTTCCCCCGCTTTAAGAAAGCAGGAACAATGCGATCGTTTGTATTCCCGCAATTGGGGGTTAACCCTGTCCAAAATCAAGCGGTGAAGCTCCCTAAAATTGGTTTGGTTAAGTTTCATCAATCACGTCCTATCCCTGATGGTGCAACGATTAAGCAAGCAAGGATAGTCCGTAGGGTTAGCGGTTGGTACGTGATGTTAGCCCTACAATGGGACGTTTCAGTACCCACTCTAATGCCCCACGGTGAAGGTATCGGAATTGATGTGGGACTAACTAATTTTCTAGCAACTTCTAACGGTCTTTTAGTCAAGCGCCAAAGATTTTTTAAAGACGCAGAACGCAAGCTTAAATTGCTGCAACAACGTGTCTGTCGTAAAAAACTAGGTTCTAACAATTGGCGTAAAGCTCAAAAGAAAGTCGCCAAACTGCATGAATACGTTGCTAACAGTCGGAAAGATTGGCATCGTAAATTATCTCATCAAATCTGCCAAAACGTGGGAATGATTTTCGTTGAGGATCTGAATCTGATTGGGCTGTCTAGGGCGATGCTAGGGAAACACTGCTTAGACGCAAGCTGGGGTCAATTCTTCACAATCAAGCGAGCAAACTTGTTTGAAATATGGCGTGTACTTTCAGAAGGTAAGTGCTCATAAAACGAGTCAAATTTGCCCCAATTGTCTAGCAGAAACAGGAAAAAAACAGCTTGATGAGCGTACTCATTCATGCTCGAACTGTTGCTATACAACGGACAGAGATGTTGCAGCCGCTCAAGTAGTTCTAATTAGAGGACTTGCAGCCGTAGGGCATACGGTCAAGATGCTTGCCTGCAAGTAAATTCATTGGAATCCCTGCGAATCAAGAATCCCCTCGCCTTTAGGCAGGGGTATGTCAAATCGGGCTGTTCCGTAAAGTATTCTAGAGTCAGCACAACACAACTGTGAGGTAAGCTTTATGAAAAGAACCACCAGATCTCGCTTAACCAGCATTTCCCTCGCTACCCTAATGCTAGCAGGCGTTTCATTAAGTGCGATCGCCACACCAGCCAGCACCCAACCAGCAACCCAACTCGCCCAAGCAACTGCCAAAAAGCGCCTCGTCGTCATGGACTTCGACTACGGCCCCACCAACAGCTATTACACTTCCTACAGGGGAGTCGGCGCCGCCAAAGGCATCAGCGAACTGTTAATCAACGAACTCTTGACATACTCACCGTCGTGAACGAGCGGTGATTCTTTACGCTTCATTGACGGACGCTACGCCCGGTAGTCTTACTCTGTCTCGACGTACATTTAGAGTCGTGCCGATGCCCCGTGCCGACTTTTTCTATATTTATAGATGCGTTTTTGTCTCTATCATGTTCGCTGCCACAGCCTAAACAAAGAATAGAACGCACCGATAAATCAACTTTGCCCCATCTGTAACCACAATCAGAGCAGGTTTGGCTGGTAGGTTCCCATCGGCTAATGACTACAAACTTCCTGCCATACTTCTCGGATTTTGCCTCAACCAATACCCTAAACTCTCGCCACCCTTGCTGACTAATTACCCTGGACAGTTTGCGGTTTTTAACCATCCCTGACACGTTCAAATCTTCCAGTACGATAGTTTGGTTTTCGCTAACGACTTGGGTTGATAATTTGTGCAGGAAGTCTTTACGGGTATCAGCAATTTGGTTGTGCCGTTTGGCAATCTGAATCCTAGTTCGGTTTCGCCTCTTGGAGTCTTTTTGTTGTCGAGCCAACCGCCTCTGGAGTTGACGCACTCTACGATCTAGCGCTTTGTAGCTGGGACTCACAGCCTTTTCACCGTTGCTCATTACCGCAAATGTTTTGATGCCCAAATCAATGCCGATGCTTTGGTTCTTAGCTTCAACACTTATTGGTTCAATATCTACGACAAAGCTTAAAAAATAACGGTTAGCGCAATCTTTGATAACAGTTACAGAGCTAGGACTTGCAGGGAACTCTCTTGACCAGATGGGTTTAACAACACCTATCTTTGCAAGATAAACACCTCCGTCTTTAATAGAGAATCCCCCACGGGTAAGCCTTGCTGATTGGCTGTTAGTCCGTTTTTTGAATTTAGGATAGCCAACTTTCCTCCCTTTTCTCTTTCCCTTACAGGAGTCGAAAAAGTTCTTAAAAGCTATCTCTAGGTCGGCTACAGACTGCTGTAATGGAATGTTTGAAACTTCGCTCAACCACGCCCTTTCTTCAGTCTTTTTTGCCTGAGTGATGACTGTTTTTTGAAGCTCTGCGGACTTTGGCTTCTTTTCGGATTGTTTGCAGATCGCAAGAGCATCGTTATACACAACGCGGACGCAACCAAACAACCGAGCTAAACTCTGCTGTTGTTGGTTTGTTGGATAAAAACGATACTGGTATCTTGCTTTCAAGTCTTTTCCTCCTTGCTTCAATTATACTGTATGTATTGCCATTTGACAGGACAAGCATGAAAACTAAAAAAATATTTTTGAGGGTAACAAAATCCGAAAAAAAGCAACTTGTTGATGAAGCTGCTAGGCGAGGTATGACTCAATCCGAATTGATTAGGAGTATGATTGCTCGATTGCCGGAACTAAATAAAAAGCCGTCCTATAAGGACGGGGCTTGAATCCCATTCACTATGGTCAACAACGGCACTTATACAGTAGTCGATCGCAGCAAACTCGAACAAGTGCTCAAACAGCAAAATCGCAGCGGCGCGATGGATGCCGGGACAGCAGCCGAAATTGGCAAACAATTAGGAGTTGACGCCGTGCTCATCGGCACCATTACCAAGTTTAATATCGACAAACAATCCGGCGGCGGCAGTTTCATGGGAATCGGCGCCGGTTCACAAAAAACCAAAGCTACCGTTCAAATAGATGTGCGGTTAATCGGTACAGCTTCGGGAGATATTCTTGCCACTGCCAAAGCAGTAGGAGAAGCAGATCAAAGCGCTTCTAATATTTCCGTTAGGGGTATTGGCGGCAATTCTGGCAGCAGCAATGAAGACTCACTTTTGAGCGAGGCAGTTGACAAAGCCGTATCCCAAATGGTGACTAAACTGGCAGAAGTATCTAACAAATTAGGTTAGAATCAAGCATCATATCAAATATGCTGATACCAAATCCGGCTTAAATATCCCATCGATCTCGCTTGTCTGTTTGAGGCTACGTCGTGTCGCGTAAACTCCGGCAGACTTTATTTGTAGAGTTTGAGGTCAAAAGGTTTCAACCGCCGCCTTCATAAAGGGACTAATAAACCCGGATTTGGTATTAATTATTTTCCGGGCGATTGTGCTAACAGATTTGATATAAGCGAAGGATTTTAAAATCGAATTCAATTAACTAGAAAGCCAACGCTTCAGCCTTGTTTTGCTGGTTCTTCCTGCACCTACCAATCGACTCAACCCAGGTACACGGTCAAACCACTTAGGAGTGATGTCACTACGGGAACTCCTTTGCCACCCCAGGTTTGGAGAAGCAATCAAGGTGACAACATCGGGATTTTGAGATCGGAAAGTAGAATAAGCTCCGTCGAGGTGCATCGGGCCGCCGTCGGGATGTCCCGGAGGTCGCTGTTGCAGTTCTTCCAGAAACCGCAGGAGGCGATCGAAAATCCTGCCATTGACAGCGTAAAAATGAGCGGTCATCAGCCCCTCAGAAAAGGGTACGAGGGCGACAGGAGACTTTTGTTCAACCTCTTCGACGTGTCCGAAGTAGACGAAATCCCAATCTTGCTGACAGAGTTGTTCGAGGATAACAGCTTGGTCTGTTGTGAACTTTGCTGAAATTTCTAGGTCGTCTTCTACAATCAAAATATTGCTCAACCCCTTGTCTTTTGCCTGCTTGAGGATAGCTAAATGACTGTAAAAGCATCCCCTCGCCCCAATGCTGGGGAAACCTCCAGCTTCGTCGGGGCGGATTGCGGGAAATATCTCAACCTTATGGGGCGTGAGGGGCATTCCTGCTTTCTCTAATTCCTTGACTATGAGTTGCCGTCGGTCTTTCCTTTCAGGGAGATTTACCGCATAAACTCCCTGGAAATAGTCTGTAATTTTCGTCATAGTTTGATCGGGAATCAAGAAGTTGATGAATCTTCGGATTGAGCGGCCTCAAATTTTATTTGAACTCTGTGTATGCCTTAAACTATTATATTTTTAGCAAGCTGCATCTTCCATTTTCCTAAAGTTACTCAAATTACCTCGGTCGGAGCTAGCATTAACAGTTTAATTAGCATTGGGAGTTGAGTCAGAATTAACGCATTTTCCCTGTTGATTAAGGTTGGGGGCTGGGTTGGAGAGTACCTTATCAACAGCAGCTTGTTCTTGAATCCATCCAATTTCTCCCGGTTGCAGGTTGGCGCTTTCTACTTCAACTGTTGGCTTAACTGGCGGGGAAGGCGAGGGAGTGGGAGTTGCCACAGCGGGAGATGGATTCAGTGTCGGTTTTGAAACTGTAGAAAAATCTTTATTTGACTCGGGTTTGGGAGAGTTCGATCGCACTATTTCAGGAATCGAACAAACTTTCAATTCCAGCCAATTGCCTTGAGGCGTAAGCTGTTTGTTTGTCACCTGCAAAACGCTGCCGGCTGGGACTGTTCCTTTGACAGTCAACTCACCGATTGCGCCTCGCAAATCCAAGCGATCGCCCTCTTTTCCCAATTCCCCAGCCGCAGAACTTTTAATCTCTATAAACGAGCCGATTTCTAAAGATTTGACCGGAGAAGCTACAGATTCAACTGTTTTCTCCGGCGTCTTTCCAGCTTTAATTAAACCGCGTTTCCCGAAAATCGACTCCCCGGCAGTATCGATCGCGCGACCCACCGGAGGGATGAAAAAATAAGCAAATACACCCCCCAAGCCTAATAAAAATAAAATTTTCAGCAGCAGCGAAAATAAACTTTTGCTTTTTTCCGGCGGTAACAACAGCGTTTTTACTTCAGAATTCCCATTGCCAAGGCTTGTGGGCCCATTCAAATCCGTTGGCAAATCCTCGCTATCGGAAATTAGTTCGATCGGCGTATCTAAAGGTGCGACAGACAGTTCTGTAAAAGTATTACCGTCTTCCCTCAAATGCGCTTGACAGTGAATTAAAGCAACAGTGACGTTATCGTGACCGTTTCTAGTATTAGCAATCTCAATCAGTCGATCGCGCGCCTTAGCCAAACTAATGCTACCGTCGAGAATTGGCAAAATCTCCGCTTCCCAACATTCCTCAACCCGGTCTTTATCACTCAAACCGTCGGAACACAGCAGCAAAACGCAGTCTTCATCCACTGGAAAACGCTGCACAGTCGGGTGCAAAGTGTTGGACGAAGTAATCCCCAAAGCTTGAATCAGAGCTCCGGCGGCGACTTGTTCCAAAGCATCCCGGTAGAGAGAGTAGCCCAAACGCACCTCGCGGCAAGCCACATTATCATCGAGAGTAAGTTGATAGCAGCCAGTGCGGGTAATCCAGTAAGCCCGACTGTCTCCGACGTGGGCGACGTAAAGCTCGTGAATGTGGGCTAAACCCATAACTAGCGTAGTTCCCATCCGCTGGCGGCCTTGGCGGTGTTCGCTGTCGTTGCGACTGGCTATCTTGTCGTTAGCAGCACAAGCTGCCCGTTCCAGCTTGGAAGTCAGGCTCAACGGGTCCCAATTAGCTTGATGTAGGGGCATTTGCTGCAACTTTTCGCGCAGCACACCAATTGCTTCTTCCGAAGCGACTTCGCCCCCGTCTTGTCCACCGATACCGTCGCAGACGATCGCGCAAGCTTCCGCACCCGGGCTTCCTGCCAACAGCGTACCGCTGGGCGGATAGCAAGCATCTTCGTTGTGAGCGCGGGATCTGCCTACATCCGTGCCCGTGGCAATTTCAACGTGACGATCGTAAAATCGACCGCACTTTGCCAAAGCTTTATCCAACTGGCTCATCAGTTGTTCGCCGTGGCGCACTTGACCGGCAACCATTTGCTGGCAAAGTTGCCTCAAAAAATTGGCAATAGTTGGGTGAGCATCTTCGAGCCACTGCTGCCACAATTTGCCCAACTGGGACAAATGAGGCTGTTTGCGATCGGGCTGCAATTCCAGAAACCGCACCAATTGCCCTTCCACCCGTAGCAGTTCGGGAGTCAGCAGCGTCGAAGCCACGCCCTGAGCGATACAAGGCTGCCACAACTGGGCTATTTGCCACAGCCAATTGAGTTGGCGCATCGCTGCGGCTCCTTTCCAGGAATCCGCCAATTCCGGCATTAAAGATTCCGTCACCTTCAAAATAGGCACGTTTTCCAGTAGCCAGATATCTCCCGATAGCTTGCTCATCTTGGACGATACCAGGCCGTATACTTGAGGTACGTGCAACTGATAGGCAAACAGTCTCAGATAAGGAGTGACAACACTCGGAATCTCATCGGGCAGTTCCGGCAAGTGTTCGGGTTGAGTATCGACAAGAAGTCGATCGCGCTTGACCAAGTAGCGACCAGCGATCAGATCGCCTGGCTTACACCCTTTGATCCCTTCACCTAAAGCCCATAAGTAGTGTTTTGCCACAGAGTTTTGCATAAGGGTTCCTGACGCCTTTGGGCAAGCGTGCTGATCTGAACTATTTTAGCGATTGAACCTCGACGGGTTGATACGTGGCGATTATTTGACACCCCCGCTTTCTCAACAGACGGAGATTCTTAAGACTTCGCAGTCCTAATATCCTGATTTTTCAGGTTCCCTGGCTCACCACGTTTGCACTGTTGTGTGCGTAGCGATATCTCCTTACAATGTTTTAGGCGTGACTTTCCCCCAGTCCAGGGGTAGGTTTTAATGTCTTGTACTGACACGAACAGTTTACCATTTTGTTGACTGCCGGATGAATCTTACTATGAGCTTTCAGGGTTAGACGATCGCGCGACACCCCAGTCATCGGCTGGAAATCACGCTGTTTTCAGCATATTCATGATAGCGGCAATTTCCGAAGAAATCGCAGCACTCAAGGGAATTGAGATTTTAGACTAACTCTAATGGTATGATGCAGCTAGGTAGAAATCACCTGAGCCGACAGATATAAATAAATATCAATTGTCGGTTTTCTCGCGAAGGGTCATCTGTGCCTCGCGCCCTAGTTTCGCAACAGAAGTTAAATTTAACCCTACCCAAAGACGGATACAAGCCCGCAGATTCATCTGTCGAGTCAATCTCAAATCTAAAATCTAAAATCCACTGACGGATGCCAGCCCCCGACAGGAATTGTGGACAGCAAAAAAATTAGATATTAGTTCCAGCCCCCAAATTCATCTGTGGAGTAAATCTCAAATCTAAAATCTCAAATCTCAAATCGACTGATGGACGCAAGCCCCCGACAGGAGTCGTGGAAAGCCAAAAAAATTAGATATTAGTTCCAGCCCCCAGATTCATCTGTGGAATCAATCTAAAATCTAAAATCTCAAATCTCAAATCGACTGATGGACGCAAGCCCCCGACAGGAGTCGTGGAAAGCCAAAAAAATTAGATATTAGTTCCAGCCCCCAGATTCATCTGTGGAATCAATCTAAAATCTAAAATCT
>NZ_JAUBUY010000093.1:0-10140 GCF_036705565.1 Microcoleus sp. AT8-B5
TTCGCCTCCTGTCAAACTGTATTGGTTGCCAGAATATCCGGGTATTTGATACTGAAATTTTCCTGCATCTACGGTTAATTTAGCGACTAACTTTTGCGCTGCATCGGCGGGGGCGTTATTGTAGCCGAAATGGACAATGGGTCTGGGGTCTGCTCTGAGAGAATCGTAGGTTAGAGTTAAGCTGCGGGTTTCTCCCATTGACTGATAGGGTACGAGGTCGTGTGTTTCTATTACTGCCCCGGAGTGCATTTCTACGGAAGAGGTTAAGCCGCCTTTTGCTTTGCATTCGTTAATTCAACTATTAAGTAAAAAAGTTAAATTCTAGTCAAAGGAAGGGTCTGTATACCATTTTTTCACATTCTCGTACCATTCACTCGCCTGCTTGTATTCCTCAACTATCTCAACCGGAGTATTGTCATCTAATTTCCAAGGACAAAAATCACTAGACTTATGTTCGCAACTAACATGATAGCCTCGCGGTAAAGTCTTCCAGTAGGTAGCTTGAAATGGTTCAAGGACATTCCACTTTTCGGTTCCTGGGATATGTTCGTGTATTAAAATCAAACTATCCACAGCCAGCAATTGCTCTATAATTTCGCGCTCAGTACCTATAATTCCCTCTTCATAGGGGAAGATGTTCAGAAAATTCGCAATAAGAAACTTATTCCAGGCAGGATGAGCCATTGCTTCCCATTTAGCACCTCCTTGAGGAGTTAAATAGTATGATGCTTTAAGTCTCCCGTCTAAGTGGTCTTGAATTCCAGCCATTGTTAAAACAACATCAGGAGTCCCCTCTGCATCATATTCATCAGCAAACACTATTGCTTTAATATCTCCTTTTTGAAACAAGGAATCGGCTGCAAGTGCTGTTTCAGCATGAGATAAGTGTTCTGAGTATGCAACGCTTTCTAACCCGTAATAGTTTATTACAACAGATTTTAGCAGCAAGTATTCAACCTTTGAATTCGGAGTTTCTGCCAATGCTGCGTAAGAGATTGGTGCTATATCTTCAAAGAGACTTGATGGGTTTGTATCTAATTCTGGCTCTGTATACCAATGCGAAATTTCTGAGTACCACTGCTTCGCTTGTCGATCTTTCTCAATCCATTCTTTGGGTGTATTTGAGTCGATACACAATTCAAAATATCGATGCTGGTAAGTAACTTTGTAAGCTTTGGGTAAAGTTTTCCAGTACGTTGCTTTCCAAAATCCTATATCCTCCCAAAAACAAGTTTCTGAAATAAGAATTTGGTTTTCTAAATATTCACAATAATTTATAATTTCTTGCATAATCTGCTGAGAACAACAGATTATTTCTGAACGAAATAATCCAGTTATTTCATCACGCTGATAACCCAGACACCATTTATGATAATAATTCCAATTAGCACCAGTTAAGCCTTCCCACCTTGCTCCTCCCTGAGAAGTTAAGTAGTAAAAAGCGTTGAGTTTTCCATTTAGGCTTGCCCAAATCTGAGATATTGTTAGGGCTACACCTCTAATATTTTCTCCATTTTCATTAGAAAATGCTGCTAATATATCGCCACTTTGAAATAACCGATTGGCTGCTGATACCACTTCAGCATGGGAGAGTCGCCAATCAGATGCGACATTTATGAAAATTTCTGTCTCTGTTAAAGCAGACAAGATCATTAAATACTCTACTCTGTTTATAGTCATTTGCTTGTTAATTACACAGCATCTATATCAAGCGTAAAAGGTTATGTTCCAGTCAAGTAATTGATTTAGAGATCAGAATTGTGAATTTTCCGGCTATTTGCATTTTTTATATTCAAAATGGAAAATCTTACTCTTTTCTTTGGTCCTGTGACAGTATCTTCACAACATTCACATCTTCCGAGTGAGCCAGCGCTAGATGACGACCACTCTTGGTCTTTTCGGACGTTATCGTTAGCACTTATCTCTACATTGTAGTGACGCGCACCACCGTCTTTTGTAGGCTTTGGATAAGGACAAGGTAACTTATCATCGGCTTTATATGGTAAAGCTCCTATAGGAGGAAGCAAACTCTGCAACCACCATAGTCTTTCTCTATTTGGCTGTCTGTCATTTGCTAATTCGCGCCTTGTTTTTTGTAAATTATTCGCTGCATCTTCAAGGCTGTTATATCTAAAACCAATTAGGATACCCTGTTCTCCCCCTGTTCCTCTAAATATTGTCTCACACTTGACATATTTCTTGAGTTCGGGGTCATCTGCACAAGTTTTACAATCAGGATTCGGAAGAGGTGGCGAAGCTGGAGAGGTTGACGGCGCAGTGGATGGCTGTGAACGAGTTGGTCGATTAAGCAGTGGAGTAGGCTGAGTTTGTCCCTGAGGTTGAATCAACCCTCTCCGCAGTCTCTCCTGAAACAGTCGATCGTCCTGACCAGCAGGAAGAGGATTCAGCAACCCACCACCACCAGGAGGTGCAAGCAATATACCCAAACCAGGCACACGCTGGAGAAGACCACCCAAAGGCGGTAGAGGCAAAGCCGGTGCAGGCAAAGGTATCGCTACAGGAACCTGTTCTCCCGACGGATCAGTATAATTAGTAGGACTATTCCCCACATACCGATAAAGATTAGCATCTCCACCCCCAAATCCAATAGTATCCTCACTAATAAACCTCCCCACCTGCGGGTCATAATACCTCGAATTGTAATAATTCCCCGTCTCAGAATCCAACTCCCGCCCCGTAAAACCAAACCGGAAACCCACACTCGAATTAGTTTGAGCAGTAACTTTCCCAAAACAATTATAACCAATCCGATTCTGATTAAGTTAACCAGTAATCTACTTCAAAGTTTTCATCTTCTTCCTCGTCCTCTATTTCCCCTTCTTCTAGTTCTTCATCTGTGAATCTAGAGTCGATAGGATATAAAAAAAAAGTTGTACTCTTATAACGAGGGTCATCTTTCTCAAAATCTAGTAGTCCTCCTAGTAGTAATTCGGGAAATTCTTTCTGGGCTCGATCGCCAATACAGATATCGCGGACAAACTCAAAGAAGTCTCGACCTAAATAACAAGTAAAGTTACTATCGCATTTAATACCATAAATGTCATAGCTTGAATCTTGTTCGTTGTAAGTTCTTAAGTCAAAAACAAAAGCAACCAGACCGCCACCACCGCCAAATAGATAAGCGTTATCCAGTAATTCCTTAACTTCACTTGACCACAATGAGCTATCCTTACAAGATTCAAGAAGAGCCTCATTTTCGTCTAAGTCTCCTTCTATATTATCAATATCGGGATAATTAATAAAAAAATTACCTAAACCAAATCCTCCTGCTCCCAATACTTGACAAAATTCTCGATATCCTTGAGGAAGGATAAAACCCGCTTGCGATTCAAAGTCCTTGAGCTGGGCTTCAGTTAAAGTTGGCAAACATCCCTTTGGCCAAACCAATCCTTGTTGGGATACAAAATCTTCCAGTTCAGCTTCATTTAAAGTTGATACCGGATCGGGGTATTGTAAATAATTAGGTCCACAAAAACATTCTAGATTCAAATCTAGTTGGGAAAGAAGCGATCGCCATTTAGTCAGGTCATCATTAGCCATAATATTTCTAGATTTCTTAAGGTTTGAGTCAAAATCTAAGCCGATTAACCGTCATTTCAAATGTAGACAGTGTGGTGGCAGATAAAAGTGTAAGTTTGTATTAAAGTAACTACATTGTCTTACCTAATTCTTGTGCGAAAATAGGCTTGATTTCGTCGGCGATTAGTTACAGCTCTTATTTTATTAGAAAAGGTTTCAGTAATTGATGTTCCATCTGAAAATCGAGCACTGGCATTAACTTGAGTAGGTCGTAAAGGATATTCACTCTCTCTTACACTTTTATTTTTATGCACAAGACTGACTTGATAATCAAGACTGGGTTTAGGTCCGGGGGGGCATTTTTCATGTTCAGACTGAAGAGTATCAAGCTTTTCAACTAACGCTTTTCCAAAATTGTTAAATTCTCCACGATTTATAGAACGATTTTGAGAGAAAAAGTTGTATTTTTTATCGTGAGAACCACCGAGAATGCGAGGAACAATATGTCCGCTATCTTCGTTCCCATATATACCTCCCCAAGGTGGTACATTACTCTCAATACCCGGACTTTTACTATATTCTATCCTGGCATTAGTAAGATCATTGACTACTGTAACATTGTTGAGAATTCGGCCTGAGTTCAGAGAAATTCTCGGGTCAGTATCAACATCTCTAAATTGTCTGGCAAGAGCATCTATTCTAGCTCTTCTGTCAGCTCCAGAGCTTGGAGGAGATAAATCGGGAAGAGCTGTAACCTGACTTAGAAGAAAGACAATTTGGTGCGGGAGAAGTACAGTACCTAAACGTGGTACTGAAATGCCAGCAGTACCGTAAACCGACACCTGCATAATATCACCATTCATACTAGGATTAGTCAACTGAATATTGCGTACTTGACTGACTACTTTTCCGTAAAGCCCAGAAGGATCGACTAAGTTGGTAGGATTGTTGTAAACGTATCTGTAAAGATTGGCATCTCCGCCACTCAACTTAATTGGATCTTCACTGATAAATCGACCCGGTGTTGGGTCATAATATCTCTCCCGATTGTAGTACAATCCAGTCTCAGAATCCAACTCCCGCCCCGTAAAACCAAAGCGGAAACCCACACTCGGATTAGTTTGAGCAGTAACCTTCCCAAAACTATCATAACCAATCCGATTCTGAATCGCCCCATTAGAATCAACCAAATCCCGCACCGTTCCCAGATTATCAGTTAACGGCCACAACACGCTACCGCCAGCACTTTCATCAGCCAAAATCTGGTCAGTTTCCACCCCGTGTAAATAGCGGTGTGTTTGATTTCCACTTCCATCAAAAGTCAAAGCAATATGCTGTCCGTCGTAAACCAAACGCTCAACTTGAGGCGCTGCACTACCAGCACCATCCGCATCAACTTCCTTAACAATGCGGCGATTCAAACCATCATAACTATACTGAGCCGACTTAATCACAGAACCGCTACCATTTTTACCCACAACCTGACTCAAACGGTTCCGATAATCCCAACTGTACTCAGTCACCTCACCCGTAACAATATCAGTCCGCTTCGTGAGATTCCCCTCACCATCGTAGTCGTAATTGTAAACACCATCAGACTGCAACTGATTGTTACTTCCAGTTTGATATCCAGAATTAGTTCGACTCCCATTATCATCGTAACTGTAACTCTCATCACTCTGAGAACTATAATCTGCACCAGTCAACTGGTCTCGCTTGTCATAACTGTAATTGGTACTACCCGATGGCGAAGTAAATCCAGTCACTCGATTGGCAAAATCGTAAGTCCAAGCATAATTAGCTAACGTCACATTCCCCTTACCGTGACTCAACCGAGTTAAACGACCCGCAGTGTCATAAACATACTCGCTTGAGGCCACCAAACCCGTCCCATTCAAATCGCTGTAACGAGTAACATCCTTAGTTTTACCCGCAGCATCATAACTCATATCCACCCGCTTGGAACTTACCCCATTCCCACTTTGAGTAATCCGAGTTACTCGGTTCCCATCATCATAAGTAAAAGACTTCGTTCCCCGCAATTGACCGTTAATTGTATCCGTCACAGAAATCGGACGATTAACCTGATTGTATGCGTACTTCAACAACACATTTGGCACGTTCGGAGTTCCCGCATTGTCAACAGTTTCCAAATTCCCAGCCAAATCGTAAGTCAAAGCATAAGTTGCATCGGGGTCGCTAATAGTTTTAAGTTGACCTGCTGCATCGTAGCTTGAAGTAATCGTCCGAATAGAAGTGTTAGCTGAATTCAGCCACTGTTCCTCTTTTGGGCGGTTGAGTTTGTCGTAAACAAACTTGCGAGTGCGGTTGTTGCCGTCTTTGACAGTTATCAAATTACTTGCGGCATGGTAAGTGTAGCTGCGAGTGCGGTTGAGAGGAAGATTGGTTTCAATTTTCAGGCGATTTAATTCATCGTAAGCGTAAGTGGTTTTGTTATTTGCCGGGTCGGTAAGTGAAGTGATGTTGCCAACCGGATCGTAGGCTGTAGTTGTGACTTTGTTGAGGGCTTCAGTGACAGTTGTTTGACGGTTTAAAGCATCCGTAACTTATGGCAATCGCTCTCTCATGCTGTTGATTTTACTTCATAATTTTAGCGACCACCTTCACATTCTCTCTAGTAGTCTAGTCTCCTCCAACAATAACTTTTCAGCGACTTGAGAACCATACACATGGGTTAACAACGTGGGCAACCATTTATTTCGAGTGATATCCGGGGGGCTCACATCACAATCTACCAGAAGTAATCGCAAACGCTCAAAAAAACCATACACCTGATTGTCTAAATCCGGGATAGCTCCTCGAATCTCTTCGATAAACTCTAGCGCTCCACCCAGCAATCCAAAACGTTCATGTGATTTCATCAGCCCCCACTTCCCTCGATCTGAATAGATAACGCTGTCTAAAGTATAAGGATTCATACCCAACCTCGGTCCAATTAGCCTATCTTCTTCTGTTCCAGCATAGCCCTCAAGAAACTCTGATAATGGGATATAACAGTGACAGAGATTATCACTTGGGTATCCTGTAGGTAGTAGTGAAATATAGCAGCCAGTATCACCTAAATCTACTGCTGCCCTAATCAGTGCTTCAATTAGTAGAAGGTCATTTTCATCTTCACAAGGATAGATAATTGTACGTCCTATCACCTCTGATGAGAAAGGTTCGCTAAAGGGATTGTCGTTCACAAAAATTTTCCGAAGGAAAGGCTCTGCTTTTAAGTGAAATTCATCTTCAGTGAGAGCGTGCATATGAGTAGTTTTGTGTTTCAAAGTATCAAATCCCACAAAGTTTATTTTATTGCTGCCTTTGTCGCAACCACCCACCTATCCCATCGCCCACCTTTTGTATTAGCTCAGGTATAATTGGAAATTGAAACGGAGCTGGAGCTGGGGCTAGAGCTGGGGCTGGAGCTGGGGCTGGACGAGCTGGTCTAATTGGATTAGGGAAATTCTCTGGGGCGAATTGGGGTTCTTGAGCTGGTCTCAGAGCTGGGCGTTGACACGGCTGTAAATTACTGTTGTTATCATCATCCCTGTAGCGAAACTTGATCTCACGAACAACTTCATGACCGGGCGTATTATGCGTTAGCCTCCAAAAATCCGCTGTCAAATCTATGGTTGGCACATGTGGCTCACTGGAAGATGAAGGTCGCAGAGTACCTTGACCTCTACCTCTCTCTAAATCATTATCCCTTAGCTGTCCGTATATAGACCACATTGCACCACCTACTGTGCCATCAAAAGCTGCGGGTCCTGCACCATTGCGGCGAGTTTCAGGGATTGTTATCAGATAAAACCAGTTAGTTGCTCTTATCAAAGCTTGGTCGTAGCTTTCTGCTGGCGGAAATCCTGTGTATACTTGTCGATTTGTACTACCTCGTTGAGATAATTCTAGCAAAACTTGCAGTCCAAAAGAAGTCGTTCCCGAAGGATCAATTCTATTAATAGGGCTGTTCCCCACATACCGATAAAGATTAGCATCCCCACCACTAAACCCAATAGAATCCTCTCCAATAAACCGTCCTATTCCCGGATTGTAATACCGACTCCGATAATAATACAACCCAGTTTCAGCATCCAACTCCCGCCCCGTAAACCCATACCGACTTCCCAAGGCAGGATTGCTTTGAGCCACCACCCCACCAAACGCATCATACCCCACATGATTCACAACACTCCCGCTATTATTCACCCAATCTTTTACCGTCCCCAACTGGTCGCTCAAAGCCCACAAAACTGTTCCCTGAGCATTCTCTTGCGCTAAAAGTTGGTCAACACCACTCCCATAAAAATACCGCTTGTCCAAAACAGGCTGACTCGTCCCTGAAGCTGTAAAATCAAACAGTACATTATCCCTGTCATACACAAACCGAGTTTCTGCATTCCCCACTTTCTTGCTAATTCTCCGATTCTGAGAATCGTACTTAAACCCTACATTTTGCACTGCATTCCCCGCAGCATCCTTATCAACAACCCCCGCCAACCGATTCCGATAATCCCACTGATACTCCGTCACCTTATTGGTCGCAATCTCAGTCCGACTTATCAAATTACCTTCATCATCGTAAGTATAATTATACTTACCATCAGAATTCAACCGATTGTTGGTTCCCGCCTGATATCCCGAACTATTCCGATTGCCATTGGCATCGTAACCGAAACTTTCATCCGGCTTGTTGCTGTTAGAATGGTCGGCAACTGTTAGCTGATTGTTCTTGTCGTAGGTGTAGTTAGTAAACCCATCTGCATCAGTAATCTTGGTAATCCGATTCCCATTATCGTAATCCAAATCGTGAGAAACTCCGCTACCGTGACTGAGAACATCCAAACGATTCTTAGCATCGTATGTGTAAGTAGTTCCTCTCACCAACTGACTGCCGTTCAAATCGGAATAACGGTTAACTGATTGGATCTGACCGATATTATCGTAACCGAAATCTACCCGTTTTGACGCCACGCCGTTACCGCTTTGAGTGATGCGGCTGACTCGGTTTAAATTGTCATAGGTGTAAGCAGTCGTACCTTTAGCTGCACCGTTAATTGTATCGCTGACAGACAGCAGGTTGTCTTCACTATCGTAGGTGTAATTCAACAACACATTCGAGACTCCAGGAGTTCCTGTATTGTCAATTCCAATTTGCCGTCCTTTCAAATCATAACTAAACTTGTAAGTGGAATCGGGGTCGGTTACAGATGTTAGTTGATCTGCGGCATCGTAAGTAGAGGTAATGCTGCGAATGGGAGTGCCAGTATTGTCGAGCCAATTTTCTGCCGTCTCCCGATTTAGGGCATCGTAAGTAAAGGAACGGACGCGGTTGTTGCGGTCAGTAATTTTGGTGCGGTTGTTGGCTTTGTCGTATTCAAAAGTCCGGGTTTTGTTGAGTTGGTTGGTTTCTGTTTTTAACCGATTTTTAGGATCGTAAGTGAATGTTGTTTTGTTTTGCAATGGGTCGGTTATCGATAAGATATTGCCGACTTTATTGTATTCTGTGATGGTAGCCCCCGATGGAGTTAAAGCATCAATGACGCGGGTTTGACGGTTTCTAGCATCGTAAACAAATTGAGTCTTGTTATTGTTCCCATCAATTTCAGCAGTAACGTTGCCAGCTTTATCGTACTCAGTTTTGCTCGTACTGGCAACAGCAGTCGTTGCCCCTTCAGTAACATCGGTTCTTCTTCCCAAGTCGTCGTACTTGTATTCAATGCGGCTGTTATTCGCATCAACTTGAGCCACCATTTGATTCGCAGCATCATACTCAAAACGAGTAACTTTTTCACTAGGATCGACCTCTCGAATTAACCGGCCGCGAGCATCATAAACCTTGTTAGTCCGATTCCCCTTAGCATCAAAGCTCGCCGTCTGATTGTTATCCGAATCGTACCGCATCTTTTCCTTAGAACCATCAGGATTAACCGTCTCAACCAAGCGATTCCGACTGTCATACCGATACTCAGTCTTCCTTCCCAACGGATCAAGCATTAATACCTGATTCCCATTCTTATCATACTCGTAACTCGTCACGGGCGATGTCAGCGGCCCGCTGCCATCCGGGTCAGGAGCCGTCACTTTAACGAGCTGATTCATGATATTATAATCAGACTCAGTACGGTTGCCATTCTCATCAATTGTTGCCGTCTGATTTCCCGCACCATCATACTCAAACTCCTGCACCGCTTCATCAGGAGTCCCCTTAGCAAACATCGTCTTCTTCAACTGATTCATCGCATCATATTCGTACTCAGTGCGGATGCCATTTTCATCAATTACTGCCTTTTGATTGCCCGCAGCATCGTACTCAAACTGCTGTACCGCTTCATCAGGAGTTCCCTTAGCAACAGTAATCTTAACCAACTGGTCTTTATCGTTATAATCGTAATCTGTTACCCGTCCGTTCGGGTCAGTTTCAGTGTCGATGAGATTCTTGTTTGTGTAGGTATAGCTAGTAACAACATCATCGCTGTCGCCAACAGCGCCTACTACGTTTGTCACTTTTATTCTGTTACCAGTAAGCGGGTCAATTTCGTAAAGAGTTTGGCGGCCTAATTCATCAGTTTCGCTGGTTACTTGATTGAAAACAGG
>NZ_JAUBUY010000127.1:0-1049 GCF_036705565.1 Microcoleus sp. AT8-B5
CTGCGCATCCCCAAGCTGAGGAAGGGCTCGTATTTCCCGGGTTTCCTCGAGCCCCGTCGCATGGCCGAGAAGGCGCTGACCGCCGTGATCCAGGAGGCCTATATCCAGGGCATCTCGACGCGCTCGGTCGATGATCTGGTCAAGGCGATGGGCATGAGCGGCATCTCCAAGAGCCAGGTCAGCCGGCTCTGCGAGGAGATCGACGAACGGGTGCAGGCCTTCCTCGACCGGCCGATCGAAGGCGACTGGCCCTATCTCTGGATCGACGCGACCTATGTGAAGGTGCGCCAGGCCGGCCGGATCGTCTCGGTGGCGGTCATCGTCGCGGTCGGCGTCAACAGCGACGGCCGCCGCGAGGTGCTGGGCATGGATATCGGCCCCTCAGAGGCCGAGACCTTCTGGACCGCCTTCCTGCGCAAGCTGGCGCGGCGCGGTCTGCGCGGGGTGAAGCTCGTCGTCTCCGACAGCCATGAAGGCATCAAGGCGGCCGTCTCGAAGGTTCTGACCGCGACCTGGCAACGCTGCCGCGTCCACTTCATGCGCAATGCCCTGGCTCATGCGGGGCGTTCAGGTCGGCGGGTCGTCTCGGCCTTTATCGCCACCGCCTTCGCTCAGGACGATGCCGCTGCCGCCAGCCAGCAATGGCGCAAGGTCGCCGATCAGCTCAGGCCGACGGTCCCCAAGCTCGCCGCCCTGATGGACAAAGCCGAGACCGACGTCCTCGCCTACATGACCTTCCCGACCCAGCACCGCGCCAAGCTTCACAGCACCAATCCGCTGGAGCGCCTCAACGGCGAGATCAAGCGCAGGACCGAGGTCGTCGGCATCTTCCCCAACGAAGCGGCTATCACCCGCCTCGTCGGCGCCATCCTGCTCGAACAGAACGACGAATGGGCCGTCCAGCGCGCCCGCTACATCACGCTGGAAAGCATCGCGCCAATCAGCGATGATCCCATCGTCAGCCTGCCAGCCGTGGCCGCCTGACCAGCCCGGCCAAAGCCGGCATCGGGGTGGCTCCGCGAAGCTACACCACCATCAGGGACACGACC
>NZ_JAUBUY010000012.1:0-19803 GCF_036705565.1 Microcoleus sp. AT8-B5
GCTTTTCGGCCTGTTCCACAAAGAGTAGATTTTCTTGTGGAACAGGCCGAAAAGCCTGTTAAGCGAGAATGGTGCAACATCTCAGATCGATCGCACCCGCTTGGGTATCAACCAGGAATTTGCCACACGCGACACCCCACTCCAAAACTGTGATGAAGTCGTCCTTATTCCCCCTGTCAGCTCTCCCCTTCTGCCCTCGGACAGTCCGCCGATGGCGATCAGTTTGTCACCGGGCGGGCGATCGAGCTAAACTGAGAACTGAGGCCTCCCTTCGATCGGAAGAAGTCCTCAAACTTCTTGGAAGAAATTGTTTTACCTAGGAGTGGGTCAAGCCCACTTTTTTTGTTGCATTAGTCGCAGGAAAAGAGCTCAGGGCGTCTGACTTGCAAGTTGAGGACTGATTTAGTAGGGGTATCCCCCCGCTTGAGATCCCTGCTGGGATGTTGGGTAAGTCCCAAAGTTGAAGACGAAAGTCGCAGCCACCTAATCAAACCACCTCAAAACCAAGCAATCTCAACAACAAATTTTTCCTTGCCCGTGTCCGAGTTTAGGAGTTTTAACTTAAGTATTCGATATGACTCATCCCCTAATCCCACAAATCATTGACTTAGCTACCCCCGTTGCGGAAACACTGGGATTGGAAGTAGTGGGAGCAGTGTTTCACACCAACCAAAATCCTCCCGTCTTGCGGGTAGACATCCGCAACCTCCAACAAGACACTGGTTTAGCCGACTGCGAGCGCATGAGCACAGCCCTCGATGCCGAGTTAGAGGCAGCCGACATCATAGCCGATGCCTACGTGCTAGAGATTTCCAGTCCCGGAATATCCCGATTGCTCAGCAGCGATCGAGAATTCATTACCTTTAAAGGTTTCCCCGTGACAGCCAAAACCACCGAACCCGACTCGCGAATCAAAGAGTGGAAAGGACTACTCCTGGGCCGGGATGAAACAGCGGTTTATCTCAATCAAAAAGGGCGACAGGTTAAAATTCCCCGCCCTCAGATTGTCAAAGTTGAACTAGACGAAGGAAAGGAGATGTAAAGGGAAATTTTGAGTTTTGAGTTGTAGGGGCAGTGCCCCTGTGCCCGCCCGATTTGAGTTTTGCGATTGCCTCGCAGCAAGCTGAAAACGCTTGGCTGCGAGTTAATTTTTAACAATCACATCTGTAGCAGCGGGTTGAAGAGGAACAACAAATAAATTGTTACTGCACCTAGCTTCCCTAATCCTATCCAGTAACTCATCACTCCTCGTCATCACTTTTTCTGGAAATTTTTCCAGTACCAATTACCGATTACCAGTTACTTGTTACCACAGCAAAAAAGGAGAGTTTTATATGTCAATGGTTCCCCTGCCCGGACTAAAAGAAATGGTCGAAGGTATTAGCAAAGAACGCAATTTACCCAAACACGCCGTCCAAGCAGCCTTGCGAGAAGCTCTGCTCAAAGGATACGAACGCTACCGCCGTACCCAAAAACTCGACCACTTCAGCGAAGAATACTTCGACAACTTTGATGTAGAACTAGACGCAGAACAAGAAGGTTTCCGCGTTTTAGCCAACAAAACTATTGTCGAAGAAGTCATCAATCCCGATCACGAAATCTCACTTACGGAAGTGCAAGAAGTAGCCACGGAAGCTCAACCTGGGAGCATCGTGCTCGTAGACGTAACACCAAATCAAAAAGAATTTGGTCGCATGGCGGCGATCCAGACCAAACAAGTTCTCGCTCAAAAACTGCGCGACCAACAGCGCAAAATGATTCAAGAAGAGTTTAAAGATTTAGAAGAAACCGTTCTTCAAGCAAGAGTGCTCAGGTTTGAGAGGCAGTCGGTAATTTTAGCTGTCACCAGCAGCTTCGGTCAGCCAGAAGTAGATGCCGAACTCCCTAAGCGCGAACAGTTGCCCAACGACAATTATCGGGCCAACGCTACATTCAAGGTTTATCTCAAAAAAGTAGGCGAAGGCTCAACTCGTGGGCCGCAGTTACTTGTTTCTAGAGCCGACGCAGGTTTGGTGGTTTACCTGTTTGCTAACGAAGTACCAGAAATAGAAGACGGGGTGGTGAGAATTGTTGCCGTAGCCAGGGAGGCAAATCCGCCATCCCGGCACGTCGGCCCCCGGACTAAAATAGCAGTTGATACTCTCGATCGCGACGTAGACCCTGTAGGAGCCTGCATCGGAGCGCGGGGATCGCGGATTCAGGTAGTAGTCAACGAATTGCGGGGCGAAAAAATCGACGTGATCCGCTGGTCTCCAGACCCAGCAACTTATATTGCTAACGCTCTGAGTCCCGCTAGAGTAGATGAAGTACGTTTAGTTGCTCCAGAAGGCAGGAGAGCTCACATTTTGGTCGCTGAAGACCAACTGAGTCTTGCCATTGGCAAAGAAGGTCAGAACGTGCGTCTCGCAGCCCGCCTCACCGGTTGGAAAATCGATATCAAAGATATTGCTAAGTACGATCGCGCGGCCGAAGACAGCAAATTGGCTGCAGAAGCAACTAGGCTCGAAGAACTAGAAGGCGACTACGAGGAAGCAGGCGACTACGACGAGGAAACCGCAGAATTTGAGGAAGAGGAGGCAGCAGCTACGGAGGAAACCGAAGCCGCTGTCTAAAAACTGTGACATTTACCGAAGAAGAATTCAGAATTCAGAATCCAGAATGGGTTCCGTGCGACAGGATGGAGAATCGAGCTTTAAAGCCCCCGATTTTAATCGTGGAACACAAAAAATTTTTTCCGTAACCCTTACCCCTGACTTGGGGCATGGCGTATTTTGAATTCTGAATTCTGTCTTCTGACTCCTTGTCCTAAGATTTTCTATCTTCGCCAGACAAGGAGGAGTTGTCCCCTACTCCCCCTCTCACAAGAAATGAAACCGAACTACCGGTGCTGTGCAAGTTGTCGAAAAATAGCTCCTAAGGAAGCTTTTTGGCGAGTAGTCAGGCTCTATCCTTCTCATCAGGTACAATTAGATCGTGGCATGGGTCGTTCTGCTTACCTTTGTCGGGAAGCCGAATGCCTCAAAGCAGCTCAGAAAAAAAATCGACTTGGGCGATCGCTCAAAGCGCCTGTGTCTGACGAACTCTACCAAACACTTTGGCAGCGTTTAGCCACATCTGACTGTACATCTTACTCGGGCCTAGCCGGACGAAAAACCGACAATAGTTCGGCATCGACTGTATAAACCCTCTTGGCAGCCCTACCAGTAATTACCGGTAGCGCCAGCTATAAAACCCCAATCCGATCTGCCCACCAGTCTGGAAAGATTTGTGTCAGATTAGATAAGGGTAGGGTACTAGCAGAGGTATCCTCAAGGTGGAAAGGCAAACTTTGAAGCTTGAGAGAGTGGGTTTTGCCAAAACTCAGACTTCGGAGTTCCAAGTTCCCAAACAGACTTGAGAATTCTTCAACCGCAGACTTCAGCGAGTTGCATCTTTTAGATAAAATTGCTGAGCGAGTACCAAAACCCCGATTCCTGACACTGAATCAATCACACCGAATGATGTCGTCATTAGCACAAAAAATCACAATGTAAAAACTGGTTGGCACAAAAGAGGGCAGAGTGGATGAACAACGGCAAAGTAAGAATTTACGAATTATCACGGGAACTAAATTTGGATAATAAAGACATCTTGGCAGTTTGCGAGCGGCTCAATATTTCAGTCAAGAGCCACAGCAGCACAATTACAGAATCCGAAGCAGAGCGCATTCGCAAAACGGCGGAAAAATACGTAGCCAGTAGCCACTCTTCCCCCGGCAAGCCAGCTCCACCCGAAAGAGCAGCCGCGCCATCGAGAGAATCTGGCCCTCACCCTAACGACCAACAAAAAAAGCAGCAAATTTTAGAAATACGCAGTCCAAAAGTACGGCCGGCTGGTGCCTCCTCCCAGCCTGCAGGCAACGAGGAGAACAAAAACCAGCCGGCGGCAACCGTGGCAACTCCTCCCAAGTCGCCTGCTGCTCAACAACTCCAGCCTCCAGCTAAACCGAATATCAATCGACCTGTACTGTCGAAGCCAAATGTCGCTGTGTCGGCGGCTCCGTCAGAAAGAGTGTCGGAAAATGTAGGTGCGATCGCCCCGGAAACCACCGCCCAGGCTCAGGCACCGGCGGCACCTCAACCGCCGTCGTCCAAGGCTCCAGAACGCACCCAGCAACCGCCGATGGCCCCTCCTGCGCCCTCGGCAAAACTCACGTCGCCGCCCGTCAGAGGGGCGTCCGAGTCGGCTAGCCGTACCCCACAAAATCTGGGGAACAAGCCGGTACTCAAACTGGCAAAAACCGAGCAAGAGCAATCAGGACAGTCAGAAACTCTGGAAGCGCCGGCTAAACCGAGCCGCCCCAGCAGACCTGCACCGGGAGGTACCGAATCTCGCGACGCGCGCATACCGCGCCGGGAAGGCCCTGGTGGCCCAGTCAAAACTCCACTGGCCGATCGACCCCAGCCCGGTGGGCCGCGCCGGAGCCTGGCCCCCGCAACGTCAGCTACCGGGCTGCGTAGCCGGGGCGGTGGCACCGGAGCGCTAGGGGATGACACTGATGACAATGAAGAAGATAATACGCCGTTGCTGGAGATTCCTCTCCTCGAAAGGCCCTCCCTCCCTCGTCCTGCCAAAAAGACATCGGTCATTTGGGAAGAAGATGATGACGAAAACTCAGATGCTGCCAAAGCGGCCAAAGCTGTTAAGGCAAAACGTTCTCGCCTCAAACCCATAGACGAGGATGACGATGACTTAGAAAACGGCTTGGATCTCCCAGCACCAGTCACGGTCAGCCTGTCCCTAGCCCGCCCAGCGAAAGCGAAGGGACAAGCAGCACCCAAGTCAACACCAACTCCGGGCGCACCCGGAAGCAGCGGAAAAAATAAGAGACCAGGCCCTTCTCACGATAAAAGTTCTTCAGGTTCGAGCGGGGGACGCGGCAACCGGGGCAAAACAGCCGAAGCTAAGGTAGAACGTCCAGAAAAGCTGCTGCTGAGCAGGCCGATGACCGTTCAAGAACTAGCAGTTACTCTGGCTGTTCCCGAAACCGAAATTATTAAGCGGCTTTTCTCTAAAGGAATTGCGGTAAATATTACCGAAACCCTGGACATTCCAGCGGTGAGGATGGTAGCCGAAGAAATGGGCGTAGAGGTGGAAACCCCAGAAAAAGTAGCCCCAGCTATCAAAGTGATCGAGATGCTGGACGAAGCGGATTTGGAATACCTCGAACGCCGTCCCCCAGTAGTAACGATTATGGGTCACGTGGATCACGGTAAAACTACCTTGCTCGACTCGATCCGCAAAACCAAGGTGGCTCAGGGAGAAGCTGGGGGCATTACCCAGCACATCGGTGCTTACCACGTGGATGTGGTACACGAAGGCAAGAGCCAGCAGGTGGTATTTTTGGATACGCCCGGTCACGAAGCCTTTACAGCGATGCGGGCTCGGGGAACACGGGTTACGGACATCGCCATCTTGGTGGTGGCGGCGGACGACGGCGTGCGACCCCAGACAATTGAAGCGATCAGCCACGCGAAAGCTGCGAAAGTGCCAATTGTCGTGGCTATCAATAAAGTTGACAAGGAGGGTGCTCAGCCGGAACGGGTGAAGCAAGAGCTTACTGAGTACGGCTTGGTGGCAGATGACTGGGGGGGCGATATCACGATGGTTCCAGTCAGCGCGATCCGAGGCGAAAACCTGGATACGCTGTTGGAAATGATTCTGACAGTCGCGGAAATGGAAGACCTCAACGCCAACCCGCACCGACCGGCTAAGGGTACTGTGATTGAAGCTCACCTCGACAAGGCAAGGGGGCCTGTGGCAACTCTGCTGGTTCAGAACGGCACTCTGCGAGTGGGCGATATTGTGGTCGCAGGCTCGGCTTTGGGCAAGGTGCGGGCAATGATCGATGACCGGGGCGATCGCGTAGAACACGCAACTCCATCCTTCGCGGTGGAAGTGCTAGGGCTGCGGGAAGTTCCTCGCGCCGGAGACGAGTTTGATGTCTTCGCAAACGAAAAAGAAGCTGCGGCGATCGCAAGCGGAAGAGCTACCTCCAGACGAGATTCACGCCTGCTGCAAGGCGGCCGGATCAGCCTCAGCGGCTTCTCTCAACAAGCTAAGGAAGGCGTTCTCAAGGAACTCAACTTGATCTTGAAGGCAGATGTCCAAGGCTCCCTCGAAGCAATTGTCGGCGCTCTGACTCAACTTCCTCAAAAAGAAGTTCAACTCCGACTGCTGCTATCTGCTCCTGGGGAAATTACAGAAACGGATATTGACCTCGCAGCAGCCAGTAATGCTGTAATTATCGGGTTCAATACTACTCTGGCCACCGACGCTCGCCTCGCGGCTGACCAAGCTGGCGTAGACGTGCGGGAATACAGCATCATCTACAACCTCTTGGATGACATTCAAGGGGCGATGGAAGGCCTGCTGGAACCCGAATTGGTGGAAGAACCTTTGGGAAGCGTCGAAGTGCGCGCTGTCTTTGCGATCGGTCGCGGGGCTGTGGCTGGATGTATGGTACTCTCTGGCAAAGTCATCCGTAACTGTAAGGTGCGGGTGCGCCGGGGCAACAATGTCGTTTACGAAGGTGTCCTCGACTCCCTAAAACGGATGAAGGAAGATGCCAAGGAAGTCAATGCTGGCTTTGAATGCGGCATTTCCTTGAGCGGGTTTAGCGACTGGGCGGATGGCGATATTATTGAAGCCTACCGGATGGTTACTAAACGCCGGACTCTCTCTCAATAGTTTTGAGTGGTGAGTGTTGAGAGGGAAGAGAATTTTTGAGCGATCGCAACTAAATTGCCGATCGCTCGCAACTCTTCTCTTCACTCAATACTCCTAAAGTCATCACTCGCAACTTTTGTTTTTAACTTATAGCAGAAGCAAGAATCCAGAAGGCAGAAGGTTTTAGTTATCGAGGAGAGAAGGAAGAAGTAAGAAAAGCAAATATATCCACAATTAACAACGTCCTCATCGTCTTGGCTGTTGCTAAAAATTCAAAATTTCAAACTCCAATAAGACTTACGCACCGCAATCGAGTTTCCTCCCAAAATGCTTGGTGTTACTTCTAGAGATGTACTCTTTGCACCAGGTTTATTGCTTAAGAATGCGTCCCCGACTATCAAAACTCAAAATTCAAAACTCATAACTCATAATTATTTTTTAAAGTGCGTTCTTTTTGGTCAGATCCTTTCTTGTGGATTCATCTTTCTGGGGCGGCTGCACTGCCGATATTCCTAGGAGTGTGCTTGCTGGGACTCGCAGTGGGTTCTCCCCTGCTCCCTGTCTGGTTAGAAATATTTTTAGTGGCTGTAGCCGGTATTGTTCCTGTGCTGTGGATGCAGTGGTTCCGCCCTTTTTACATTTTTAGTATTTTAGTTGTGGCGGTGAAACCGCAGAATTTAACTTCGGTGCAGCAGCGGCTTCTGACTCGATTTAAAACTAAGTTAAATCAAGGAATCGCTCTTTTTGTAGCTGTTTTGCTGGCAGTAATTTTGTGGCAACTCTACCGATTGGCTCCCCTCGCGGCAACGGTTGCTCCCTTTCCTCCTTCCTGGCGGTGGGCTGGATTGTTGTTGGCAGTTGCTGCTTTTTTAGCTAGCAATTTGTTTTTGCAGGTGTCTGCTAGTGTCATGGCGGTTTTGCTGACGCCGGAATCAGAATTTGCAGCGACACAGCCTCATGTTTTAGAAAAAATTCGGCAGGATTTTACGATCGCGCCTTGGCAAGTCGATCGACTTTTGCCGGCTTTGGCAGCCGAGACAACTGCCGCTGTGGCTGCAGCGGCAGAGTCAATTGGTTCAGCATCCACAAGAGGGAATTCGTCAGTCGGCAGTATTGTCAACCCAAAACCTGCTGACTCCAACGGCGTTACATCTCTACCCGAAGAGTCGATCGAAAAAAAGTGAAATAAAAAATTAATAAGGGGACAATTGTAGTTTAAGCTACTTTAATTTGTACAGATGTATGCTGTGAAGAAAATAGGTAACACCCCTCTTGTGATAGAGATTATTAATAGTCTTAATATTTAATTTTTAATCGCAGGTTGTGGATATTTTAGGTTGGCTCTTTGGAGAGAAGAATCTATAATAGAGAGTGTCAAGGTCAGCTTTCAATCCTTACAGGGGATTAAAACAGAGGTATAACAATATGGCGAATTATCTACCGATCGCACAAGAACCTCAAGCCGCCGAGCCGATCGAGCTGTGCGAAGATTCTGAAATCTGGGGCAGTCTCAAATCCGCGATCGGCGCAAGTTCAGGATTTCAACGCTGGCAGCTAGAACTCAATTTTGAGCGTCAGCACCAAAATGCCACCCTCGATCAGCAGGTTCGTTCCTATCTGCGAGAAACTTTAGAAACTTTGGCTTATTGAGCGCCGTAAAACCAAATATTGTCACGATTTGTGAACTTTATAGCCCAATTCTGCTGGCATCCCCTCCAATATGCTAACTGAGTACCGATAGTGAGTGTCGAGAGTGAGTGTCGATCGCAACTTCGGAGATCAAATTGCAGGGGACAGTATTTCTCCTTACTTAGTCGGGATTAATTCCCGCATTCTACTTGCAACACACTCTCAGATACATCAAGAGAAAATTAGCCTGAAACCCCCAATACAAAGCGACTGCGGCCGCTATCTATTGACCTGGCTGTTGCCGAAACTCTTTATAATAAGACTGAAGCAAAATAAAATTAATAGTGCGGTTGTGGCGGTACCTCAAACCGTCCCGATCAACCTACTTACACATCTTTTGCATCGTAAGTCCTATTAAATACTTTACAACCAGAGTTGAGGAAAATGCGCTTAGTCATAGTTCAGTATGCCGGCGATTACGCAGAAGCCTTTGATCGTTTAGCCAAAGGTGGAAGCGAAACATACTACGCTCAAAAATATTCTGTTGATGCCGTCACCGAGATGGCAAAACGAGCTGAGTCAGTAACGGTTATTTGCTGCATGACACCCGAATTTAACGATCGGGTTCTAGAAAACGGCGTGCGGGCGATCGGTTGCGGATTTAATTACAAAATTGATACCCAAAAATTGATCGAGTTAATTGCCCAGCAAAAGCCGACTCATTTAGTCATGCGGACGACTTTTCCAGACATTTTTAAGTGGGCAATAAAAAACAAAATTAAAACCATCGCTGTATTTGCAGAATCTATTGCGACAACAACTTGGCGCAATAAATACCGCAACTATTTCCTGTCCCAATTGTTGAATAACAAGCAAATAGAATGGGTTGGAACTTACGGCATTACGTCATCTTTATTGTTCCAACAAATAGGAGTAAAAGCTGATAAAATAATTCCCTGGGACTTTCTCTTAGAGACCAATCCCGGCTCTTTGTCGCCGAAAACAATCCCTGCGGACATCAAAAAAATTCAACTTTTTTACGCTGGTTCGTTAATACAAAGTAAGGGCGTGGGTGATATATTGAGAGCCGTAGCAAAGTTAAGAGAACGGAATAATATATCAGTTCACTTAAAAATGGCAGGTAAAGGTGAAGAGGAGTTTTTTGCCCAGCGAGTCGAAGAGTTACAAATTAAAGATTGTGTAGATTTTCTGGGAATCGTGCCAACTCAGAGTTTAGAACCTTTAATGAGAGAATCCGATCTCGTGTTAGTTACTAGCAGGCACGAGTATCCCGAAGGTTTTCCCCTGACTATTCAGCACGCTTTACGGACTAGAACACCGATAGTAGCTTCAGATCACCCGATGTTTAAAACCCACTTAAAACACGGTATTAATTCGATGATTTTTGAAGCGGGGAACTCTCTGGCTTTAGCAGAATGTATCGAAAAAGTTATTTCGGATTCAGCGCTTTACCACAATCTTTCTGTCGCTTCTCACTCAACCTGGCAGGAGTTGCGTCTGCCTGTCAAATGGGCGGACTTGATCGATCGCTGGCTGGATGATTCTCCTGAAAGCAAACAGTGGTTATTTGAACAACGACTAGCTTCTGCAGCCTATAGCGCGTCGCGTGAGAACCCCGGTATTTCAAGCTCTTGATGAAACGCAGTTGTAGTCTTTAGGCTACCAGTGTTGCGGAGTATTTATTTCTCTGTTCTTCAATATATTTTCGGACGGTTTCAGTTGAGACATTGCCAACACTACCGACAAAATAACTAGGAGTCCACAAGGTAGGCAATTTTCACTATTCAGGAAACTCTTTTCTTAAGTAACTGGAAGCCCTGCCTTTGACTCTTTGCAGGACAAAGCTAGCGACATCAGTCGGGTTAACGTTAACCAATAAATGTACATCCCACATTTTGCAGGTATTTAAATAGAATTGATGGTTATAAATTTAAAAAATTCCAGCCTGAAGTGATTGATCCGTAATCACTTCAGGCTTTTTTGAGTTACAATGAACGAATTAGGGCTTGCTGAATAATCGATCGCAAACTAAGAACAGGAGCTCACGATATATTCAAGCAGAGTTAAAGATGAGTTTTTCCTTCGTCAATGTGAGCAAGTTATAAACGCAGATTATATTAGAGCCAAAAATGGGCATTGTTTTCCACGAACGGCATAAAAACAAAAAAAAAACCCATCTTAACCAGGTAGAAAGGTTCATGACTAAAAAAGTGATAGCAATAGCTGTCTGTGAAGTATTATCAAGTTTTGCCATGATGAGATCGAGACTAAATCTGCGTTTACGCAAGCCCCAAATTTTCCCTCAATTGCCTGACGAATCCTCTCATCTTCTAAGGCTTGCTTCTTTTTTTCTTTACTCACAGTTGCTGGGGGTCTTCCCAAGGGTGGCCCACTGATTCTAATTCCTTTTTCTTTGCACCATGCTCGGTTTTCCCGATTTCGGTAAATGCGATCCTCTTCGAGGGCTTCGCTAACGGCATGGACTGATTCACCGATAGTATCCTGTGTAATTTTTAAAGGCTTCAAATGAGTGCTTTTAAGTCTCCTGATTCGTTAAAATTATCCCAGCTCATCCGGTATAAAAATACATATCCTTCACTGCAACTCGCTGATAGTTTTGCTCCAAACTCTACAGGTTTCCCTGCTTTTCCTCTGACAATGGGACGGATGTGCGGTTGGCTTAAACTTACCCCAACTGTCCGATATACTCTGTTTTTTATTTTCAAATAACCAGAGTTGTTGCCGATAGACTTCTGTGACAACTAGCAAGGTTTTATATTGCTTTTTGGTCATACTTTGTAGGGTGGCACCTGATTCAATTAGCTGTTCAATATGAGCGAGGTTTCTTTTAATATATTGCCGTTATTTTTTCAAGGCTGGGATTTTTTTGTTTCGTAATGGTCGTGGTTGTTTGGCTACTGCTAAGTAGTCTTTTCTGGCTATTTTTCGGTAGGTTCTGGGTTTTTTATTAATTTTTACTTTGACGGGATTATAAAAAATGTCGATGATTTTTTCTGTGTGAATTCTTGCCTTGTTTAATAGTCCTTAGTCGGTGGGGTAGCTAATGTCTGCTGGGGCACAGGTGGCATCTATGATTAATTTTCCTTGATTGGTTGATTCATTTTTTGCGTCTGATTCAAATTTCGACCAAGGAATTAGTTGGGCCATTTTTACCCAACGGTTATCTTCTGATAATCTTCCTTCAAAGGGGAGTTCTTGCGTCGGATGGGGGGCTTGGGGCAAGCTCAGCTTTTTTATACACGATCGCAGGTGGTGATGCACGGCTTTTGACCTATTCTACCTGTTGATCGCTGCGACTTTACTCTCGATCGCGCGATCAAATAACCCAGGCCACGTAACACGCGGGCGATATATTCAGCAACCCCTAAGTATTTCTGTCTAGTTAAACAGCGGGATGCTCCCACTTGGTTTGGTACTTTAGTAGGGTTGAGCTTTTTAGGCATTGGCGCAGCAAAATGCAAAATTAAGGATCGCAAATTAAATAATTTACACTATTGAAAGTGGGATGGGCGTCCCGCCCGTCCTTTATGCACGGGCGGGACGCCCATGCCACAAGAACAATAAAGATTGTAAGTTATTTAATTCTCATTCCTAAGCGCAAGATTTCCTAAGTTAGGTAGGGTGTGCATTAAGTACCTTACGAATAGCTGTTATGCACACCTTACGAATAGCCGCAGTGCCTCACAATTTGCTAACAGTAGAGTAAATTATGGATAGATAAAATGTGCCCAAACATTCCCATCTGGCCCAGCAACTTGATTGACATAACTGTAGGGATACATCAACTTTCTCCCCTCAGTATCGCTGTAACCAGTGAGTGCATCTCCCCAAGGATCTTGCACGATATAACCCTGAGAATTGTAGCCAATGACAGTAAGAATGTGACCGGCAGCAGTAAAATCTCCTGCTAAAACTACTGGCCGCCGATTTAGCAATTCCGATCGCACCTCGGCCCATTTGCGAGTCGTACTAAAACTCGTCTTAAACCCGTAGGCCTGAATCAGCGCCGAAAGCACGCTGTGATCCGTTTGAGATCCCTGGCCGGCATAGTCGAAACACCACTGCAACAACTCATCCTCCAACTGTCCGCCCCACTTAGAACGAAGGCCGTAATAATAAAGCACCATGGCGATCGAAGTTACGTTGCAAGTAGACCAGTCAAAACGCGGATTGTCTCGCTGCGAAAAATACGGCACGTTCAATTCCACATTGTTCGGAACCGGATCGAAAATTTTATCTCCCCGCTTGAACTGAACAAAACTAGGAAAAACATAACCTGTATTGCCCAAATTCGGCAGTTCTTCAGTCAGAGAAACTTTCAGGTGAGATCCTTCCGCACCGTAGCTGTTCACGCCGTAAACTCGACCTAAAGGCAGCGTAGTTTTCTCGGTACTGCTCAGGCTAGAAGAATCTACCGGCCGTTTTTTAAAGACAGTTGCTTGCAGGATTGTCATCGTCAAAGCATCCGCGTCAAAGGGAACTTCTTTGCCGTCTTTTTTAATTTTAACGTCCTGCCAATAAATAAATCCGATATTGCCGAAACCGGGAATAGATTGGGCGAGAGTTACTCGGAAATGCCCCAAAATGCAGGCATAACCAGTAATGGCATAGGTGCTGCCTAAAAGTAGGTCAGCAATTTGATCGGCAGGCAGTTTCGATGAATCTTCGGGTTTAGCTTTAATCTGAGTTGTTTGAGTTACCAAAAGTTGAGCGCCCCCGTTGCTATTGGGTACGTCAGCCAGGTCAAATCTTAGGATTTGAGTACCTTTTGCCAACTGAACGTCGGGTTCATAAAAATAGCCAAAAGTGCCGATCGGCCAAATTGCTGAATCCAGAACCACCTTGAGATGCCCGTCAATAAATCCGTATTTGCTAACGGCCAACGTCTGGCCTGCTTTGACAACAACTTTTTGCTGATTGTTGAGCCTGGAAGAATCAAGAGGAACTACCTTAAACAAAGTGTCAGAAACTATCTTTAAGGTCAAACCTCGTCCGACAGTTAGCGGATCGGAAGTTACGGCAATGTAAATTATTTGGCTGCCAGTAACGTTGCCTTTGCTGTCAGTTGCCCGCAACCTGAGCCACCGAGCTCCAGCTACGCTAAATCCTTTAGACAAATTAACTTGCCAAGTGCTAGTCTCTTGGTTTAGAGTGACGGTTAGGGGAAATTTATCCTCAGCTATCACGTCAATTTTTGCTGCTTGTTGCCGGTCAAAAGTACCCCGAAGGACGATCGGCTGATTTACTAAAACTTCTGACGGCCCTTGATAAGTTAAATTCACAGCGGGATTAAAAGATTTGCCACCGCGGCTGAATTGCACAAAATCGGGATAAATGAAGCCTGTATTGCCAAATTGTGGCAAATTCTCGGTCAGCGAGACTTTAATGTGGCTTTGTTCGATCAAGAATCCGGCAATTCCGTAAATCATTCCCGCCGGCAAGGTAATTTTTTCTTGGGGTGGCAGGCTAGCGGCATTTATCGGCCGCTTTTTAAACACAGTTGTTTTGATGATTGTCATCGTAACTGCATTTCTATCATACTCAATTCCCCTCCCGTCTCGCAAAATTTGGACGTGCAGCCAGTACAGAAATCCCGAAGTTCCTAAGTTAGGAACTGCCCGAGCAAAAGCGACTCTGAAATGGTTTTCCACGCAAGCGTAGCCGAGAAGATTGAAAGTTTCTCCTGGGTTAAATAGTAATTTCTGAGTTGGGCCTAAAGTTCCAGAATCTGCGGGGGTGAACTTTAACCAGGTCTTTTTGATCACCCACAGTAACTGCATTCCAGGAGGCGGGGTCGGCAACTCGGCGCGATCGAATATGAGAATTTTTGCGCCTTTGGTTATGAGTACGTGTTTTTCGTAGAAAAAGCCGGTTTTTCCCACCGGATAAATTGGATTATTTAGTTGAACATTTAGATGTCCGTCTTCTAACTCGTAGTCGCTAACTGGATATATTTTCCCTGCTGGTATGTCCGCTTTTTGCAGATCGTTGAGATTGCTGGCGGGCAGTGTTCCGGCTTTGAATTTGGTATCTGTGAGAGTAATTAACGTGAAAATTTGAGCGGGTGCCCCAGAAGCAGGATTAACTTTGATGTTAATTGTTTGTTGGCCGATAACTTTGCCAGTCTTATCAGTTGCCCTCACCTGCACTGTGCGAGTTCCTGCGCTATCGAATCCTTTTTCTAAACTGATGTTCCAAATGCCTCTAGAGAGATTTCTCCCGACATTCAGGGCATTTGAGCCTTCTAATGCTGAAATCGCTGCCACTAGATTTGTGTCAAAAGTGCCAAGTAACACAGCGGCTCTATTGACCTCAATTTCTCGCGGGCCTAAGTAACTCAAAATAATGTTGTTGGTTGTCATTATATATCCCTCTACCTACTTAGTTATTCAGCTAAAGCAAGGATAACTTCTGATTTTATTAAACACCATGACCTGAACCAGGACAAAATCGCCCCTAGATTCAGCCTACGGGCGGTTAATGCCTTTTCCAGCATAAGTTTTTAACTATTGGCGGGAGTTGCGCCACAAATCTAACTTTAGACGTACCATAAGCACCTTAACCGAATATATGCCTGGTTGAGCTGATTTGTGGTGCAAGTTTTGAGGGAAGGAATTTAATTCGAGTCGGTTGTTTCCCCCTGTACCCTTGACCCCTCACTTGCTGAGTCAATCGATTGCGCGATTTTAGATTTTAGATTTTAGATTTTAGAATTGAAGCATTGACTTGCGCGAGATGAATGCGGGGGCTTGTATCCTGGATGCTTTCGGTCAGGACTTAGGAACGCGAATTAAATAACTTACAATTTTAATTGTTATTGTGGGACGGGCGGGACGCCCATCCTTTTTGGACGGGCGGGACGCCCATCCCACTTTCAAGAGTGGAAGTTATTTAATTCTCATTCCTTACTAAAAAAAACCGGTTCCTAGGAGAATATTGCCTATAGCAACGAGGCATCTAGGAAGGAACCGGGTTTTTAGCGCTTTGGTGCGTGCAGGAGTGTTAGCGCGATCGACTAAACTTCGGCTAAACTTCGACTAAACTATGGTGACGAGAATATCTTGAGCGTGAGTGTCAACTTTCATGGTTTCCCCTTCATAAACCTGAATAATTTTGCCAGTACCGTCGATGACGAAGGTGACGCGCTTGGCATAATCGCCTTTCTCCACATCGTAAGCTTTGGTAATCGTGCCATCAACATCTGCTAATAGCTGGAAAGGTAAACCGTATTTTTCTGTGAACTTTTGGTGCGATTCTTCGTTGTCGCGGCTGACACCGAGAACTACTATATCTTTGCCCTTGTATTCTTCATGGGCTGCTTTGAAGCTTTGGGCTTGTCTGGTGCAGCCGGGGGTGTCATCTTTGGGGTAGAAATACAGAATTACGGTTTTACCTGCGAATTGGGACAGGGAGACGGTGTTGCCGTTGGTGTCTTTGGCGGTAAACTGAGGGGCGGCGCACCCAACTGGTAATGTCATAGTTTTGTTTCCCTTGGGATTTATAAATGTATTTTAATTGATTTTGTGCTTCGGCGATTGAAAAAGTTATCGGCGATGGAAATCGCTTTTTTTGAACTGGAACTCGAATATGCTACGCTCGTTATTCGAGTTCCAGTTCAAGCAATCACCTTGACTCAAGTCCATTGGCGACGGCGGAAATTCGCAATATCCATCAAAAATACCATAGCTTAAAATGCCTTTTACAGCCAAACTCGTCTAGCCTGTCCTAAAATAGAAGACACATCCTATATTAATTCCCTACCATGTCGATCGCCGTCATTAAAGAACATATCGAAATCACCCCAGGAATCTGTGGGAGAAAACCCCGTATCGCCGGACATCGCATCCGAGTTCAGGATATAGTTGTTTGGCACGAACAAATGGGAATGTCACCAGACGAAATTTTGTATCACTATCCGAGTATTACTTTATCTGATATCTATGCAGCTTTAGCCTATTATCACGATCGTCGAGATGAAATTCGCTCTGCAATCGAAGCAGATGCAGAATTTGCCAGCCAATTGAAAGCTCAAAACCCATCGCTCTTGCAACAAAAATTAAAAAATCGTCTGTAATTAATTCACTGGGATTTTATACAACAGGTGGCAAACAGGGAGCGACAACAGGTAATCCCTCAGTTTCTCGCTGTGCAACTTCAAAGTTTAATTCTAATAGAAACTTTAAGGGGTCTTGGTTTGTTTTGATATCGTAGGCTTTGCAAACGAGTTGGTCTAATTGGGCGTGGAGTTTGGCGAGTTGGCTGGCAGGTTCATTAAAAAACTCGTTGTATAATTGGGTAATACCACACTGTTTGCGCTCCATATACTCTGTACGATAGTTATGGAGAACCTGCATAGCTGCTCGAATTTCAGTTTTGGTTTTTTCTGGGCAATTTTGGGGAAAGGGAAAGGTTTCAAAACAGGTGTTGTGAGTGTAAGAAATATCGGCTTTAAGTGTTGATTTTTGTGCGTGCATCCAAATCTGATGAGTGCTAGATGTGAGTATTCCCAAAATATAAAAGTCGTCGCAGGTAACAACTCGCGTTCTAGCATTAGGTAGCCATTCAATAGGACAAGGAAGAAAAATTGCCCATTTCGATGTCTGAGTAACTGCAAAGTATTGAGAAACCGATTTTAGGGCTTGACGCATTGCGGGTCTTCGTTCTCCAAATTGCCACCAGTATTTTTGATAAACCTTTCTACGATTCAAATCTCTTTCTGGTTTCACTCTCATTTTAACCCATTGAAAAGGCTGGACATATTCACTTGCCTCTTCAATACTCATGTCATTAAAGTCGATAATCAAATTTTTTAGACCTCTGTAGGGGTTGGCTACGAGGTCATTACCTTCTAGAAAAGGACGAATTACTTCCCGATTTTTGGGATTGACTTTATTCCATACTTCAGCTTGCTCCAAGGACACAATAAAGCCCGTACCTACAGGAGTTATACCTGCAAAACATCGATTCAAATTTGTCTTCAGTCGCACTGCTTGGGTAACATCAACTTCAGCTTTTAGAGAAGAGTTAATGTTTGAGACAATTGTGTGATCGATACGGTAGGTTAATTCTTGAGCATCAGAGGTTTTGAGCCAGTTGATAATGCTAATATGTACTTTAGCTTCACCAGACCAAGGTTGTGTGGAGATGGCATCGTAAATGCAGCCGCCATTTTGGGCAATGTAATCTAGGGCAGCTTTACGACTTTTACCCTGAGAAATGGAATTGGTGGCGACTAAACCAGCGCGGCAATTTTCTCCTAAATGTTGATGGGCAAGACGGAACCAATAGGTGCAAAAATCCACAGAATCTTTTACTTCAGGAAATTTAGCAAAGATGCGATCGATATATTCATCACCCAAAACCAAGCGCATCTGCTTACCACCCAAAAAGGGAGGATTGCCAATAATTACATTAACTTGTTCCCACTCGCAAAACAGAGCATCATCACAGCGGATATTGCGATCGAGATTATCGAGCGGCAATGCTTGCTCTAGTTCCAATGCCAGGTTCAACTGTACCGTATTGAGCAACTGGTTTTCTTCATCTAAGGCTAACTTTTTGGCAAGCATCAGCGTCACTTTTGCCAATTCCACGGCAAAGGGTTTGATGTCAATGCCGTAAAACTGGCTTGTCTTCACCAGCGACATCGTACCTATCGCATTAGCAGCACGAGAGAAATTTTCATGAATTTTAGTTAGCAGTTGTGCCTCTAGTCGCTTCAGTTCCCGATAAGCAACATAGAGAAAATTACCGCTGCCGCAAGCTGGATCGAGAACTTTGAAATCAAGTAATTCTTGCCGCAGTGCCAACAAATCTTTGAGCGTCTTCGCAGCTTCAATCCGTTCTCGCCACGGGCGGATAATCGTAGGCAAAACCACTTTTTGAATGTCTGCCTCGCTGGTATAATGAGCACCCAAGGCATGACGTTCCTCTTTGCCCATACTGGACTCAAACAACGCACCAAAAATCGCAGGTTCTACCTTTGACCACCGTTCCTTTGCTGCCTCCAATAGCAGATCGATTTCGCTGCGAGTCAGGGCGATGGGTTCAACAACTGAGAAGATACCGCCATTAAAATAGGATACATCTCGATAGCGGCTGTCTTTAGGTGCGGGGCGATCGCTCCCCATTTGCCGAAACAATCCCCCAATTAAATCGTAGGAACTAACTCGATTCATCTGGCAATCACCTAAAAACTCGGTGAATAAACCGCGCGGCAACAAATAGATATCTTCAGCAAACAATGCTACTACACACTGAAGGATAAACCTTTGAGCCGTTTCTACTTTTTCGCCGCGCTCTACCAAGCGATTAAAAAGTAGAGCAACTTTGTCAGCGGCAGTTCGCGTTACATCAATTTTATTGTTATTGAATAAAGGCTGGCGATTTTCGGGGAAAAGAAAGTTTAAGGCTGTGAAGCGATCGGGTATCTCTTCGAGATTTATGCGATCTACCGGTTCCCGCAGTTGTAAATCGAAGTCATAAATCCAAAATTCATCAAAGTTGCAAAGAACCACATATTTGGTACGTTGCGGCACTAGCTCCAGCCAGTATTCAAAGGCTTGTTGATAGTGTTTTTCCAGTCTTTCGCCCCGTTTTTTCATCTCCAGCAACAACCTGGGCCGCCACAGCAAATCGGCAAATTTCGTAGTTTTGCCTTTCGCCTTTACTCGAAATTCTAGTTCGGCTCCCGCTTCCTTGTAGCCTAGATGACCGAAGGCTTGAAACAGGCGATCGCAAAATACTTGAGCTTCGCCTTTTTCGTCTCCCTTCAAAGTACGAACGTATTCAACAAATTTGTTGATGTTATTTAGTGTATCGGTCATAATAAGTGTAAAATTAGGATCGATAGGGTGAATCAGCCCGCTCGGATATCTGTAACAATTAAAAATATAGTACCTGTTCAGAGGTTTTTTGAATGACTTTTATTCCATCCGAAGCATTTAAATCTATTAGTTATCCCGATCGCACTGTCAAAAGAGCCGATCGCGCGGTCCGGTGCAGCCCTTTTCAATTACACTTCTTCCAGACCATCCGCGATAACAGTGTTTTCCTAACTGCGATCGCCTCAAATTCCGGTGTCGAAAGCGGCTACACCCGATCGCCCGTATCCGAACTCGTAGCCGAAAACTCGCTACTCTGGCTGATCCAAGTCGGCGTACTGCGGCGGGAAGTAGACGGACAAGGCATTACCGACAGTTTTCGCCTCACGCCCCTAGGCCGCCAACTCGTGGAAAAATGGGAACAGGAAGGACAGGGAGTGCCGGATGCTTCGTTGTGCGATCGTATAGGAAATGCCGTTAGCCGCGGATTGGGAGTATTTCTTTAAGCGTTTATTGCTTGTCCCAGTCCGACAGTCCGACAGTCCGACAGTCCGACAGTCCGACAGTCCGACATTCCGACAGTCCGACAGTCCGACATTCC